>JBHGBF010000132.1:0-14785 GCA_041946865.1 Acidobacteriota bacterium | reverse complement strand
GCCGGGTCGCTCCGCTGGAAAGCGCTGCGCTCCAGGCTCTGTTCGGTTGATTGGCACAACGGTTGGAGGCGCTGTGCTTATCCACGGATTTGCAGACCGGATTTTCGGTATCAAGCCGCATGGAGCTTGGGACTGCGAGGAGGCGACGGCATCGACTTTACGCCTTGCAAAACCGCCTGCGCCCGATCACGGCGTCTGCACCCCTCCCTTATCCACGGATTAGGGGGGGCAATCATCTCCATTGCACGGGCCGGCTTCGCTCTGTTATCCTCCAACGATTTTGAGGGGTTGCCAATGACCGGTGAGATCTTTGTCCGGGCGGGCGTCATTGATCGCGGTGAGCTTGAGATCGCCCTGGCTGAGAATCGAAACAGACCGGGTGAATCGCTCGCCGATACCTTAATACGCCTCGCCCTCGCCAACGAGGAAGACATCGCGAAGGCGCTGGCGATGCAGTGTGGAGTACCGTATGTCGATCTCGACCGGATTCCCGCCGACCCCGTAGCCTTGTCGTTGATCCCCCTGACGCTTGCCAGCCAGAAGAAACTGATTCCGTTGAAGCTGGAGGGCGAGGAACTGTCGGTGGCCATGAGAGATCCGTTGGACATGGAAGCGATCGACCTGGCCAGCTTCGTCAGCTGCAAAAAGATCTGCGTCTGCGCGGCCTCGGCAGGCCAGATAGAAGATGCGATCCATCGCTATTACAACGTCGATGAATCGATCAATGACTTTGCCAAGGACCTGAGTCCCAATGAAATGATGCAGGTCCTCACCCAAGGGACGTCCGCCGGCGAGGAGAACGTTCAAGACCTGAAGCGAAAGAGCTCTTCAGCCGCGGTCATACAGGTTGTCAATTCCATCCTTCACCAAGGCATCACCAAACGTGCGAGCGACATTCACATCGAGCCGCAGGATACTGGAGCAGTGATCAGGCAGCGGATAGACGGAGTCTTGACCGAGTCCATGCGGATCCCGACCTGGATCATGCCGGCGCTCACTTCCCGGCTGAAGATCATGGGCGGTCTGGACATCGCAGAACGGCGCGTGCCGCAGGACGGCAAGATCAAGTTGCGGGTGGCGGGCCGCACGGTTGACCTGCGAGTCTCCACACTGCCTACTCAGTACGGCGAAAAGATCGTCATCCGGATTCTGGATGGCGCCGAGACCACGCCCACGATCGGGCAGCTGGGTCTTTTGCCCGACACCCTGGCGAAGGTGAGTGAGATCATAGGGCAGCCCCAAGGCATGCTCCTGGTCTGCGGGCCGACGGGCTCCGGCAAGACGACAACGCTTTATAGCCTGCTCAATATTGTCGCCAGGCGGAAACTGAACATCGTGACCGTGGAGGACCCGATTGAATACGTCCTGCCCGGCATCAACCAGGTCCAGATTCACGAGAAGGCCGGCCTGACCTTTGCGAAGTCCTTGCGTTCGATTCTGCGCCAGGACCCGAACGTGGTCTTCGTCGGCGAGATACGGGATGCCGAAACAGCCGAGATCGCACTGCGAGCCGCCATGACGGGTCACCTGGTATTCAGTACTCTTCACACCAACAGCGCGGTGGCTACGATCGCTCGGCTTCTGGATCTCGACATAGACCGGTCGCTGCTGGCTTCCGCCCTGTCCGCGGTTCTTGCACAGCGTCTCCTGCGACGAATATGCGAGCAATGCCGCGTCGCGCACGAGCCCACGTCGAACGAAGTGAAGAAGTTTGAAGCACGGTTCGGCCAACCGCTGGACTTTGTTCTTTACCGGGGGAAGGGCTGCCGCGAGTGCGGCAACTCCGGTTATCGCGGTCGTATCGGCGTCTATGAGCTGCTCACCGTGACGCCGGAGATTGGGGAGGTGATCAGGACGGAGGGCGCCTCGGAGGCCCATCTTCTGGAAGCGGCCGGCCCTCAGATGCGCCCGATGGCCCAGGACGCGCTCGCCAAGCTCAGACAAGGAGTAACGACGTTCGAGGAGATCGAGCGGGTCCTTTCCCTCTCTCCCCGACCAGCCGCCAAGACGGCCACGTGTCCGTCCTGCTCAGCGACTGTGACAGCGACATGGCTGGCCTGTCCTTTCTGTGGCGCAAGTCTTCGAGCGTCCCCGGCCTCCGCCCCAGACGCGACGGGCAGGCCTTCATGGGCCGCGAGCAACCAGACCCGCGAGGTAGTTTCGGAGCTCGGGCAGATCAGGCTTCTTTTGGTGGACGATGACGTTCACGCCTTCGAAGGCGCCATCATGCTGCTGCTTCGAAATCAGTTCGCCGTGCGAACTGCGCTCAGCGCCGAGGAAGCACTGGAATTGATACGGGTGGAGAAACCGCATCTCATTGTGACCGACGTCGTGATGCCCGGCATGGACGGCCTCAGTCTGATCCGCACCCTGCGACATGATCCGGATACCGCTGCGATCCCGATTTTGATTCTGTCCCAACGCACCGAGGTTGAAGACCGGCTGCGCGGTTTCGAGGCCGGAACTGATGACTATATGATTAAGCCCTTTTCTCCGCGAGAGATGCTGATGAGAGTCAAGGCCATTCTTCGCAGAGTCTACCGGCTGCCGGAGTTGACGGATGCACAGGATTCTGATCGTAGATGATTCCCGCCTGACCCGCAGCTTACTCAAGACTCAGCTCATGGGAGCGGGGTTTGAGATTGCGGGTGAGGCGGAAGATGGACGTCAGGCCGTTGAGTTGTACGCGAAACTGCTTCCCGACCTTGTCACCATGGATGTCACCATGCCGCAAATGGACGGGATTACAGCCAGCCAGGCGATCTGGGAGACATTTCCGGAGGCCAGGATACTGCTGGTTACTTCCCTGGACCATCGGGAGCTGCGCCTTAAGGTCCAAGACAAAGGCAATGCCGGCCTGCTTTCCAAACCTTTTACCGCGGAACAACTGAAAGAGGAGGTCACCCGTTTGTTGCGTCAGTCAAGGTAAGCACAGGCGCTTCAGGACCGCAACCGGTCTGGCTTTTGGGGGAAGCACGAGTGGAACTGGAACAGATGCTGACAGAGTACCAAATCGATGCGCTGAAAGAGGTCGTCAACATTGGCTCTGGACAGGCAGCCTCACGCCTTGCCGACCTGCTTCATCGCGACTGCCGCGTCTCAGTTCCCAAACTGATCTACGCCGACGTCGGGGTCCTGAAGAGCTTCCTCGACGTGCCCGATTCTTTCGCCGTGGCGCTATACATGAGCATTCTGGGTGACATACCAGCCACGATGGTGATCATCATGCGCCGGGTGCATGCCCAGGCGATGGTCCGGGAAATGACTCATTCGACCGTTACTCCGATTGGCTGGGAGCTTGACTTTACCGCGCAATTTGCCTTGAAACAGATCGCCGAGCTTCTTACCCAGTCGTTTTCGAACGCAATCAGCCGTTTCCTCGGTACCAAGGCCCTCTACGCGATGCCCGAGATCGCCATGCAAACCTGGTCCTCTGTTCTGGCGACGGGTCTCAGAAAAGCGGCCGAAACGCCCGATGAAACGCTGGTCGCCATTTACTCCGATTTCTTTGACCATGCGCGTGCTTTTGAAGGCCGGTTCGTCTACCTCCTGAACACTCGGGCCCAGCAAGTGGTCCTCACCCAGATAAACAGACTGTTGAAGTAATCGGAAAACGGGCCGCCAGCGCCGCGTTTTCGAGCCGAGCGAACCTGCCCTGGGCCGTTGAGGCTGCGGCCTTCTGGTAACGGGTAACGGGCAACCGGTAACCGGTAACCGGTAACTGGTAACCGGTAACTGGTAACCGGTAACTGGTAACCGGTAACGGGTAACCGGCAACCGGTAACCCGTAACCTTGAGACCCCACTTTAGTCCAGGTAATAGCCGGCGCGGCTGCGGACAAGAAGACCTTCACGACCTTTGACTTGCACCGCAAGCCGCCGCCAGCCGTGCGCCTGGGTGTCGGCCGGTGTGTATTTCAGAGTGTAAATGTGACGAAGATCGTTCACGACCTCGGCATAGGCCGCGGACAATTCCGAGGGCTTCTCAGGGCGGTACATGCGAGCCCCGCTGTCTGCGGCGATCATTTGCATTTCTTGGCTGGCTCGCTCCACCAGATGGTCACCGCGGTCGCGCTCACTGGTCAGGAAGATGGTGTAGACCAAAGCGTCCTGCTCTCGAATCTTCTGCTGCAGCTCCGGGAAACTCGTCCAAGAGCCGTCGCCGGGCGCGACCATCCGGTTGTCAACCCCATCACTGAAGACAACTATCGCCTTCCTCCCCGGAATTTCTCCCACAGTCCGAAGCGCCAGGCTTAGCGCATCGTAAAAAGCCGTCGCCCCATCCGGTCTGATTGAGCGCACGGCCTGCCTGATCTTGGCCCGATCGCTGGTGAAGGACTGAACCATCACGGCTCGAGTGCTGAAGGTCATGATCGCCACACGGTCGGTCGGCTTTAACTGGTCGCTGAAGCGAAGCACGGCTTGCCGGAGAAGATCGATAAAAGAGGTGGTGCTGGCACTGACATCGAGCAGCATCAGGAGGTGAAAGGAAGACTCTGAGGCGATGCAGTCACTGACTGTCTGGGGTACGCCGTCCTCACTCAACACAAAGTCTTCCCTGGTCAGATTATCGACACTGGTCCGCTTCCGGGGATCCCATACCGACGTGTTCAGGTTTACCCACAAGGCGTTTACTTTGAACGTGTAGCCGCTCTTCAGCGGGACGGTGTTCATCGCATATTCGGGCGGCGGCGACGACTCGGCCGAGTCGGCGACGGCGGTGGCGAACAGGGTGTGCAACAGGAAGACGCTTGGAAGCAAAACTCGTTTGCGCATGCCGGCTGACACGGCATGGGCCATGCCAAACGGTTAGCGACGCCGGATCGTGACGCCGAAACCCAGCAAGGACGAGGGCTTGAGGGCCGGGAGGACCAGACCAGGAAGGCCGGAAATCCAGAGCGAAGGTGGTGAAAAGCGGAGAGCCCAGGCAGGGAGAATGGAGAAAAACTGAGACTCCCGGTGCGCTGCGTGGACTGGTTTACACTAAGCGGGGAGCGTGAACCAGAAGGTGCTGCCTTTGCCGGGCTCGCTCACGACGCCGATCTGTCCGTTGTGAGCCTGGACAGCCAGACGGCAAAAAGCCAGGCCGAGCCCGGACGAGTGACGGGCTTTCCTCGCCGCCACTTGCCCGAACTTCTCGAAGATCTTCTCGTGATACTCGGGCGGGATCCCGCAGCCGGTGTCCGAAACCTTCACGCTGGCCCCCTCGGCGGTCCGGCTGAGCACGATCTCCACCGCTCCCCTTCGGGGAGTGTATTTCAAAGCATTCTGGAGCAGGTTGAGGATCACGCGGCGAATAAGGTCCTGATCGCAGGGCAACGCTACGGATTCGCCGATGATGCGTACGGCGATGTCCTTCTGCTCGGCCATGATGCGCATAGAGTCGACCGCCAGCTCGGCCAATCCTCTCAGGTCGCAGGAAGCGAGCGCCAGAGGCATCTCGCCCGCCTCCATGCGGCTGACGTCCAGCAGGGTGTTGGCCATTTCCATCAAGACTGTTGCGGCCTCTTTGGCGGCGTTCAGCCAGTTCTTGGCCTTTTCCGACAGGTCGCTCGCGTCCAGGCAAAGATCGAGGAAACCGGTCAGGCCGGTCAGCGGCGACCGCATGTCATGCACGATCATGTCCGTCAGGTTATTCCTCAGTTCCTCGAGTTTCCTCAATTCGGTCAGGCTGGCCTCAAGCCGGCTGTTCTGTTCTTGAAGCTCGGACTGGAGCCGTCGGATGCGGAGGTGAGTTCCGACTCGCGCTTCGACCTCCTCGAACTGAAAGGGCTTGGTCACATAATCGACACCGCCGCTGGAAAAAGCACTGACTTTGTCCATCGCCTCCTGCAAGGCGCTGATGAAGATGACCGGGATGTCTTTCAGGCGGTCATCGCTTTTCAGCCTGCGGCAGACCTCGTAGCCACTCATGTCCGGCATGTTAATGTCCAGCAGGATCAGATCCGGCGGGGAGCTGGCCGCTGCTCTGAGGGCCAGGCGCCCAGCTGGAACCGGGCGCACTTTGTATCCCTTGCCCCGGAGCATGGCCGCCAGCAAGTCCAGGTTCGCCGGGGTATCGTCGACAACGAGGATGTCTGGTGCGCGTGGTTCTTCTTTCATGGAGTCGGCTCAGTCCATCTGGTCTCTCAGCAGTCGAAACTCGCTCTCCACTTCCACAAAAGCCTCAACAACAGCCGGGTCAAAATGCCGGCTTGCTCCGCGGCGGATGATCTCGCAGCTCTCTTCGTGCGAGAACGGCGGCTTGTAGACTCGCCGCGAACGCAGGGCGTCGTATACATCCGACAACGCCATGATCCGGGCGCTGACCGGGATCTGAGGCCCGGAGAGCCGGGACGGGTAGCCTGTGCCATCCCATTTCTCGTGGTGATGCCTGGCGATCTCGATCCCGATGGCCAGAAACCGGTTATTCGGGTATTTCTGCCAGACATCCTCGAGCGTGGCGGCGCCGATCAGGGTATGCTTCTTCATTTCGTCGAACTCTGCCGGCGTGTACTTGCCCGGCTTCAGGAGCAACGCGTCGCGAATCCCCACTTTTCCAATGTCGTGCAACGGGCTGGCGTGAAAGATGTTCTTGACGAAGGATTCGTCGATGACTTGTTTATACTCTGGGTTCTCGCGCAGCCGTTGGGCGAGGTAACAGCAGAATGTGCGCGTTCGCTCGACATGCTTGCCGGTTTCCAAATCCCGTGACTCGGCCAGGCGCGCCAAGGCGAAAATCGTCGCCATCTGTGATTCAGAGATTTCCTTGACCTTTGCCTCGACCAGTTGCTCCAACCGCTGGTTATAGACTTCCAGCCGTGAGGCGTAGACCGCCAGCTGCGACTGCAGCCGGCGAATCTTCAGGTGAGTCGCGACGCGCGCCCTCACCTCCTCCAGCTCGAAGGGCTTCGTCACATAGTCGACGGCGCCAACCCAGAAACCTCTCAGTTTGTCAGTCGTCTCGCCTAACGCGCTGAGGAAGATAACCGGGATGTCCTTGAGGCGATCGTCGGCCTTCAGGCGCCGGCAGACTTCATAGCCATCAAGGTCCGGCATGTTGATATCGAGCAGGATCAGGTCGGGCGGCACTCTTTGGGCCGCCTTCAAAGCAAGGAGACCACCGGGGACGGGCCTTGCCTTGTAACCTTCCTCCTTGAGCATGTTCACCAGAAGCTCGAGGTTTTCCGGATGATCGTCGACTACCAGGATGTCTGCCGTGCTCTGAACCGACTCGATTTCCACAGAAGTATCTCAACTGCCTGGAAAGCCGGACTTACACGCATCCCCGTTGAGAATGCCTCGGAATCACCTTTCTGATGCTCCCCTCGCCGTGGGGTGCTCCAATACAGCAATTGAGCGGCGCCTTTCGCACCGAAAACTCCCGGAAGCCGAGGTCCGGCGGGTCTTGAAAAGCAGGCAGCGCGCCACTCAACCGCCGCCTTTAAACGCTCTTTCGAAAGGCGTTCAACCCTTGAGCGGCTTCATCAGCCCGTACTTCTCCATCCGATAGCGCAGCCAGTGCCGCTCGACCCCTAATCGACGTGCGGTTTTCGCCACATTCCACCGGGTCTCAGTCAACGCTCGGCGGATGATGTCCGGATCATCCATTTGCTCGGGTGAGCTGCTCGGAGGAACCGTCGGGACGGCGACCGAACGAGGATAGAGATCGAGATCTTCGACATCTATTCGAGGGCGCTGGCCGAGAACCAGGGCTCGCTCCAGTCGGTTCCGCAGTTCCCGTACATTCCCCGGCCACTCGTGGTTGAGCAGGGCCCGCTCAGCGCCCGGGGTCAGCGCCTTTGGAACCTGACCGGTGGTCTTCGCAATCTGCTCCAGCAGGCGATAAGCCAAGGGCAGCAAATCTTCTTTCCGTTCGGTGAGCGCCGGGATACGAAGCCTGACCACCGCCACCCGGTAATACAGATCCTGCCGAAAGCGACCGTCTGCCACGCAGGTGTCCAGATCGTGCAGAGTTGCAGCGACGATCCGGCACTTCACCCGAATTTCGTTCTCGCCTCCCACACGTCGAATGGTCCGATCCTCGAGAAACCTGAGCAGTTTGGTTTGCAGGGGAAGGGGCATGTCCGCGATTTCGTCAAGAAAAAGGGTTCCACCGTGCGCCAGCTCCGCGAGGCCGCGGCGCCGGAATTCTGCGCCGGTAAACGCGCCTTTCTCGTGGCCGAACAATTCACTCTCCAGCAACTCGCTGGGCACGGCAGCGCAGTTCAGCGTGACAAACGGGCCGGATGGGCAGCTGGCTTCATGTAGCTGGCGCGCGACCATTCCCTTGCCGCTTCCGGTCTTCCCCTCGATAAGAACCGGCGTAAGAGGCGATTGGGCCAGCCTTGCCAGCGAGTTCCTCAGCTCGAGCATCCGCCGGTTCGTGCCCCACATCATCCGAGTCGGCTCTTCGCGGTCGTGCAACTGTTCGAACGAAACCGCTTCGCTTTCCCTTTGAAGGACCAGTAAGAGCTCATCCCGGTCCCATGGCTTGACCAGGTAATGACGGGCGCCCGCCCGCAGAGCCGACACCGCGGCCCGCACGGACTCGCGACCGGTCTGAACCACGATTCGAGTCAGCGGAGATGCGCTGAGGAGTTGGGGAAGCAGTTCGAGCCCGTCGATGTCGGGCAAACCGAGGTCCAGTACAACGACTTCCGGCCGATAGTTGCGGCAGGCGGCCAAACCCGTCTGTCCGTCTTCGGCGAGGATGACTTCGTATCCCCGCTCCCGAAGGAGCGCTTCCAGCAGCTGTCGATTGTGCAGCTCATCTTCAACAACTAAGCAGAGCGCCATGAACCTGCCGTCCCCCGACTCTGACCCCCTCAATGGATTGTCCAGATTGTCCCCGCTATGCACAGGATTGTCAAGCGGACGGAAAAGGCATTCGACGCCCGTGCCGGGAATCGGAGGAAGCAATCGAAGCCTGAGAGGGTGGTCCATGCTATGCTCGTTAATTCTGTTGCCCGGTTCCGGAGTCTACCAGCACACCTGGTTTCCGCCCGCCAGATTTGCCTGGCGCAGCGCCTGCGCCGCCCGGCGGAGCATATCCTTGAAGTCCCGGTCCTCGGGCTCCAGATCGGTCACCCCGAAACTCGCCGTGACACGCACGTCTGCGCCGCTCGAAACGAGGCGAAAATCGGCGAGTGTCCGGCGCAGTCTCTCGCACATTCTCGCCACATTCGCCATCGGAGTGCAGGGACAGAGAACTGCAAAGTACGACGGTCCAATCTGCCCGAAGATATCGCTTCTTCTGAGATTCGTGAGGCACATGGAGGCGATCGTTTCAACCATCTCGCGGCAGGCCTCCTCGCCCAGGTCAACCCGCAGCGTGTTAAAGGAATCTATCCTCATCAGTGCGACTCCAAAGGCGAGGCGGTAGGTCCGGGCCCGGTGGAACTCCTCTTGTGCTGCTTGAAGAAACGAAGCCCTGTCCAACGGACCGGTAGCGGTCATCGCGGTTCGCAGCGTCCAGTCACCTCTCGGATCCAATGATCCTGCGGTCTCAGTTTCCCCGGTGGCAAGTTCCTTCATGGTCCCTTCCCTCTCCGTTTGACTTTCATGAAGCCCCGATTGCGGGCCTTCTGGACGAATTCCATAGCAAAAATCGTGCCGAAGCGATAATCCTTTGATTCTGGGAGACATTTCGGGTTTGAAGCGCTGTCTGACGCGCTCCGGAATGGCGGAAAACGGCGAGAAGCGGAGAAACCTGATGGCGAAATCGCTTTGGTTTCCCTGCAGACGCGATTTATACTCTCGCCCCGGGAAGACTCATGCGCACTTGGCTTCTGGTCGCCTCCTGTTTCCTCCTGATTGAACCCCACGCTTTCCCCGCTGCTGAGAACGACACTTACGTTGTTTTCCTGAAAGAACCTTCGGTTGTCCAAAAGGTGCTCAAATCGGCGCCGCCTGACGCTCCCGTTTCCCTTCGGCGCGAGTTGCTCTCGGCTCCATTTGCGGCCGCCTACCGGAGCAGGCTCGAGTCCTCGCAGAAGCAGACGATCGCCGACCTGGCGGGAACCAGGCTCGGCCCGGGACCCGGCGGCGGCGTTTCCGCCTCGCGCCTGGCGCCGTCGGGCATTGAAGTCCTTTCTACCCGGACTTTTCTGGTCAACATGCTGGTGGTGCGCTGCGGCGCTGATGGCCTGCGGGAGCTGCGCCGGCACCCTTCCGTACGAGCCGTTTACCCAAACTCGAGGTACCGGGTGGAAATGGATACAACGCCCTCGCTGGTTGGCGCCACCAGCGTCTGGGGTTTGCTCGGAGGCCTCAATGCCGCCGGCACCGGCGTCAGGATTGCAGTGATCGATACGGGGCTGACCCACACCCATCCCATGCTGACGGACACGAGCCTGGCCCCTCCGCTTGGATTTCCGCGCCCGCTCGAGTTCGCCGCCTTTACCAGCGGCAAGATCATCGTAGCTCGCGATTACGTCAGGCCTGAATACGGCTACGCGCCTCAGGACTTGCACAGCCCCCAGGACGAATGGGGCCACGGGACGCAGGTCGCAAGCATCGCGGCCGGCGTCTGGGTCACGACTCCTTATGTGCCGATATCGGGTATGGCCCCGAAAGCCTACCTGGGCAACTATAAGGTCTTCGGAAAGCCCGGCGTAAACGAGAGTGCCCTGAGCGCCGGGCTTATCGCTGCGCTCAGTGATGCAGTTGAGGACGAGATGGACATCGTCAACCTGAGTGTCGGAAACACGGCGGTCTCCATGCCGGCCGACGATCCCTTGGACCAGGCCATTGAAGCCGCCACCGAGGCAGGCGTTCTGGTCTGCGTGCCGGCCGGGAACGACGGGCCGTATCCGGGCACTATCCATTCCCCGGGGACCAGCCCCGCGGCGTTGACGGTGGGGGCCACGCTTCACGACCGGTACTTCGCCACCGGGCTGAGCTTCGCTTCGGACGACGCGGGCTTCCCGGCCTCGCTTGGCCTCGTGCGCTATGTCCTCGCTGACGGGCAAAGCATCAAGACCGATTTCGGACCTTACCCGGTCGCTTCAATTGTCAACTACGATGCCAGCGCCCAGTGTTGCCTGCCCCTGCCGGCCGGAAGCCTGAACGGCAAGATGGCTCTCATACGCCGCGGAGGCTGCCGGTTCTCGGAAAAAGCGAAGAACGCCGCCAATGCGGGCGCTCTAGGGATGGTCGTCTACCAGAATGAACCGGGCATTCCCTGGATCATGCTCGAGGTCGACCCGTCGCGGCCGGCTGTCATGATCGAAAAGGCGCCCGGCGAGATGCTGCAGGACTTCCTGGCCTCCCACTCAGTGACAGTCACGATCCATCCGGATAACAGAATGTACCAGTTCTACACTCAGAGTGACCTTCTCGCTTCCTTCACATCCCGGGGACCGAATGTCTCCCTCGACCTGAAGCCGGATCTGGTTGCTCCGGGACAAGGGATTCTGGCTGCTGCAGGCGCGTCCGGATACAGCACCTGTCCGAGCGGCACCAGCTATTCCACCCCCGTCCTTTCCGGCGCTGCCGCACTGATTCTCCAACTGCACCCGAGCTGGACACCTGAGGCGCTGAAATCAAGCCTTGTGAATACGGCCGCGCATGTCCCAACCTGGGAGGGCAAGCCGGCATCTGTGATCCATGCCGGGAACGGTCGAATCGATGTCGAGCAGGCAGCTGCCGCTACCATCATGGTAAAGCCGGTCAGCGCGAGCTTCGGGGCAATCGAAGAGGCCGCCGGCCAGGAGCTGACCAGAACTCTGGAGGTCCGGAATCTTAGCACCAGCGCGACTCAGACTGTTTCAGCCGACCTGGTTGAAACCCAGCCTCATCCTTCGGCGCTCGTCACGGTTTTTCCCCCGGCGGTCACCCTCGCACCTGGCGAGTCGGGCTCGTTCGTTGTGACCACACAAGTGGTAGCCCCCGTGAATTACGGGACGTTTGAAGGATATGTCCAGTTCACGGCGCCCTTGTCGTCTCCTCTGAGTGCCCGGTATTGGGGAGCGTTTCCAGTCCCGGACACTGCTCGGCTGCTTAAGGTCTCTCAGTCCGCAACTGCGGATTACACAACGATCAAGGAGGCTCTGATGGCTGCGCGCCCGGGCAGCACCCTGGAAGTACAGGACAGCGCCGGTTACGCCGAAGAGCTGAGCCTCAATGCCAACCAGGACGGAGTGCCGCTTCACGGGCTTACTTTGCGTGGACGAGCCGGCCAAACGCCCGTGATTACGGCGGCCGACGGTGAGATCGGCGTGACCGCGATCGGCGTCAAAGAAATCACGATCGCCGGCCTTCGGTTGCAGAAGGGAGCTGCCGGGTTTCTGTCCGCAGGATCCTCTGGTCGCATCCTCAACACCTCGGTCCAGGAGTCGCGGTATGGGATGTGGTTTGACAACAGCCGGTTTACGCTTGTCGATAGCTCGATCTCACAGACCTCCAAAGCAGGTCTGGTCGCGAATTACAGCCGGCTGAATGTCGACCGAACCACCATCAGCAAAAGTGCTGAAGAAGGGCTTTTAATGACCGGCTCGGCAGCGCTGGTTCAGCGGAGCGTTTTCAGCGGCAATCTGAACCCCGGTTTTTCCGCCGCTGACTCCTTCGTCAGCCTTTTCGATTCAACAATTGACAAGAACTCGATCACCGGGCTTCGCCTGGTCAATACCGTCGCTCTTGTGAAGCGCGCCATAATTAAGGACACGAGCGGCACAGACGGCGACGGGGTGGAAGCGACAGGCCCGGACTCGACCGTTCTCCTCCAAGACAGCGAGATCGTGAACCACCCACGTTACGGCCTCCGGGCGGCATCCGGCGCACAGGTCGGTTTCTTCCGGAATCAGCTGCGCGACAATAGCTCGGCTGGTTTGCACCTCACTGACGGAAACGCCTTTGTCGGTTTCAGCTGGTTTCAAGGCAACGGGGCCGGGATCAGCACCGAGTCCTCGCAACTCGAGATCGCCGACAGCCTCATCACCGGGTCGGCGAACGCTTCGGGTGGCGACGGTATATGGGCACGGCAGGTTGGCCTGACGGCGCGCAATCTGACCGTGGTCAGGAACCAGGGAGAAGGTGTGCGGATCGAGAACCCGACATATTTCCGGCTCGTTAACTCGATCCTCTGGGAGAATGCGACGGGAGATCTCTCCGGGGCTCCGTCAAACGGCGTGAGGACCAACATCATCGGCGACGGAACCTTCGCCGGAACCAATCAGAACGTGAACACCGACCCGCTTTTTTGCGCGGCGGCGGAGAATGACTTTTCACTGACTGCCGCCTCTCCTGCCATTGACGCGAGCGATCCAGACGCTTCGTTCAGCATGCTCGACGCGTCCTCTCACCAAAGGATCGTTGACGGGAACGCGGACGGCACGGCTCGAGCCGACCTGGGAGCGCTCGAATTCAGCTCAAAGACCGCTCTCCCCTTGATTTTGCCGGTGTTGTCCACGCGCCCCGACGAGTTTGTCGGGCTGGCGCTGGTCAACTGCTCAGCGGAGCAGGCCCATGTCGCGCTTCGGGCTTTCGATCATGCCGGACAGGCGGTAGGAAGCGCGCACGAGAGAGACATCAAGGCCTGGACTCAGACCAGCCTGCTCCTCAGCGAGGCGTTTGGACCCCTGCAGCAAGGCTGGGTGGAGATCACGGCGGACAGGCCCGATCTCCTGGGCTTTACGATCCTTGGCAATGCGGGTCTGACCCGGATGGACGGCACTCAGCTTGGGCACGCTGCCGCTTCCCGTCTCGTCTTCCCTGAGATCAGGGCAGGGGGGAGCGGCGAGACCTTCATGTTTATAGTGAATCCCAATCCCGAGCCGGTCAGGGTGGCCGTGACCTGGGTCCAACCGGCCGGAACAACCGTGAAGGAGCTTGTCGCTCCTCGCCGAGGCTCACTCGCTCCGACCTTTTCCCAGCTTTTCGGCAAATCCGAAACGGGATATGTCACTATCGAAGCGCGTGATCAGGAAAGCGGGAGCCTGAAGCCTGTATTCGCCATGGAGCTGTTCACCGACGGCGGCTCACTGGCCGGGCTTCTGGGACTGGATCTGGATCTTCCCGCCGACACGCTGTTTGGCGCTCAGCTCGCCTCTTCCGCAGCAGTCGAAACGGTCCTCGATGTGGTCAACGTCGGGGCATCGATCGCTGACTTGACATTCGAGGCGTTCGACGAGGCCGGTGGGCTGGTCAAGTCGGTCTCGGTTCCCGGTGTCGCGCCCGGGGTCCAATACCGCAAGACTGCCAAGGAGATTTTCGGCTTCACGAAAGACGTGGTGGGATGGGTCAGAATCCACACGTCACAGCCGACCCTCGTGGGCTGTTTGACTTTCAGCGATAATGCCGGCAATTTCATGGCCTCTCTCCCCCTCCAAGCTGCAGGAGCAAGGGAGTTCGTCCTCGGGCATGTGGCTCAGACGACGGATGTTTTCACGGGAGTAACGGCGCTCAATCCTTGGTCAATCCCCGCTGAAGTCAGCCTGGAGGTCTTTGACCGGGCCGGGGTGTCTCAGGGGATTACGCTTTTCGAACTGGGGTCTCAGGAAAAGAGGGCGCGGCTGCTGAACGAGTACCTGCCGGGGTTTGGGGAACACGACAGCGGTTTTGTGCGCCTGCGTTCGAACGTCCCGATCTGCGGATTTGAGCTGTTCGGTCAGCAACAGCTCAAATTCATGTCCGCCGTTCCTCAGCAGGTCGTGGTCCACTGACGCATCTCTGAAGCAACTCCGCGGCCTCGGCGGCCACTTTCTCGACGTGCGGCGGCCATGCGCCGCCGGACTGCTCCCGAAATACGCTCGAAAGTGCGGGCAGGCTTTTATCGTGGCCGGACTCTCCAGAGTCCGGCAGCCCGG
>JBHGBF010000131.1:0-14916 GCA_041946865.1 Acidobacteriota bacterium | reverse complement strand
GGCATGATGAACTCCAAAAGCGCCCGCCGCTTCGCTCGCAGAAAACTGAGCGGTTACCGGTGGCACTTCCCTGACCCGGCGATGAGAAGCCGTGGAGGAAACCGCCTGGCCTAGCAGACGTGATTCCATCCGACACGTTGCCGAACGGGCTGTAAGTAACGGGTCAAACCCGTGTATCCTTACCAGCGAGGAAAAGACCATGCGAAGACTCCTTCCGGCCGTAATCCTTGTGTTCATCCCCATTCTCATGCCCACTTTCGGGCTTGCCGCCTCGCCTGTTTCGCCGGAGCTGCAAAAGAAAGCCTGGCCCGCCCGCTGGGTCACGTATCCGGGCGCCCGGTCCTCTTTCGGCGTCTACCATTTTCGGAAGAGCTTCGAGCTCGGGCAAAAGCCCGCTTCCTTTGTTGTTCATGTCTCGGCGGACAACCGTTATGAGCTCTTTGTCAACGGGAGCCTGGTATCGCAGGGGCCGGCTCGCGGGGACCTGTACCACTGGCGCTTCGAGACTGTAGACCTCGCGCCCCACCTGGTTGCCGGGCGTAACGTGCTGGCTGCCGTCGTTTGGAATTTCGCCCAACTCGCGCCTCAGGCCCAGATGTCCAGCCGCACCGGATTCCTGCTGCAGGGAAACACTGCGGGAGAATCCCTGGTCAACACGCCCTCGGGATGGAAGACACTGCCGAACAGGGCCTACTCGCCAGCTCCGCCCGAAGATAATCTGCAGACCTACATCGTTATCGGCCCTGAGGAGAAGCTGGACGCGTCGGTCTACCCGTGGGGTTGGGAGACGTCGGATTTTGACGACTCCGGCTGGACTGAGGTCGAAACGCTAGCCGTGGCCGCTCCTCGCGGCATACGCGACAGCCCCTCCCGCTGGTTCCTGGTGCAGAACACCCTTCCGCCGATGCTCTACGTCGAGACGCGCCTCCAGAGACTGGCCCGCCAGACGGAGAATGTCGCTTCCTCCGCTTTCCCGGCCGGGAGCGCTCCATTCTCGGTTCCTGCCAACAAGGACGTGACGATTCTCTTCGATCAGGGCCATCTGACAACCGCCTATCCGGTGATCCGTGCGACCGGCGGGCGTGGCGCCGAGCTGGAGCTGAAGTACGCGGAAGCGCTCCGGAAACTGGTCGAAGGACGACAGAGGTGGGAGAAGGGGAACCGCAACGACATCACCGGCAAAATCATGCGCGGAGTCCGGGATGTGTTCCTCCTCGATGGCCAGCCGCGCACTTTCCGCCCGCTCTGGTGGAGGACTTACCGATATCTCCAGCTGCAGATCAAGACAGCCGGCGAGCCGGTCACCGTCCACGACCTGAAAGGCATGTATACCGCTTACCCGTTCAAGCCGGTGGCGTCCTTCGAGACGCCCGATCCCATTCACGCCAGAATGTGGGACATCGGGTGGCGGACGGCGCAACTGTGTGCGCATGAGACTTACATGGATTGTCCTTATTACGAACAACTCCAGTACGTCGGCGATACCCGCATCCAGGCTCTCATTTCGCTCTATTTGACAGCCGACGACCGGCTGGTCCGCAATGCTCTCGAGCAGATTGACGCCTCGCGAATCCCCGAAGGCCTTACACAAAGCCGCTTCCCGAGCGAGTTGCCTCAGATCATTCCGCCTTTCTCGCTGTTCTGGATCAACATGCTCCACGATTACTTCATGCTGCGCGACGATCCGGCTTTCGTCCGCACCCTCTTACCCGGCACCCGCGGGGTGATCAACTGGTTTGAAGCCCGGCGGGATCCGGCCTCGGGAATCCTGGGACCGCTGGAGTGGTGGGATTTCGTTGATTGGCCCGACGCGTTTGACTTCGGCACTCCGAAGGGCGTAGACGAGGGCGGATCGGCTATTGTCAGCCTTCAGCTGGCCGGCGCTCTCCGCGATGCGGCCCATATGGAAGATCTCCTGGGAGACCGGGAACTGGCGGCCCGCTATCAAAGTCGCGCTGCGGCCATCGTCAACTCGGTCCGCGAGACCTGCTGGGATCCACAGCGCCGGTTTTTTGCAGACACGCCGAAAAAAACCAGCTTTACGCAGCATGTAAACATCCTGGCCGCGCTGGAAGACGTGATCACGGGGCGTGAGCGCCGGGAATTGCTTCGCAGAGTGCTCGCCGACACGTCGCTGATCCCGGCGACCATGTACTTCCGTCACTACCTCGCCCGGGCCATGAACAAGGCGGGCCTCGGGGATCTTTATCTGGACAACCTGGGCCTCTGGAAAGACATGATCGATCTCGGGCTGACCACGTGGGCCGAGAAGCCTGACCCGGTCCGGTCCGACTGCCATGCCTGGAGTGCAAGCCCCAACTATGAGTTTCTGGCCACCGTGGCGGGTGTCGAGCCGCGCGAGCCGGGGTTCCGGTCAGTTCTGGTCCGGCCGCATCTGGGTTCGCTTCCCTGGGTGAAAGCCAAAATCGCGCACCCAAAAGGGATTATCGAAGTCGACCTGAAAAAAGAGAACGCCAATCTGGCGGGCACTGTGATCCTGCCCGAAGGCGTCAGCGGCCGGTTTGAGTCGGGCAGGAAGCGCCTGGCGCTGCGCCCGGGGAAGAATACCATTTAGCGGGTTAACAAGGATGCCTCGAAGCCACCTGCGTTCCCCAGGCCGCTCGCGCTATAATCAAGCCTTGACTAAAGGACCGATCGGGATTGCGGGGACGGGACGTGTCGGCCAGGCTCTGGGGAGAATCCTATACGATGCCGGTTTGCCGGTGGTCGCGGTGGCCGGCCGTACGAAAGCGCATGCGTCGGCCGCCGCCGCCTTTGTTGGTGCCGGTGTTCAGGCTCTCGGGTACGCAGATCTGCCCCGCTCGTGTTCCCGGCTGATCATTGCCGTGCCTGACGACGCGCTGTCCGGCGTCGCCTGCCTGCTCCGTGAATCCGGTTGGAAGGACGGGATCGTGATCCATACCTCGGGCGTAAACGGGACAGACGTGCTCGATTGCCTGGCGGCGCAAGGGAGTTCCTGTGCGGCGCTTCATCCGCTCCAGACCGTGCCTTCACCGGAGAAGGGTCGATCGGCGCTGCTCGGGTGTCAGTACGTCCTGACCGGCCGGGGCGAGGCTGCTGAATGGGCTCGGGAAATCGTGGACCTGCTCGGCGGGCGTCTGCTGGAGCTTCCGGATGAGTCCCGGGCGCTGTATCACGCGGCTGCCGTCCTCTTGTGCAACGACTTTGTGGTGCTCGCGGAAGCCGGTTTCAGGCTGCTCCAGGAGGCCGGGCTCAGCCGCGAAGCTGCGGCTCGTGCTTTTGTTTCTCTCGCGGAGGAGTCGGTCAGAAACGTGTTTACCATGAAAAGAGGCGACGCTCTGACAGGACCCGTGGCCCGGGGCGACATAGGGACCGTCCGGAAACACCTCAACGCTTTCCGCAGCTGCAACACAGGGAACGACGAAATTCGGGAAATCGAGGCGATCTACCGCGTGTTGGGACAGTTAGCGATACGCCTCGCCCGTGAGCAGGGATTGGACGAGTCAACCGGTCGCGGCTTGAGTTGCCTGCTGGAGAATCAGCAGCCATAAAAGCAACCATGAAAAAGGTACGAACCACAGATTTGAGGGGAATGAAGGCCGCGGGGCAGAAGATCGCTGTCCTCACGGCTTACGACGCCATTACGGCACGTCTTTTCGACTCAGCCGGGATCGATGTTCTCCTGGTAGGCGACTCGTTGGGAATGGTCGTCCTGGGATACGAGACAACGCTGCCGGTCACCATGGCCGACATGCTCCATCACACGCGTGCCGTCGCCCGCGGCGCTTCCCGTGCGCTGGTTGTCGCCGATATGCCTTTCCTCTCCTATCAGATTTCGGTGGAAGAGGCCTTGAGAAATGCGGGACGCTTCATTCAGGAGGCGGGGGCCGCGGCTGTCAAGATCGAAGGTGGCCGGCCGGTGCTCGACGTAGTCCGGCGACTTGTCGGCATCGGCATCCCGGTGATGGGGCACCTTGGCTTGACGCCGCAGTCCGTTCACCAGTTGGGTGGTTTTCGGATGCAAGCGCGAAATGAAGAAGCGGCCCGCGCGCTGCTCGAGGACGCTCGAGTGCTCGAAGAAGCGGGCGTGTTTTCGATAGTGCTCGAATCGATTCCTGATCGCGTCGCGGCCGAAGTCACCAGCGCGCTGCGGGTCCCAACCATCGGTATTGGGGCCGGCCCGTTCTGCGATGGGCAGGTCCTCGTCGGTCCTGATGTCCTGGGCCTTTACGATGGCAACGTCCCCTCTTTCGTCAAGCAATACGCCAACCTGCGGGAAACGATCGTCTCGGCCGCCAGGGAATATGCCCGCGAGGTTCGAGAAGGCCAATTCCCGCGTCCTCGGGTCGAGAGTGAACCGGTGGCAGCCGCGCCGGCCAAGGAGAAATAGCTGGCGACCGATTCGACCGTTGACGAATAACCCAACCAAAAATGCAAGTCATCAAGACAATTCGTGAGACAAGGGAAGCGGTTCAGGCCGCCCGGCGAGCCGGGAAGACTGTGGGATTGGTGCCTACCATGGGAGCCCTCCACCTGGGGCATGGCCAGTTGATCGAGAGAGCCCGACGGGAATCCGGGCTGGTGGTCGTCTCTATCTTCGTCAATCCACTTCAGTTTGGCCCAGGCGAAGACTACGCGCGCTATCCGCGCACCCTCGAGGCGGATCTGGATTTCTGCCAGGCTCGCGGGGTCGACATCGTCTTTAACCCGAAGCCTTCGGAGATCTACCCCGAGGCGCAAAAGACTTTCATCGAAGTTGAAGAGATCCCGACGGAGCTGTGTGGGCGCTTCCGTCCGGGCCATTTTCGGGGCGTGGCCACGGTCGTGCTCAAGCTTTTCAACATCACTTTGCCGGACCGCGCCTATTTTGGCGAGAAGGACGCGCAGCAGTTGCGAGTCATCGAGCAGATGGTGGCTGATCTGAACTTCCCCGTCGAGATCGTCCCCGTTCCCACCGTCCGGGAAGCCGACGGCCTGGCCGTCAGCTCTCGGAATCGCTACCTGACGCCCCACCAGCGGCGCTCTGCGCCAATCCTGTACGAAGCGCTCAATGCGGCCTATCAAGCGCTCTGTTCGGGGGAACGCGAAGTGGCCAGAATTCTGGCCGCGAGCGACGCGGTGCTGGCCCAGGATCCGCTTGTGCGCAAAGAGTACCTGGAAGTTGTCGATGCGCGTCGGATGACTCCCGTCACCACCGTCACCGGACCGGTAAGGATCGCAGGGGCGGTTTGGATTGACAAAACGCGCCTGATCGACAACCTGTATTGGAAGGAGGACCGCTAGTCGAGATGTGGAGGACGATGTGCAAATCCAAGATCCACCGGGCGACGGTCACGGACGCCAACCTGAACTACCCGGGCAGCCTGACTGTTGACACAGACCTGCTCGCTGCCGCCGACATCCTTCCCTTCGAACAGGTGCAGGTGGTCAATGTCAGTAATGGCGCGCGTTTCGAGACGTATGTCATCGAGGGCGATGCCAGGTCCGGGCAGATGTGCCTGAACGGCGCCGCCGCGCGCCTGGGTCATCCTGGCGACACGGTTATTGTCATTTCCTACGCCCTGATGGAAGACGCTCAAGCCCGCCGCCATACCCCCATCATCGTTTACGTGGATGGGAAGAACAGGATCGTGCAGCCCTGACATGAGCCTGCCCATGTTGAAAACATCTACACTCTTGCGCCCCTGGCTGTTGAACATCGCAACTCGGCAGAAAAGCCCGCGATTGGTGCCGATTCCCCGTCCTGATCCCCTCCCTCACGCCTGTTCTCCTCACCGGGCTGTGTAGATTTATTAAACAGCCTTCTGTTCGGCGCCAGAACCTTAACTCGTGTCATTGCTTATACTTGCAGACTCTGATTCAATTGGAACCTGAATTGCTTGGAAAGGTTCCGGGTATTACAGGAGTCAAGTGATGAAGAGGGAGAAAGAAAGCAGTCAAACCAGAAAAGGATTCCTCGAGTGCGTCTGGATGCTGGCCAGAGTCGTGGATTTCAAGTTGTGCGATCGAGAGTACGAGTGCGAGACCTGCTGGTTGGACATGGGGATCAGGCAAACCGGGGGGCCGCGGACACTGGCGTCGTCGTCCCGGCCGGGTATGGGGGTCGACCTGGCGCCTGGCGGGGAACCGGGAGTGATGAACATCCGGGGCTACACGGTACCGAGCACTCTTTTTTATCATCCCCGGCATTCCTGGGCGCGAATAGAAGAGGGTGGGCGGGTAAGAGTTGGCCTTGATGACTTTGGACAGAAGCTGGCCGGTCGTTTCTACTCGGTCCTCCTGCCCGCGCCGGGAACAGAAGTCGGTCCGGGGTGTGAGAACTGGCGGATTGTGCACAGTGCGGGAGAGACGGTGCTCACAACCCCGGTCCGGGGGGTGGTGGAGGAGAGAAACAACCGCCTGGCGCAGCTGCCTTCGCTGGTTAGTCGTGATCCGTACGGGAGCGGGGCCGCTTTCGTCGTCAGACCTGTCGACCTCGTGGGGGATTTGAAAAGCCTCTACTACGGAAGACAGGTCGAACGCTGGTGTGAGGACGAGGTTGAGCTGCTCCACAGCGAACTCCTGAAACTGATGGAAAAGCATGCTCCGGTCCTGGGCCAGACTCTCCAGGACGGCGGCGTGCACATTGCGGATCTGTCGGCTGAAATAGGCGCCCCGGAGCTCCAGCGCCTGATCGATCGTTTCTTGTCGGTGTCCGCATCCTCGCCGGATGGGCGGAATGGGCCGGGCGGCGCGGGCTGCGGGCCAGAACGGAGGAAGTAACATGGTTGCCGTATTCGTCGTTGCCACTTTTATTGCCTTCATATTGATTGACGGCGCACTGCAGTGGTCGAAAGCCCGGAAGCAGAAGCTGCTCCAGCCGAAGGTTGCGGAGCCGGAAGCTGCTCTGCAGCTCGCGTTGGCGCCGGAAGCGGTTGCCGCTCCCTCGGGGCTGTTTCTTGACCCTGGACACACCTGGGTTTCTCTGGAAGCCTCTGGACGTTCAAAAGTGGGCATGGATGCTTTCGCGCCCAGGGTGATGGGCCGGATCGACAGCGTCGAGCTGCCGGAAGCCGGAAAGACAGTGACCCGGGGTGAGAGACTGTTTGCGGTGAATCAGGCAGGGCGTAAGGCTTACTTCACGGCACCCGTTGATGGAGTGATCACTGCGGTGAACACGAGCGTTTCACGCGATCCGGCTCTTCTCAAGGCGGATCCCTATCAGCGCGGCTGGGTCTGCGTCCTTAACCCCACTAACCTGGCTAGAGACCTGAAGCAGCTGATGGTCGGAGAGGAGACCCGAAACTGGATTGCCCGCGAAATTGAGCGGTTCAGAGAATTTTTCACCCACCGTGCCGTCGAGCACATGGCTCTCGGCCACGTGATGCAGGACGGAGGCGAAGTCACGGCCGGGGTGCTCGAGATGCTGGATGATCAGTCCTGGAAGCTTTTCTCGCAGGAGTTTCTCCGGGACGCAGCCTGCACGGATCGCTGAAGACCTCGAACCAGGCCGGCCGTGCCGCCGGCTTCCACTGAGCGCTGACCGCCCACTGGCCAAGAGCGCGCCGCTCAACCGCCCGCGCCGGGGAAGCGGATCGGGGCCAGGGTCAGGCAAGGTAACAGGTTCCCAAACAAATTGTGACGATTAAAAGACCGGCAGGAAAGGCTGCCGGTCGGTACGGAGGATCTCTTCATGTCTGTAAAACGGAACCGGCCACAGAAGGCGATTTTGCTGGATACCACTCGTTGTGTCGGGTGCGGCGCGTGTTACCAGGCTTGCCAGGAGCAGAACCAGCAGGTCCATCCGAGCGCCGACTTTCTCAAGGAGGATCTAGGCGCCCGGGCATTCACGGTCGTGAACAACCGCGACGGCCGTTACGTCCGCCGCATGTGCATGCACTGTGAAGTCCCGACCTGCGTGTCGGTCTGTCCGGTGGCAGCGCTTGAAAAGACGGCCATGGGCCCGGTCGTTTACCACGCCGAAAAATGCATGGGTTGCCGTTACTGCATGCAGGCCTGCCCGTTTGGTGTACCCCGCTATGAATGGACGAGCGCACTCCCCTACGTCCGAAAGTGCACGATGTGTGCACCTCGCCTGGCGAAAGGCCTGGCGACGGCGTGCGCGACCGTCTGTCCAACTGGCGCCACGAGCTTCGGCGACAGGGACCAGATGATCCGGGAGGCGCAAAATCGGATTCAGTCCGAGCCTGACCGGTACTTCAAACATATCTACGGAATCAAGGAAATCGGCGGCACCTCGGTGCTGGTCATCTCCGACGTTTCACCTGACCGTCTCGGTCTCCCCACCAGGTTGGGAAATGAGCCGTTGCCGGAGCTGACTTGGAACGCGCTCGAAAAGATCCCCACGGCCGTGGCGTGCGGCGGGATCCTCCTGAGCGGAATCTGGTGGATCACGAACCGGCGCCAGGAAGTGGCGAAGGCCGAAGGGACAAAGACCCACTGAGACGATGACAAGGTAAACCATGAGGAGAGGCCTTCTTGGTTGTCGGGTCTGCAAGTTGCCTTGTCACCTGGTCACCCTGTCAGCTTTAAGAGGAAGGAATCATGAAGATCAAAATACGAATTCCAGAGATTACCTGGTGGCGAGTGTTCCTGCTCGCTGTAATGGGTGTAGGTCTCTACAGTACGTACCTGCGTTTTATCCATGGTTTGGGCGCGAGCACGGCGCTCCGGGACGGGTTCCCCTGGGGGCTTTGGATAGGCTTCGACGTGTTATGCGGTGTGGCGCTGGCCGCCGGCGGTTTTACCATCAGCGCGATGGTCTACGTCTTTCACTCCGACCGCTTCAAGCCGATCCTGCGTCCCACCATCTTGACGGCGTTCCTCGGCTACCTGCTCGTCATAGTGGGCTTGCTCTTTGACCTGGGGCATCCCTGGCGGATCTGGCACGCGATCATTATGTGGAATCCCCACTCCGTCATGTTCGAGGTGGCGTGGTGCGTCATGTTGTACACGACGGTGCTGGCCCTCGAGTTCAGCCCGATGCTCTTTGAGCGGCTGGGATGGAAAGTCGCGCACGATACCATCCACCGGCTGACGGTTCCCCTGGTGATCCTGGGCGTCTTGCTCTCCATGCTGCACCAGTCGTCGCTCGGCTCGTTGTTTCTTATTCTGCCGGGAAAGCTGTACCCGCTCTGGTACTCCCCGTATCTGCCGATCTTCTTCTTCATTTCGGCGCTGGGCCTCGGTTGTGCCATGACGATTTTCGAATCTTTCCTCAGCTATCGGGCTTTTCGAAAGAGGCTGGAGATCGATCTGTTGGCCGATCTTGGGAAAATCATGTCTGTCCCGCTCGCTCTCTATCTGCTTCTGAAGTTCCTGGATCTGCGGAGCCGTGGCGTCCTGCATCTCGCTTTCGAGTCGACGTATGAAGGGCGGATGTTCCTGCTCGAAGTGATAGTCGGAGTCGTGACCCCTCTTGTCCTGCTGCTCTTCAGAAAGGTCCGCTACGACGAGTTCGGAATCTTCGTGACGGCCTGCATGGTGGTGTTCGGCACCGTCATGAATCGACTGAACGTGGCGACGACCGGGATCGAAGGCTATGCGGGCCAATACTTCCCCAGCTGGTCGGAGCTGGCCGTCACCGCCATGATCATTACTGCGGGCTTTGTCCTCTTCGGCCTGGCAGTGAGGTTCCTGAAGGTGTTTCCGGCCGAAGAGTTGCGACCGGAGACCGAGCGCTTGCCCGAGCTTCCGGTGGTGACCGCGCTTCGACCTATGACGAGGCCCGCCCTTCTCGTGCTCATCGTGACCGGGGTTGTCACTGTGGCAGGGAGCGGTTTGGCCTATAGTGCGCTGAATGAGCGGAATTCGGGGAAGGCTGCCCCAACCGAACCGGTCAGGCCTGACATCTCCCGGGGTGTCGCACTGTTTGACGTCGCAGATGTTGAGTTCGTCAGCAGTGCAGACAGCCCGGGCAAAGTCACTTTCCGACACGGTTCCCACGTGGATCTGGAGAAACCGGCGTGTGCGGAATGCCATACCGGACGCTTCAGCATGATCAACAGCTCCAAGCAGGTCCGATCCGGTGTCGATATGCATGACGCCCAGCATTGCGGCGCCTGCCACGACGGCAAGAAAAGCTTCGACACCAAGGAAGACTGCGAAAGCTGTCACGGGAACTGATTTCACACCGCCGCAAGGGCAGCGTTTTCCGCAGAGCGCGTCGGGGTCTGTCCGGCCAGCCGAAGACACTCTTCAAGTGGCTGCTCGGACGGGGCCCGACGCCTTCGTGAAAAAAAGGCTCTGCTAGCGGCTCTGCAAACAACCTCTGCCGCGCTGGCGCCCCCGTAGTAGACGATTTGAGTCGCCCTCTGAAGAGACCCCACACGCTCCCAAAGAACGCCGCTTTTGCGCTTCGTTAGCGTCACGTTTGCTTATTTTTTCAACATTCGCGCCTGCAAAAGAGATATACTTTCCCACCGGGTGAGGTGATGGTTCGGACACTGCGGCGTTGGACTTTCAGCCTGAGCTTGAAGCTCAGTATCTGCCTGATCGGCAGCATTCTTATCGTTTTCGGGCTTCTCGGATACCAGCACATACGGCTGCACGAACGAGACCTGGAGGAGATGACCTTCGCCTCGGCGGAGCGGATTACGGACACGATCAAGAACAGCACGCGGTATAGCATGATGCGCAACCAGCGGGAAGACGTGTTCCAGATCATCCAGACCATTGCTCATGAGCCGGGGATCAACAAAATCCGTATCTTCAACGAGGATGGTTCTGTCCGTTACTCGACCGATCCGCAAGAAGTCGGCACCCAGGTGGACAAGAGAGCGGAGGCCTGTTACGCCTGCCATGTCCAGGAGCAGCCTCTGACCCGTCTCAACCGGCCGGACCGCGTCCGGATTTACGAGGCGCCTTCCGGCGAGAGGATTCTGGGCCTGATATCCCCGATCGAGAACAGCGCGGATTGCGCCGGTGCCGGCTGCCATGTCTTGCCCGCCAGGCAGACCGTGCTCGGCGTTCTGGATGTGACGCTGTCCCTCCAAAAGGCTGACGCGATGATTGCGGAAGGCCGAACCAAGATCGCCCGGGGCGTGGTGATCGCGGCCATGGTGATTTCCAGCTTCTTTGGCTTGCTGATCTGGGCCATGGTCTATCGCCCGGTCAGGAAGCTGAGAGCCGGTATCCAGCAGGTCGGCCGTGGTCAGCTCGACTACAGCATTGAAGTCGCCTCCAGGGACGAGATAGGCGAGCTTGCCGGCTCGTTTAACCATATGACCGAAGAGCTGAGGCGCGCCAAGGAAGAGATTACCGAATGGACCAGAAAGCTCGAGCATCGGGTCGAGGAGAAGACCGCCGAGCTCCAGCGAGCCCACCAACGGATGATCAAGATCGAGAGAATGGCCTCGATGGGCCAGCTGGCGGCGATCGTGGCGCATGAGATCAACAATCCGCTGGCTGGTATCCTCACCTATGCCCGTTTGCTCCGGAAAAAGCTGTCGAAATCGCCGCAGAACCCCGACAGCCATGCGCAGGTTGAATCGGACCTCGATCTCATTGCGAGCGAGGCCGCCCGGTGCGGAGAAATCGTCAAGAGTCTGCTGCAATTCTCGCGCCAGGGAAAGAGGAACTACCAGGCTAACGATCTCAACCAGTTGGTTCGGGAATCGATCCGTCTGATCAAGCATAAAGTGGATCTGATGTGCATCAGGACCGAACTGGAGCTCGGCGAGGGTCTGGCGCCCGTGGTCTGCGATGCCCAGGAGATCAGGCAGGCGCTTGTTGCGGTCCTTATCAACGCCTGCGAAGCGGTCCACCCCAATGAGGGCGTGATCCGGATCGGCACGCAGCTAAGACCGGAAATCGACTCCGTCGACATTTGGATCAAGGACAACGGCGTGGGGATGGATGCCGAAACGCAGAAGCACATCTTCGAGCCCTTCTTCACCACCAAGGAGCATGGGAAGGGCGTTGGGCTCGGCCTGGCGGCCGTGAGCGGCATTATCAATCAGCATTCAGGAGAAATCGAAGTGGAATCGGAGCCGGGCAAGGGAACCAAGATCACGTTGCGCCTGCCTCTGACTTCGGAGGCAGCAAGTGCAGGCGAAAACAGCAAGGCGATAGCGCTATAGCATTATGGAGGTTTATTCTTTTTGTGAGTGAAACGATGGAGAGCAAATCAAAGGCACGGATTCTAATCGTAGACGACGAGCTCATTGTCCGGAAGTCTCTGGCCAGCTGGTTCCAGGAGGAAGGGTATTCGGTGGACGTCGCTGAGTCAGGGAAGCAGACGCTGGAAAAGCTGGTCGAGAACGACTGGGACATCTTCCTCCTCGATATCAAGATGCCCGGGATGGACGGCTTGGAGCTTCAGCGGAAGATTAAAGAGATTCACCCGGACGCCTCAATCATCATCATGACCGCTTACGCTTCCGTCGAGACGGCGGTCGAGGCGATGAAGCAAGGCGCTTACGATTACATCGTGAAGCCTTTTGAGCCGGACGACCTGGAACACATCGTGCGCAATGCGGTCGAGCGGAAACAGCTGATGACCGCCAATAGCCAGCTGCGGGAAAAGATCGAGGAGATGAGCCCGTACCACGGCATCGTCGGCAAGAGCCAGGCTATTCGCCGCGTACTGGAAGAAATCCGGATGGTGGCCGAGAGCGACACGACCGTGCTGATCCGTGGAGAGAGTGGAACGGGAAAAGAAGTGGTGGCGCGCGCGATTCATGCCACCAGTCTGCGCCGTTACATGCCGATTGTCATAGTCAATTGCGGGGCCTTGGCCGAGGGGGTCCTCGAAAGCGAACTATTCGGACACGAAAAAGGCGCCTTTACCGGGGCTCATTACCGCCGCAAAGGCAAGCTCGAAATGGCTGACGGCGGGAGTCTCTTCTTGGACGAAATCGGGGATATCGGCCTGAAGACTCAGGTCGACCTGCTGCGGGTGCTGGAAGAAAAGAAGATCTGCCGGGTAGGCGGGAACACGTATCTTCCCGTTGATTTCCGACTGATTACCGCCACCAACAAGAACCTTGAGGGAATGGTCTCGGAAGGGACCTTCCGCGAAGATTTTTACTATCGTCTCAACGTCTATTCGATCTCCCTTCCGCCGTTACGGCAACGCTTGGAAGACGTCCCGCTGCTCGTGGACCACTTCCTGCGACGCTTCGCAAACAGCATGAACAAGCCGGTACCCTCGGTTTCCAAAGAGGCGATGGGCCTGCTCCTCAGCCATGACTGGCCTGGCAACGTTCGCGAGCTTCAGAACGCCATGGAGAGGGCCGTGCTGATCAGCCAGGGTGGGGAAATAGGTCCAGAGGCCCTCCCTTTCTATTCGGCCTCCACCCGGCCGCCGGGCTCGGGCAAATCGCTGGCGGAGGCGGAGAGCGTTCACATCCACAAGGTGCTTCAGGAATCCGAATGGAACATCTCCCGGGCAGCCAGGCTGCTTCAAATCGATCGCGTGACGCTCTACAACAAAATGAAGAGATACGGCCTGAGGCGAGATCAGTAGCTCGCTGATCCCATGCTTGAAATCCAGCTGGTGCGAGTGGGACATGTGAAACAGGATGTGATCGATTTCCTGTGCATGGCTCTGCCGGACAGCCTGGGTCTGCGATGTTCCGTCTTGGAAACCGTCCTGGACCCGTCCGCTGCCTACAACCCGTCCCGCCATCAGTACAGCTCGATTGACCTCCTGGTGTCGATATCGGCTCTTGAAACGGCGCCGGCCGTCAAGGTCCTGGGCCTTACTCCTTTTGACCTGTTTATCCCCATCCTGACCTTCGTGTTCGGCCAGGCACAGCTCAATAACCGCAACGCCTTGATGTCTTTCCATCGGTTGCGTCAGACCTACTACGGGCTGCCGGAGGACGAAAACCTTTTTCTGACCCGGTGCGAAAAAGAGGCGCTGCACGAGCTTGGACACACTTTTGGCCTGGTTCACTGCCGGGATTTTGAGTGCGTGATGTACCTGTCGAACGCGATTGGACAGGTTGACCTCAAGATGAGCGCCTTCTGCAGCAGTTGCCGGTCCCAGCTGGACAACGTGCTCGGCCAGGGGGAACAGCCGCGTACCTGAATTTTGCACAACCTACCTGAGATTTGTGCCGGGCCAAAATGAGCGGAAACCAGCGGGCCGGTAGGGTGAGCCTGGAGGGTCGTTGAGCCCGATAGAGTTCTGATGGCACTGCCGAGCACTCTTTCGGAGTGCGGCAGCCATGCTCTGCTCCTGCTTCGAAAACAGCCTCACGCTGCAGCCAACCCCGGCGGGGTCTAGAATGCGTTACAGAGCCGCAAGCGCAGCGTTTTCCAGCCGAGCGCGCCGGGTGCGAACCTCTTGCAGGATCGAATCGTGGAAACGGCACGCACCCGACGCTCTCCGCTGGAAAACGCTGCCCTTGCGGCTCTGTTTCAAACGCTGCGGCTCTTCCACCGGCGGAAAAGGGTGACGGGGTTCAGAATCATGTATAAAGTCCAGGGCCATGGCCAAGCATGGCCGCCCGCCCTCCGAAAGGTTTCAATTCAAATTATTGAATAGGCCGGATTCTTTTGAAAACACGCCACTTATGCTTTTCGGTTACGGCGCCGTCAACATTTTTTTGAATCCCGACTTTCGCCCAGCCGGGAAAACGCGGCCTGGGGTGACCGGACAAAGTATTGAAAAACAAGGGTGTTGCTGTGCGCTACCGAAACCGGCACGGGAATTGCTGTATGTAAAAACGAGTCCAGTCGAGTAATCGGTAACTGGAATCAACATAGCTCGACCTGTTTGTGAGGTCGAAGGTAAGCATGCCAGAAGGCGGGAATTTAGAGAGCCTGGGATGCCATAGACATTCTTAGCCTTCTGGTATGCTTCAATCCTATCCCTCTTGATCTTCCTCGAATCAATCACTGGTAATCCCTCAGTCAAGACTGAGGCCTGGACTTTGGCGAAAGTTAACAGATTTGTGAACGTTTTTTACGCCGAAGGCGTTAGGC
>JBHGBF010000130.1:0-15087 GCA_041946865.1 Acidobacteriota bacterium | reverse complement strand
TGATGAACTCCAAAAGCGCCTGCCGCTTCGCTCGCAGAAAACTGAGCGGTTACGGAGGCAGGAGGCACGGGAGGCGACGGATAATACGGACAGGTGTCACCGTTCGTGTCCGTTTCGGCCCATCCCTGTCGACCCTCAGCTTTGTAGTTTGGCCTGATCGAGCAGCTGTTTCAGACTCCGGTAATCGGTATGATCGTGGTGCAAAGGAGTAATCGAAACCAGCTGATCGCGTACCGCCTGATAATCGGTGTCCGGCTGGGGCATCCACTCGCCGTCGTCCCGTCCGATCCAGTAGTATTTCCGACCCCGCGGATCTTCCTTTTCCTCGATTCGTCCCCAGCTCAGCCGGCTCCCCTGGCGCGTGAATTTCACGCCCCGTATTTTCCCGGCCGGAACATTGACATTCCAGAAGGTCCCCGGCGGCATGATCTCGGGAGTAAGCTCCTCGACCAGCTGCCGCGCTATCACCGCCGCCGGCTGGTAATCCGCCCCGTTTTCGAACGACACCAGTGAAACGGCCATCGATGGGATGAGGTGAAAGGACGCCTCGCGGGCCCCGGCCACGGTCCCCGAGTAGTGGATGTCATCTCCCAGGTTGGGACCGCTGTTGATCCCGCTGATGACTAGGTTAGGGGTCTTCGGCAGGAGCTTGGTTAAGGCGAAAATCACGCAGTCAGCCGGGGTGCCGGTGAGCGCATAACGGTCCTGGCCCATCTCCACCAGCCTGAGAGGATTGTGAATCGTTACACCATGGCTGACGGCGCTCTTTTCTTCGTAGGGCGCTACGACGACCAGGTTGAAATGCGGCCGAAGCGCTTCCTCAAGCGCCACAAGGCCGCTTGATCCGAAGCCGTCATCATTGGTGAGAAGAACTAAGAAGTCGCGTTTTGGCATAAAGGCGAAAAAGCATTATAACCCGGGGACCCGACCCGAAACGTAATGACAGATCTTGGCGTCTTGGTCTAGGAAGAGGATGGGAGTCGCTCGCGACATGCTCTTAAGTGCAATAAAATCATTTGAATTGACTGTAAAAGCCGGATAAACTGCGGGAAAGAGCCGTAGTAAACTTTCTAAAACGACCCAAAACCATTAGAAAAACAAGAACCGCCGGGGCCCAGCTCCGGGGATCGCGAGCAGGGAGAACCCTGACCCGCACTTATGCAGATCTTTCATCGAAGCTTCAACACGATTGCAAAGGCGAGCATTATAGGCTTGATCCTGTTGCTGGCCGCGGCGACCGTCGCCGGCTATGCCATATTTCGCTCCTCGTATGCGACACGGGCGACCGAGCCGATCACCCAGCCGGTTCCCTTCAGCCACAAGCATCACGTCTCCGGACTGGGGATCGACTGCCGCTACTGTCATGCCAAGGTTGAAACCGCGGCCTTCGCGGACATCCCGCCGGTTGAAACCTGCATGAGCTGTCACTCGCAGATCTGGCTGGACAGCCCGATGCTCGAACCGGTCCGGAGGAGTTTCAGGACCGGCGAACCGCTGGAATGGGTTCGGGTTCACGATCTGCCGGATTTCGTCTATTTCAATCACGGCATCCATGTGAGCAAGGGCGTGGGGTGCGCCACATGCCATGGCCCGGTGGATCAGATGCCTCTGACGTGGCAGGTGAACACGCTTTACATGGAATGGTGCTTGGAGTGCCATCGTCAGCCGGAGGCTTATGTCAGACCCCGCGACAAAGTCTTCGACATGCGGTGGCAGCCGCCTGGCGATCAACTCGCCCTTGGCCGAAAGCTCGTCAAGGAATACAAGATCCAAAGTTTAACCGACTGCACAGTTTGTCATCGATAATGGGCAAAGAACAAAAACCACTCGATCTGGCAGCCCTGCGCGAACGGCTGAAGACGTCGAACGGCCGCGAGTACTGGCGGACTCTGGAAGAACTGGCCGAGGCTCCCGAATTCGAGGAATACCTCCACCGCGAATTCCCTGGCCAGGCTTCGGTTCTGGACGGCAGCGTTGACCGCCGGGGGTTTCTGCGCCTGATGGGAGCTTCGCTGGCTCTGGCAGGGTTGGGCGCCTGCACCACCCAGCCTCTCGAAAAGATCATTCCTTACGTCCGGCCGCCGGAACAACTGGTACCCGGAAAGCCGCTGTTTTTCACCACGGCGATGACGCTGGGCGCCCGAGCGATCGGGCTGCTGGCCGAGAGCCACATGGGGAGGCCGACGAAGATCGAAGGAAACCCCAGTCACCCGGCGAGCCTCGGTCCAACCGACGCTATCTCCCAGGCGTCGGTCTTGACTCTGTACGACCCTGACCGCGCTCAGGTCGTTTCGCAGCGGGGCAGAATTCGCTCGTGGAGCTCGTTCCAGCTCGCCCTCAGCTCCGAAGTTGCCGGCTTCAAGAACAACGGCGGCCGCGGCCTCCGGCTCCTCACCGAGCCGGTCAGCTCCCCTACCCTGCTGGCCCAAATCCAGGACTGGCTCAAGCTTTACCCCGCGGCCCGCTGGCACGAGTGGGAGCCGGTTCATCAGGACAGCCGGACCGAGGGAACCAGGCGGGTCTTTGGACGCCCGTTGAACTTCTTCTACAGGCTGGATCAAGCCCGGGTGGTGGTTTCGTTCGGTTCCGACCTGCTTTGCGAACCGATTACCGGCGTGCGGGAGGCCCGCGACTTTATGCAGCGCCGGCGGATCAGCGACCCGGTAAAGCCGGAGATGAACCGCCTCTACGTCATCGAATCGACTGTCAGCAATACCGGCAGTATGGCCGACCATCGCCTCGCGGTCAGACCCAGCCAGATCGAAACTCTGGCCAGTGCGCTGCTGCAGGCTCTGAGAAGGTCGTCGGGAAGCGGGGGAAACGCCGCTTCTTGCGAGGCAGGCCGCCCTGGAGGGGCAGATTTGGATGCATCGACCGCCGCTCAAAACGAGCAGCAGCGGCGATGGATCGCCGTCGTGGCCCGCGACCTGGCAGCTCATCGGGGAGAGAGTCTCGTTGTGGCCGGAGAGCACGAAAACGCACAGGTTCACGCCTTCGCCCACCTCATGAACGCGCTGCTCGGGAACATCGGCAGGACCGTGATATTCACGGAAACGCCCGAACCGGGCGCTACGTCCGTGACCGATTCTCTGCGCCGGCTGGCAGCCGACATGGCAGCCGGCCGCGTTGATACCCTGGTGATGATCGGGACAAATCCGGTCTATACGGCCCCCGTCGACCTCGGCTTCGCTCAGAATCTTGCCAAGGTCCGGCTGAAAGTCCACATGAGCCACTATGTCGACGAGACTTCCCGCTTGTGCGACTGGCATATACCGCAGACACACTTCCTGGAGGAATGGAGCGACGCCAGGGCCTTTGACGGCACCGCAACGATCGTGCAACCGCTGATCCAGCCGCTTTTTCAGGGCATCTCTCCCCATGAGCTGCTGGCCGTCTTGAGTGGGCCTCCGCAATCCGGTTACCAGATCATCCGAGCTTACTGGCAGAAATCCAGGCCGGGACCCGACTTCGAGAGGCTGTGGGTAAAATCGCTGAATGACGGCGTGATCCAGGGCACGCGGTTCCCGGAGATCCAGCCGGCGACCGGCGCGGGCTCGCAGACCGGCCAGCGGCCGGCAGCCGGAAGTCAGCAAAGCGCCACGCCTGACAATACCCTCGAGATCCTCTTCCGCCCAGATCCCAGCATTTACGACGGCCGGTTTGCCAATAACGCCTGGCTGCAGGAGCTTCCCAAGCCTGTAACCAAGCTGACCTGGGACAATGCCGTCCTTTGTTCCCCAGCTCTCGCACAGCGAATGGGCCTGGCGAATGAAGACATGGTGGAGCTGCAATATCGGGGACGCAAGGTGCAAGGTCCGATTTGGATCGTGCCTGGACACGCGGATGGCTGCGTGACCGTGCATCTCGGATACGGGCGTCAGACCGTCGGACGGGTGGGTGAAGGACTGGGTTTCAATGCTTATGCCTTGCGGACGGCGGACAGCCCGTGGTGGGGAAGCGGGCTGACGCTCAGGAAAACGGGTGAGAAGTACCGCCTGGCTTGCACCCAGGGCCACTGGAGCCTGGAAGGCAGGACCAACGTCCGGTCCGGCACGCTGGCTGAGTTTCAAAACAATCCGCATTTCGCCCATGGCGCCGAAACATCTCACAGTCCTTCCGTCAGCCTCTATCCGGAATACGACTACCGGGGCCAGAACGCCTGGGGAATGGCGATTGACCTGACTGCCTGCCTGGGCTGCAACGCCTGCGTCGTCGCCTGCCAGGCGGAGAATAACGTGCCGGTCGTGGGTAAGGAACAGGTGAGCAGGCAGCGCGAGATGCATTGGCTGCGCATCGATCGCTACTATTCCGGCAGCCTCGACAATCCCGAAGTCGTTCACCAACCGATGCTCTGCCAGCATTGTGAAAAGGCGCCCTGCGAAGTGGTTTGCCCGGTGGCGGCAACTGTTCACAGTCGTGAAGGCCTGAACGAGATGGTTTACAACCGCTGCGTGGGGACGCGGTACTGCTCGAACAACTGCCCTTACAAGGTCCGCCGTTTCAATTTCTTGCAGTATTCGGACCAGTCGTCGCCCACGCTCCAGCTCCTTCACAACCCGGATGTGACCCTTCGGGACCGGGGTGTTATGGAGAAGTGCACATACTGTGTCCAGCGGATCTCGGCGGCGCGAATTCAGGCCAAGGAGGAAGACCGGCCGATTCGCGACGGCGAAGTCGTGACTGCCTGCCAGGCGGCCTGCCCGACGCAGGCAATCGTTTTCGGCAATATCAACGATTCGAGCAGCAAAGTCGCAAAACTCAAAAAACTGCCTTTGAACTATGCGGTGCTTGAGGAGTTGAACACCCAGCCCCGAACCACTTATCTGGCAGGCTTGAAGAACCCCAATCCGGAATTGGAGTCGGAGACTTAAATGGCAAGAGTGGATCCACCGCGGCCAAACGACGATAAAACAAAGGAGTACGAACACCCTGCTCCGGTCCTTGAAGGGAACCACGACTACGCATCGGTTACCGACAAGATCAGCGGAATCGTACTGACTCGTTACACGCCCCGCAGCTGGTTCCTGGCTTTTGGCGTCGGCTTCCTGTTGTTGATGGTGTTTCTTGGAGCGGTCACCTACCTGCTGTTCAGGGGAACCGGCATTTGGGGAATCAACATCCCGGTCGCCTGGGGCTTCGCCATCATCAACTTCGTGTGGTGGATCGGTATCGGCCACGCCGGGACCCTGATCTCCGCAATTCTGCTCCTCATGAGGCAGGAGTGGCGGACCTCGATCAACCGGTTTGCTGAGGCTATGACGCTCTTTGCGGTCGCTTGTGCGGGCTTGTTTCCGATTCTGCACCTGGGGAGGCCCTGGCTGGCCTACTGGCTTCTGCCCTATCCGAACGTGATGGGCCTCTGGCCCCAGTTCCGAAGCCCGCTGGTGTGGGACGTGTTCGCCGTTTCAACGTACGGCACGGTCTCGTTTCTCTTCTGGTTTGTGGGGCTCATCCCAGACTTCGCGACTATGCGCGACAGAGCCCGGAGCTCTGCAGTGAGGACTTTTTACGGCGTGGTGGCGATGGGCTGGCGAGGCTCCGCGGTGCACTGGCACCGCTACGAGACAGCCTACCTTCTGCTGGCCGGCTTGGCCACCCCGCTGGTTGTCTCGGTGCACACGGTGGTTAGCTTCGACTTCGCTGTCTCCGTCGTCCCCGGGTGGCACAGCACGGTTTTTCCGCCATATTTCGTCGCGGGCGCCATTTACTCCGGATTTGCAATGGTTCTGACACTGGTCATACCGATTCGGGCCATCTATGGGCTGGAGCAGCTGATCACGATCCGGCATTTGCGCAACATGGCGAAGGTCATGCTGGCAACGGGGCTCATTGTCAGTTACGGGTACCTGATGGAAATCTTTATGTCCTGGTACGGCGCCAACACCTACGAGCAATACATGACCCGCAACCGGATGTTCGGTCCTTATGCGCCGGTTTTCTGGTCGCTGATTCTATGCAACATCCTCACGCCTCAGCTTCTCTGGTCCCGGAAAATTCGTGACAGCGTTCCGATCCTGTTCGTGATCGCCGTTGTCATCAATGTCGGAATGTGGCTGGAGCGCTACGTCATCGTCGTCACGAGCCTGCACCGCGACTACCTGCCGTCCTCCTGGGGAATGTACGGAGGCACCATTTGGGACTACGCCACGTTCGCGGGAACGATCGGGCTTTTCCTGTCGCTGCTTTACTTGTTTATCCGGGTTTTACCCATGATCTCAATATTCGAGGTGCGACACCTGTTATCCACCCGTCGCAGGGCGGAGTAAGTGCGTATGGACACAGTGGATACAACCGTAACAACGCGGGAGCCGAGTCGCGAGCCGGAGCGACTCGAAGCGGAGATCTACGGACTGATTGCGGAGTTTGAAACGGCCGGGCAGCTCTTAAGCGCGGCCCGCCGAGCGCGGGAAGCCGGATACCGCAACATGGACGCCTATTCGCCCTTCCCGATCGAAGGGTTGAGCGATGAGGTCGGATTCCACCGGACCGGCCTGCCGGCCATTGTCCTCACGGCCGGAGTCGTGGGGGCGCTGACGGGCTTCGGCATGCAGTACTGGATCTCCAAGATCGACTATCCCCTGAACGTCGGTGGCCGGCCGCTGAACAGCTGGCCTGCGTTCATACCCGTGACATTCGAGTTGACGATTCTGTTCGCAGCCTTGTCCGCCGTAATCGGCATGATCGTCCTGAACGGGCTTCCGATGCCGTACCATCCGGTTTTCGGCGCGCCCCGGTTCGCCCGCGCCTCCACTGACCGGTTCTTTCTGGCCATCGAGGCGACGGATGCCCAATTTGATCGGAAGAAGACCCGGGCTTTCCTGGAGAGCCTGGGCCCGTCCGCGGTGAGTGAAGTGGACCTATGAGGGATATGGCGTCAAGGAATTTCCGCTGGATCTTAATTTTCTTGCTTATCGTCGGGCCATCCGCCTGCCGGAACAGCATGAGGGACGGCGCCCGCCTGAAGCCGCTGGAGAAAGCCGAGTTTTTTCCGGACGGGCGCTCAGAGCGACTTCTTGTTGAGGGCACGATTCCACGGGGATTTGGGGCTGTTGACGAGAACGAGGAGTACCTGCAGACCGGGAAGATCAGGGGGCAGTTGGGCGATACCATGCCCTTCCCGCTGACCAGAGAGGTGCTCAAGCGGGGACAGGAGCGCTTCGAGATCTTCTGCTCGCCGTGCCACGATCGGCTGGGCACCGGACAGGGAATGATCGTGCAAAGGGGACTGGCGCGTCCTCCCTCTTACCATATTGACCGGCTGCGGCAGGCGCCGCTTGGGCATTTCGTGGACGTCATGACTCACGGCTTCGGGGCCATGTACAGCTACGCCTACCGCGTCCCGCCTCGCGACCGCTGGGCGATAGCCGCTTACATCAGGGTGCTGCAGCTCAGCCAGGGAACGACGGTCGCCCACGTGCCGGAGAAGGAACTGCAGAAACTCGAGGAGACAGAGGAGTGATGAACGAAGAGATCTCTCGCGCCGATTTCGACCGTTTTCAGAAATGGGCTCTCATCGTGGCCGGATTGGCTATCGTCGTCTCGGCGATCGGCGGCTTTCTGAACCCCGAACAGTTCTTCCACTCTTATTTGTACGCTTTCCTTTTCTGGCTGGGAGTTACGCTCGGATCCGTAGCCGTGCTGATGCTGCATCACCTCGTCGGCGGCCTCTGGGGATTCGTCATCCAGCGAGTCCTGGAGACTGCCGGGCGGATGCTCCCGCTGATGGCCCTCCTTTTCATCCCGCTGCTGGTCGGCCTGCCGTACCTGTACGAGTGGACTCACGCCGAAGCAGCCGCCATCGCCGTGGTGAAGCACAAGAGCTCCTATCTCAACGTCCCGTTTTTCGTTATCAGGACTGTCGTCTATTTCGCGATCTGGACCTTGATGGCTTACTTGCTGGCTCGGTGGTCACGCCAGGTGGACGAAACCGGAGACCCGGAGCTGGTTGCCCGGATGGAGCGGCTGAGCGGGCCGGGGCTCGTGATTTACGGTCTGACCATGACATTCGCGGCCGTGGACTGGGTGATGTCGCTCGAGCCCGAATGGTATTCAACTATCTTCGGCATGGCTTTCCTCGTGGGGCAAGGCCTGACCGCACTCTGCTTTGCCGTGATCGTGACATGGATTCTTGCCGACCGGAAACCGCTTGCGGAGATCGTCACGCGCAAACAGTTTCACGATCTGGGGAACCTGCTCCTCGCCTTCGTGATGCTCTGGGCGTATATCGCCTTCTCCCAGTTCCTGATCATCTGGTCCGGGAACATCCCCGAGGAAGCAACCTGGTATCAGCACCGGCTGCAGGGAGGCTGGCAGTGGGTGGCTCTAGTCCTCATCACGCTCCATTTTGGTGTGCCGTTCCTCGTCCTCCTGCAGAGCCGGGCGAAAAAGAGGGCCGGGATTCTCTCCAAGATAGCCATCGGGTTGTTGGCGCTGCGCCTGGTCGACCTGTTCTGGATTGTCTCCCCTTCTCTGCACACGAAAGGGTTCGCAATTCACTGGCTGGACCTTGTCACTCCCGCTGCCATCGGGGGATTGTGGCTGGCGACCTTTATCTGGCAGCTGAAAGGCACTGCCCTCCTGCCCTTGCGGGATCCTCGTCTGGTTGAAGCCTTAAGTTACAGGGAGGAGGTGGTCTTGTGAGCCATAGCGCGGGTCATCACCCGAATCGTTCGGGGCTGGGGCACGAAGTCACCGACGCGAATCCAAAAGTGCTTGCGTACGCTCTTGTCGGGTTAGCGCTGCTGCTCATCTTTGTTTTCGTCGCAATGTGGCTGCTGTTCATCTATTTCGACTCACGCGCCGAGAAAGCCGAGACGGGCAGACCCAGCCAATGGGGACAGGTCGATTACCGGCCGCCCGAGCCGCGGCTTCAAACCTCCCCTGCCGAAGACATGGAGAAGATGCGGGAGCGCGAGGAGCGTCTGATTCACAGCTACGGATGGGTGAACAAGGCTTCGGGCATTGTCAGGATCCCGGTGGACCGGGCCATGGACATTGTCGCGGCAAAAGGGCTCCCGAAACTCCCGCCGATAGGCATGGCGGAGGACACTCCCAACCCCTTCTCGACTCCTTCGATGGCGACGACGCCCGTCGCAACGGGGACCGACAGCAGTAGACAACCGGCCGCGCTTGGAGGACCGGCCGGCGGAAGGGAGCCGGTCCCGCCTCCGAGCCGGAACGGGGAAACAAGGCCGACTCAGGAACCAGATGGAGGAAACAGAAACCGCTGATTTTGCGTCCTGAAGTTTAAGAGTAAAAGAATATGTTTATTGCTTGTTTTGTAACCACCTTCCTGGCTGCCGGGGTCTCCGGCTACGCCCAGGATCTGAGCGCTTCGACCCAGCCCTACCCGCTCACCAAGGTTGGGATCGACCAGAAACTGAACTCGCAGGTGCCGCTCGACCTTCGCTTCCGCGATGAGGCGGGGAAACAGGTCCGGCTGGGCGATTTCTTCGGCAAGAAGCCGGTGGTCATGTCCCTGGTTTATTACGAGTGCCCGATGCTGTGTACCCTGGTCCTGAACGGAATGCTGACCTCGTTCAAGGTGCTGTCCTTTGATGTGGGCAAGGAGTTCGAGGTGGTCACTGTCAGTTTCAATCCGAAAGAGACAGCACAACTGGCCGCCACAAAAAAAGAGTCGTATTTGAGGCGATATGGCCGCGCCGGCGCAGAAAAGGGGTGGCATTTTCTGACAGGCGACGAAGACCAGATCGCCAGGCTGGCCGACGCGGTTGGCTTCAGATACACCTATGATCCGAAAACCGAGCAGTACGCGCACGCAAGCGCCATCATGGTTTTGACACCTCAGGGACATGTCGCCCGATACTATTACGGCATCGAATACGCTCCGCGTGACGTGCGGCTCGGGCTCGTCGAGGCCTCGGCGAACAAGATCGGATCGCCGGTTGATCAGGTGTTGCTCTACTGCTTCCATTACGACCCGCTCACCGGAAAGTACGGGCTGATGGTTCGAAATCTGCTCAGGATCGGCGGTATCGGCACGCTCGTGGTTTTGGGCGGTTTCATTTTCCTCATGCTCCGAAGGGAGCGGGCCGCCAGGAGAGCCGCCGACCAGTCGGTCTAGGGACACAGTTTTTAGCGATTTTTAGCGAAACAAGAGGTATGTTCGATAATTTGCCGCTATTTCCACCGGAGGCGTCGACCCTTGCTGGAGAGGTCGACCTGCTGTTCTTTTTCCTGATTGCTGTTGCCACATTCTTCATAGTCCTCATTTTCCTGATGGTGACGGTCTTTGCGATCCGTTACCGCCGGCGTTCTTCGGAGGAGATCCCCAGGCAGAATCTGGGCTCGCTGCGGCTGGAACTGTTCTGGACCGCCGTCCCTCTGGTCATCGCCATGGTCATCTTCGGTTGGAGCGCGCAACTTTACTTCAAGATGGCGCGGGTGCCGGATAACGCCATGGATATCTACGTGGTCGGAAAGCAGTGGATGTGGAAATTTCAGCATCCGGAAGGAAACCGCGAAATCAACGAGCTGCACGTCCCGACAGGGCGCCCCATCCGGCTGACCATGACGTCCGAAGATGTGATTCACAGCCTGTATGTCCCGGCATTTCGGATGAAGCAGGACGTCCTTCCAGGTCGGTACCAGACTACCTGGTTTCAAGCCACCAGTCCGGGCACGTATCACCTTTTCTGCGCTGAATACTGCGGAACTAAGCATTCGGGGATGGTGGGGAGCGTGATCGTGATGGAGCCTCACGACTATGAGGCCTGGCTGACCGGCGACGCCTCAGGCGGATCGATGGCTTCTCGGGGCGAGAAGCTGTTCAACCAGCTGGGTTGTGTGACCTGCCACGTACCGGACGGAAGCGGAAGATGCCCCACCCTGGTGAACCTTTTCGGAAAGTCGGTCCAGTTGGTGACCGGGGAACAGGTCGTGGCCGATGAAGCCTACGTCCGGGAGTCGATCCTGCGCCCCAACGCCAAGATTGTCTCCGCTTTTCAGCCCATCATGCCCACGTACCAGGGACAGGTGTCTGAAGAGGGGATCCTGCAGTTGATCGCTTATGTGAAATCCCTTGCGCCTGCCGCCGATTCCGGACAGACGCTGGGAGGTACGCCCGGGGGAGTTGCGGGCCCAGGGAATACCGGAACCGCACCTGAAGGCACCCCCGTGCTCCCATCAAACAGGAGCACTCAATGACTACGCACGTTTTACCGAAACCCGAAGATAAGGTCGTGGTGAGGCCGACACCGAACTATCTGACCAACGGATTCGGCCTGAAATCCTGGCTTCTGACTGTTGATCACAAGCGGATTGCCATTCTGTACCTCATTTCGATCACGGCAATGTTTTTTCTCGGCGGGTTTTTCGCCCTGTTGATCCGGCTCGAACTGCTCACCCCGGCGGGCGACCTGATGGAATCCGAGATGTACAACCGCATGTTCACGATGCACGGGATCATCATGATATTCTTCTTCCTGATTCCGTCGGTCCCGGCCGTGCTCGGAAACTTTCTCGTTCCGATGATGATTGGCGCGCGCGACCTGGCTTTTCCGCGTATCAACCTGCTCAGCTGGTATATCTACGTGGTCGGCGGCCTTTTCACGTTGTGTGCCGTGGTTTTTGGAGGCGTCGATACCGGCTGGACCTTCTACACCCCGTTCAGCACCACTTACTCGAACAGCAACGTCGCCTTGACCGCCGTCGGGGTGTTCATCACCGGGTTTTCGTCAATCCTTACCGGGCTGAACTTCATCGTCACGATCCACAAAATGCGGGCCCCCGGGTTGACGTGGTTCCGTCTGCCCCTTTTCATCTGGGCGCATTACGCGACCAGCCTGATCATGGTCCTGGGGACGCCGGTTCTGGCCATTTCGATCGTCATGGTCGCGGCAGACCGGCTGTTTCACATCGGCGTCTTTGACCCGCAAATGGGCGGTGACCCTCTGCTCTTTCAGCACCTTTTCTGGTTCTACTCGCATCCTGCGGTTTACATCATGATCCTGCCTTCCATGGGAGTCATCAGCGAGTTGGTGACCTGCTTTTCCAGGAAGAGGATTTTCGGGTACACCTTCGTGGCCTTTTCCAGCCTGGCGATTGCCGTTTACGGCTTTCTGGTCTGGGGCCACCACATGTTCACCAGCGGGCAGTCGATTTACGCGGGGCTGCTGTTCTCGGTGCTGAGCTTCCTGGTCGCGATCCCCTCGGCAATCAAGGTGTTCAACTGGAGCGCGACGATGTACAAGGGGTCAATCTCCTACGACACGCCCATGCTTTACGCTTTCGGGTTTATCGGGCTTTTCACCATCGGCGGTCTGACCGGGCTTTTTCTGGCGGCGACGAGCCTTGACGTCCACGTTCACGACACCTACTTTGTGGTCGCTCACTTCCACTACATCATGGTCGGTGGAGCGATCATGGGCTACCTGGGAGGACTGCACTTCTGGTGGCCCAAGATGATGGGACGACTTTATCCGGAAGCCTGGGGCAGGTTTTCGATGCTCCTCATCTTCGCCGGCTTCAACCTGACCTTTTTTCCGCAATTCGTACTGGGTTACCTGGGCATGCCGCGCCGCTATCACGCCTACCCGCCGGAGTTCCAGGTCCTTAACGTCATGTCGACCGCGGGGGCGTCGATTCTGGGGCTCGGCTACCTGATTCCCATGATCTACCTGATCTGGTCCCTGCGTCATGGCGAGGTGGCCGGACCGAATCCCTGGCGCGCGACGGGCCTGGAATGGACCACTCCCTCGCCGCCGCCTACCCATAACTTTGACGTAACGCCGGTCGTGACAGAAGAGGCGTACCACTACTCCAAGGAGGAACCAGAAGTTGTCGGAGGTAAGCAGTCCGCTAGCGCATCACTTCGATGATCTGAACCAGCAGAAGGAAGCCACCAGTCTCGGAATGTGGACTTTCCTGATTACGGAGGTCCTCTTCTTCGGCGGGCTTTTTGCCGGTTATGCCGAGTACAGACACCGATTTCCGCAGGCTTTCACTGGCGGCAGTCATCACCTGGACATCGTTCTCGGGACGATCAATACCGCGGTATTGATCACCAGCAGCCTGACCATGGCCATGGCAGTGCATGCCGCACAACTGGGAAAGCGCCGGAAAACCGCGCTCTTTCTTCTCGTGACGATCGCCTTCGGGCTGGTCTTCCTGGGGATCAAGGCCGTCGAGTACACCCACAAATACCAGGAAGGCCTGATCCCGGGTCCCAGTTTTGGATTGCAGGGCAACGACAGGCAGCAGATGCTTTTCTTTGCCTTCTACTTCCTCATGACCGGGATGCATGCCCTGCACATGGTCATCGGTGTGGCGCTCGTCTCCATCATTGCTTTTTTGGCGTGGCGCGGCCGTTACTCCCCCGAGTACTACGGCCCAGTGGAGGTTACCGGGCTCTACTGGCACTTCGTCGATATCGTCTGGATCTTCCTGTTTCCTTTGCTTTACCTGATAGGGAGGCACTGATGTCCGAACACGTCGTCCGTCCCACGACCTACTGTGCGATATTCGCTCTTCTGTTGCTGTTTACCGTAGTGACTGCGAGTGTGGCCTTCGTCGACCTCGGGCCTCTCAACACGTTTGTCGCCCTGACCATTGCGGTCGTCAAAGCCACGCTGGTTGTGCTGTACTTCATGCACCTGCGTTACAGCGCCAGGCTGACGTGGATCTTCGTGGGCGCCGGCGTTTTCTGGTTCCTGATCCTGATGGCGTTTCTCTTTGCCGACATCTACAGTCGAGGTTGGTTTCCGCCAGGCGTGGATTGGAACACGAGCGGCTAAAGTCTTGGCTAAGAACTGAACAAGCGAGTTGTCTCTCGGCGGGGGTGGCTCGAAGAGGCTTGTTCCGGTCAGCGCTTCACCAGTTCCACCCGGCGGTTTTGGGCCCGCCCTTCTTCGGTGCTGTTGTCCGCCACGGGTTTCGAATCACCGAAACCCAGCGTCGTGAGACGAGCCGCGTCAATTCCGCCTTTGGTAACCAGGTGCGCTTTCACGGCTGCGGCACGGTCCTGGCTCAGTTTCAGGTTGGCGGCTTGGGCCCCGACGTTGTCCGTGTGACCCTGGATCTCGAGCTTGAGCGTCGAATCGTTTTTCAGGAGCTCGAGGATCTGCGCCAGGGCTCCTTCTGATTCGGGTTTGATGGTCGCTTTTCCGGTATCGAAGAGGATGCCGCGGATGGCGACGGAGCCCTGTTCGTTGAGCTGTTTTGACAGTTCCGCCGCCGTAAACTCAACATCCTGTTTCATCCCTGCTTCTTCAACCACGGTGAGCTCATAGGCGTCACCTTGTGCGTACACGTAGACCCATATGCTCTTGCCTCCCGTGGGCAGGCGCAGAGTGGTGCTGCCTTTCTCGGAATCGACTTGTTCGCAAATCTTGACGGCCCCTTGCCTGGTCAGGGCATTGACATAATTCCTGATGATCTGCAGAGGTCCGATACTCTTGGCGCTCTCTCGCTTGTTGTACTCGATGTACCAGTAATGGCCTTCGACGGTTTGCGTCTGGTCCTGGGCAGCGTCTTTAAAGAAATCGTGCGTCCCGAACTCCTGCTCATTGTAGACGCTGATGTAATAGCCCGGCATGCGGGAGAGCATCGGGTGGTCTTTCGAACCGTCACTGTCTGCCTCCTGCTCCTGTGCAAACAGCGGAACAGACAACATCAGGCAAAGAACCGAAGTGACAACGCGCCGCATACGCATACCTCCTCGAATGGGCGCATCGTAGCCGAAGGCAGGGTGCAAAAGCAAATCCCCCGGGTTGCGCATTTGTGCGCTACTTCCGGGTGTAGACCATCTCCATGCTTTTGAACTTTTTGCCGTCCGGGCCGGTCTCGAACATCCCGGCCTGGAACTTGCCCGCATCCTCAATCCGGAGCACTTCTCTGGACTTCCGGGTCTTTCCACGACTGACCATGATGCCGGTGCTCATGCTGTCCGCCCAGGTGGAGACGTACTCTTTTTTTATGTTGTCGTAAGCCCACAGCCCCAGGCCCTCGAAGGGCATCCCCATGATTTACGGGTTACAAATCAGTGCAGGATGGGCAGGACAGGGTAATGCCTCAGTTTTTTGTTCGGAGTGTGGCAGCAACGAGGAGAGAGGCCGGTGCTTTGCCAAG
>JBHGBF010000013.1:0-42883 GCA_041946865.1 Acidobacteriota bacterium | reverse complement strand
GGCGGTAGCCACCTTCAGGTGGCTCCAAAACAGCGGGGCCGCGTCAGCGACCCCGCATATCCGCTTCGAGCGGCTCACAACCTAAAGCCCCCGGCTCTGCCGGGGGATACTTACGCCCGCAAGAGCCTCTTTCACGTAGTCGGGCAGGTGCTATCCAAGGAATAATATGGCCCGTGAGCCGGAGAAGAGGAGAACGAGTTTGATGGCCAAAGAGACGATGACCTCACGTGAGCGAGTGCTCAAAACGTTGAATCACGAAGAACCGGATCGAGTCCCGATTGACCTCGGGGGCTTCCAGACCGGCATTCATTTAAACGCGTATAGGGATCTTGTCGCCCACCTGGGACTCCAGGAAACCATCCTGACGCTCGATCCCGTGCAGCAGTTGGCGGTCCCATCCGAACGCCTCCTGCAAAGGCTGCATGTCGACATCCGGTATGTAACAGCACAAGCCCCGAGCAGCTTCAAAGGCGGAGTCGAGAAGACGGTTCGCGCGGGACAGACCTGGTTCGACTTAAAAGACGAGTTCGGTGTGGTCTGGTCTATGCCGGAAGAGCAAATGCTCTACATGGATATCTCTCATCATCCTCTAGCGGAAGCGAGCATCAAGGACCTTGATACTTACCCTTTCCCAAACGGCGCTGATCCAACACGGTTCACGGGGGTTCGGGAGAAAATCCTGGCACTCCGTCGCGAAACTGACTGTGCTGTCTCCAGTGGTATCTGCGGCGTCACTTACGAGATTTGCTGGTACATGCGCGGTTTGGAACGTTGGCTCATGGACTTGGTCGATAACCAGCCATTCTGTGAAGCCCTTTTGGACCGTACCTGCCAATTCTGGGTCGATTGGATGAACGGTTTTCTGACCGAAGCCGGCGACCTATTGGATGTGATCATGATCGGCGATGACTTAGCCGGCCAGGCGGGCCCCCTCTTTTCCCCGGCCTTGTACCGCCGGCTCGTCCGCCCCCGTCAAAAAAGGGTTATCGACACGATTCGGAAAAAGTCACAAGCGAAGATCTGGTATCACACTTGCGGCAGTTGCATCGAGTACATTCGGGATTTCATTGATATGGGAATTGATGTGCTTAACCCGGTGCAATTGAGCGCTTCCGGCATGGATCCGAAGTTTCTGAAAGACCAGTTCGGTAAAAACATTTCCTTCTGGGGAGGAGGCATCGACTCTCAACACATCCTCCCATTCGCGTCTCCGGAAAGGGTCAGGGAGGAAGTCAGGCGGAACATAGAAGCGTTCAAGCCGGGCGGCGGGTGCGTTTTCAACAACGTCCACAACATCCAGGCGGGGGTTCCGCCCGAAAACATCCTGGCTATGTATGACGCCGCTTACGAGTACGGCTTCTATTGATAAGCTGTCAGAAGGTGTGAAAAAATCGATCGAGTCGACAAAGTAGGTCCGGCAAGACTGCCGGACCTACTCCGGCCGGATTCGAAACCCACCCTACGTCGTGATCTGATCGTTGATGGCTGACAGCTTCTGATCGCTGACCGCTGAAAGCTTCTGAGAAACTCCGTTGCCGTTTTTGGGCCGAACCCCACGGTGGGTTTCCTGCGCTTTATCGAAACCCCGTGCGGAGGGCGCCATCTCGGCAGAGGCGACCTTGCTGTCGGCCAGCCGGTAGTAACCATCTCGGCCCTGAATCAACATGACCAACTCACGCGCCTCCACCATTCTCCTGCAGGTCTGGTAGACAGTGTTTTGACGCTCCGCCCTTTCCACCGACCTGAAGGGAAAACCTCCTTCGATCAAGGCCTGAGTCAATGCCTTCTTGTTGAGCGCCTGTGTCGGATTCTGGCTCAAAACCTGAAGGATGGCCTCTCTCTGAGTGAGATTGGAAAAGTTGCCCCTGATTGCAGTGACCGGTTGTCGAGCAGGTTTGGCGACGCGGCCTTCGAACTTCTCCAGAATTTTACTGGCGGCAGACAGGTGATTCAAGTCCTGTTCCAGTTGCCCGCGCTTCGCCTGAAGCCCCGAGAGCCTGGCGTTGATCTGCTCCACTTCACTGTCAATGGCCTTCAACTCCTGCTCTATCAGGACGCGAACCCTTTCGAACTCATTGTGGGATGCGCAGGGGGTACCCGCCTCTCGATTTGTCATGACCGTTGGTTGGCCTTGATGCGGTAACGTACTCGCCTCCTGATCGTCCTTGGCTACCGGCAGAGGGTATCGCCGAATACTGCGGCAAGTCAAAGGATTGTTAACATCGATAAACGATCCAAGAACGGCGCTTGCTCGCTGCCTCGGCTGAAGTGGGCATACGCCATAGTTGGTTAGCTAGCACCCGGTTGCCAGCTTAGCTAGCGATGCCGGCGGATCGGCAGAAAAGCAGTTCTTGCCACAGATCGGGAAACGGGTGCTACTATGGTCCGGGAGCGCCAGCAGGCAATCGTCAGGCGGACTACTATGGATGTACGCAACTCTCCTCGTACACGTGGGGCCTCAATCAGTTTTCGAGCGGCTGAAGTCATACGAGAAGCCATATTCACGGGTAGGCTGCTGCCCGGAGACCCCCTTCTGGAATCCCAGCTGATGCAGGATCTTCGCGTAAGCCAGACCAGCGTTCGCGAGGCATTATTGAGCCTGGAGCGGGAAGGTCTCGTGGTCAGGATTCCAAACCGGGGGACGAGCGTGGTTCAGCTCACCGACGAAGCGTTGCAGGAAAGAGCGAGCGTTTACGCGCTTCTCGAAAGTGCGGCGGCCGTAGAGGCGGCCGGCAGGATATCTCAGGCGGAAGCAGAGCAGCTGGAAGGTTGCGCCCGAGCCCTCGACGAGCGTTCCCAACTCGATACTCCCCAGTCATTTCGGAAGGCAGACCTCGCGTTTCATCGTCTGCTCTGGCGCTACGCCGGTAACAGTGTCTTGTACGGCGTGCTTGATTCCCTTACGGTTCCGATGTTTGCCCTCGGACAGCTCCTGCCTCCAGCCGCAACCTTGAAAGATGCGCCAGGCTGCGACCACCGCGCCATCGTTCGCGCCGTAAAAGCCAACGACAGGAAAGAGATCGCCCGCGTTATTTCCGAACATGTAAGTCGATCATTCCTGAACGCCAAAACATGCGGGGCGATCGTTCGGCCACTTCTGCTCCCCGTGCAGTGAGGCTCCCTCGGGGATCCGACCACCTCGGCTCAGCGGCTCAACTCAGCTGGCCTTGGCCGGCGGCCATAACCGTCTTCGGTTCCTGAACCGGCTGTTCCTGCTCCCGCATACCGCGAACGATAGTTTCCGCCGCCTGGGCGAGATGAAGCTTGATCTCCTTTTCGGCGCCCGTGTGGTCTTTTCGGTGCATAGCTTCCAGGATCGGACGGTGCGTTTCGACGATTTCCTGAGGTGTGAAGTAGACCTGATCGGTGAGGACCAGGAAAAGGCGGATCTGGGAGGCCAGGGATGACCAAAGCTTGAGCAGCCGGCCATTTCTCGAAAGGCGGCAGACCTCGCGGTGGAAATCGATGTCTTTTTCCACAAGTCTCTTCAGGTCTCCCGCATCTGCCAACGACTGCATCTCTCCGTACTTGGTTTCGAGAAGCGCCAGATCTTCGGCGCTGGCATTCTCGGAAGCCAGTCTCGTTGCGTAGCCTTCCAGTAGAATCCGCAGCTCGGAGATCTCTAGAATATCTTCCGGCGAAAAAGTGGCGACGACCGCTCCGCGGTGAGCCTGAATCGTAACCAGACCTTCCTGGGCGAGCTCTTTGATGGCATCCCGAACGGGGCCGCGGCTCGTGCCGAACTGCCTCGCTAGCTCCGTCTCGATCAGATGTTCGCCTGGCCGATAGCTCCGATCCAGGATGGCGGCCCGAAGGGATGAAAGAACATCGTCACGTATCAGTCCTTGTTTCACACTTGGCAACTCGTATGTGCCCATAAATTCCTCTTAGCTAGCTAAAAACAATATGTTCCGTAAACACTTAAGAGCAAAGCGGGGAAAAATTCAATACTTATTGTACAGCCGAGGGAGTCTACGCCGGGACCGAAGCGTTCTGCCTGCCAGCAAGCGAGAGAGAAAGCGAACCCGACAACCGAATCCTTCCATGTTTCGTGTAGGATACTGAGCAGGGGCACGGTTGGCATCGGATCGTAATCAAAAAGGGGCATGAGGGATGCGGAAGACAAAAGTGTTTTGTGCGATTGCGCTGGCGATCGCGACGGCCGTAATCGGCTGGCTGATTTGGCGATCGCTCAGGACGGCAACCTCCGACCTCGCAGGTTCCGGCGCTTGTCGAGACTGTCACCAGACCTTTTACCACCTATGGTCGACTTCTTTTCACGGCCTTGCCATGCAACCGGTAAACTCCAGCTTTCTGAAAAAAAGTCTGTCCGCTCACTCCGAGCAAGTCAAGATCGGAGATTTCTACTATCAGGCGTTGATCTCCGACACTAAGGGTTGGATCCTGGAACGGGGCGATGAGAGCGAGAAGCAATACCCGATCGAATATGCTTTAGGTGGCAAGAACGTCTTCTATTTTCTCACCCCCCTGGACAGGGGGCGCCTCCAGGTCCTTCCCCTCGCTTATCATGTGCGCACCAGATCGTGGGTCAACACGACCGAAAGCATGGTGCGGCACTTTCCGTCGGGCGACATGGTCGATGCGCCGCTTCATTGGACCGACCGCCTCCTGACCTTCAACACCTCCTGTTACGGGTGTCATGTCAGTCAGGTGTCGCACAACTATGATCCGAACAGTGACAGCTACCGCACCACTTGGACGGAGCCCGGGATCAGCTGTGAAACTTGCCACGGTCCCGGTGCGGAGCATGTCCGCCTGTACCAACAGGTCGAACCGGGCCAAAGTGTGGACGACCCGCAGCTGATCGCCCTGTCACGCTGTACCGTCGAAGAAAACAACGACATCTGTGGTTCTTGCCATGCGAAAGCCGTCCCCATCACCACGAAGTTTTCACCGAAAGAACAATTTTTCGACCATTTTGATCTCGCCACCCTCGAGCATCCTGACTTTTACCCTGACGGGCGGGACCTGGGCGAAAACTACACCCTGACGAGTTGGAGAATGAGCGCCTGTGCCACCTCGGGCCGGTTGGACTGCATCAAATGTCACACTTCGAGTGGGCGCTATCGCTTTCGGGAAAGGGAAAAAGCCAACGAGGCTTGTCTGCCGTGTCACGAAGACAAGGTCAAAACCCCTTCCTCGCACACACATCATCCAGCTGACAGCGAGGGCAGCATTTGCATTCGCTGTCATATGCCGATGACGGAATTCGCGCTCATGCGGCGAAGCGATCATTCGATGAGACCCCCGTCTCCGGCCGCCACCATAGAGTTTAAGTCGCCCAATGCCTGCAACTCGTGTCATTCGGACAAGACTCCGCAATGGGCCGACCGACACGTCCGGCTCTGGCACAAGCGTGATTACCAGGCGCCGCTGCTCAAGCAGGCCCGGCTGGTCGCGGCCGCTCGCCAGCAGGACTGGTCTAGACTCCCACAGATGCTCGAATACTTAGCCTCCCAGGATCGCGAGGAGATCTTCGTCACTTCGCTCATCCGGCTCCTGGTCAGCTGCCCGGACGACCGCAAATGGCCGGTTCTGCTGGCTGCGCTGGATGATCCTTCTCCGCTTGTCCGTTCCGCGGCAGCGACAGGGTTACGCGGCGGTGTGGCAGCCCCGGAAATCCGTGAAGCCCTGTTTCGGGCCACCGGCGATGACGTAAGGCTGGTTCGCATTCGGGCCGGGATGGCTTTGGCGCCCTACCCCGCCGATTTGATCCCCGAGGCGAGCCGGCGCCAGGTGGAAGCGGCGTGGAATGAGCTCGAAGCGGCCCTGCAGACCCGACCGGACGACTGGGCAATGAACAACCTGCTCGGCAACTTCTGGCTGGACCGTTCACAACCCCATAAGGCAAGGCTGGCATTCGAGCGAGCTACCCGGCTTCGACCTGACAGTTCGATGTCCTGGGTGAACTTGTCTATCGCCTGCGCCCGGTTGAGCGACAATGATGCCGCTGAAAGCGCGCTGCGACGGGCCCTGGGAATCGACCCGAATAACTCGGCAGCACAGTTTAACCTGGCTCTGCTGATGGCTGAGAAAGGTCAAATCGATCAGGCCGAAAAGCTGCTGAGGGACGCTCTGAAGACTGACCCGTCAATGCCCGAAGCGGCTTATAACCTCGGAGCTCTGTTAGCCGGCAAGGGGGATGAGGCAGGCGCTCTGTATTGGTGCCGCCGGGCCGCCTCCTTGCGCCCGCAGGAGCCCCGTTACGGCTATACCGTCGCGTTTTATCTCCGGGAAGCGGGGAGGATGAAGGAAACGGAGCGGGTTCTGCAGGAGATCATCAGAAGGCACCCCGAATATATCGACGCCTATTTGCTGCTTGCGGAGAGCTACGAAAGTCAGGGCCAGAAACACAAGGCGCGGGACGTTTATTCCGCCGCAACTCGTTTGGGTCGGCTGGATCCACAGCAGCGACTGTTTTTGGAGAGCAAGCTGAGAGAAGGGGGGAATGAGTAGGATAAGGCGACAGAGTGGCAGAAGTGGACAGAGTGGACAGCTTGACCTAGGGCCGAGCAGACCGCACGGCGGCTTGGGTAAGCGGCGATTGACTCTATCGGTCTTGCTAACCGGGCTACTGCTGTTCGTAGCGTCCACCGGTTCTACCCGTTCTACGAGCAGAGGGCGTGATCCGAGGCCTCCCAACCTGATCATCATCCTGGCCGATGACATGGGGTATGGCGATGTAGGCTGCTTCGGCGCGACCAGGCACAGAACGCCGCATCTGGACCGAATGGCAGCCGAGGGCATCCGACTCACCAGTTTCTACTCCGCCAGCGGTGTCTGCAGTCCCTCGCGGGCGAGCCTGATGACTGGCTGTTACCCCCGGCGTGTCAACCTGCACCAGGACGAAGAACAGAGGTGGGTGTTGTTCCCTGGTTCATCTACCGGCCTTAATCCCGCAGAAGTGACCATCGCGGAGGTGTTGAAACAGGCGGGCTATGCCACGGCCGCGATTGGCAAATGGCATCTGGGGGATCAGCCTGAATTCCTGCCGACCAGGCAGGGATTCGACTCCTACTTCGGTCTCCCTTACTCGAACGACATGTGGATAGGAAACAAGCGGCAAAGCTTCCCTCCCCTGCCTCTGCTTCGTGGGGAAACAGTGATCGAGGAAGAGCCTGAGCAGGCGCTGCTGACTAAACGGTATACCGAGGAGGCCATCCGTTTCATTGAGAATCACCGTGACCGTCCCTTCTTTCTTTACCTGGCTCATACCATGCCGCATGTACCGGTTGCCGCTTCCCCGCCCTTCGCCGGCAAGTCAGCCAACGGCGCCTACGGAGATGCTATTGAGGAGCTCGACTGGTCGGTAGGAGAAATCATGAAGGCATTGATGAGCCAGGGGATCGACGAACAGACTCTGGTCCTGTTTACTTCCGACAACGGCGCGGAAGGATCTCGCGTGAAAAGCACAGGTCCGCTGCGTGGTGGAAAGGGGAGCACACGCGAAGGTGGGATGAGAGTGCCCTGTATCGTCCGTTGGCCCGGCCGCTTGGAGGCAGGACGAGTTTGTGACGAACTCACTTCCACCCTGGATTTGCTCCCCACCTTCGCAAAACTCGCGGGCGCTCAACTAAGGAGCGATCGCATCATAGACGGAGTGGACATCTGGCCGGTGCTCAGCGCCTGCGCCCCGTCTCCCCGCAGGGCTCTTTTCTATTATGCGCGGGACCAACTCCAGGCGGTGAGGGCAGGCAAATGGAAGTTGCACGTTCCTCGGAAGGTCGAGTTCCCGGTGGTTGAAGACGGCGCGACCGAACTGCCCTTGCGCTTGTATGACCTCTCGCAGGATCCGGCAGAACAGACGAACCTGGCCGATCAATTCCCGCAAGTGGTGGAACGGCTTCAGAGTCTCCTGGAGGAGGCCAGAGAAGACCTGGGCGACGGATCACGACAGGGTAAGAATCAACGTCCCGCCGGCCGCGTCAAGACCCCCCGTTTCCTCACCCGGAAACAGGAAAAACTGGGTTGATCTTGCCCCCGGCAACCGTAGGTCCGGCAGTCTTGCCGGACCAGAAGAGGTCCGGCAAGACTGCCGGACCTACTTTCACTCAAAACGGGCCAGGCCAAATTCGGTCGGGAGCGAAGGAACGAGTCCTCGTCCCCACTTTGTCACTTCCGGCTCGCCGCGGCCGGCGTTTCGAACCCGAATCAGCCCGAGACCGATGATCCGCTCGGAGAGGTCTCCGGCCAGCCCCACCTCGGCCAGCGGCAGCTTCAACTCCACCTTCCAGTGGTCGGACCCAAGAGTGACGACTGACTCGTGACCTGCCAGACCCTGCAAGGGTTTTTTGCCCGACCAGACATCATTGCCCTTGGCCAGACCCGAAGCAATTCGGCCCTTGGCATTGATATTGATCAGGAGGTAATCCTCGAAACTGGGACCGGTGTCCAGGCAGACAACCAGGGCATCTTCTTTCTGATCGAATTTCGTGGCAGGCCCCTCATTGATCCTCAGGTCCGGAAGCTGGGGTTCCCAACAGACCGCTTGGAGGTACAGGTTCTCACGATCATACGCCACCTTAACCTCGGTCTGGATATCGGCGGCCAAGTCATAATAAGGATCCGGAAAGCCGGGACTGAAATCTGTGGCGACAGGCAAGTGTCGCCAGACGCAGGGATCGAAATGGCCTGGGATCTGAGCTTCATTGAGTCGGGCAACATTGAGCAGACTGCGGGGGGGAGGTCCCTGGCGTCCGCCGTATAACCAAGCCACAGTCTTGCACAGCCTGGTGTGCCAGTGATCTATCCCAAAATAATCCTGCGCGGATCTCCAGACATCGACAGCCTCACTGACTCGCCCGGCCTCGAACAAGGCCTTGCCGGTGAAGTAGCGAACCCGGTTCAGGGTCCCCTCTTGTTGGAAATCCGCGAGCAATCCACGTCCCAGGCTGATAATACGAGCCCGGTCCTTCTTATTGACCGCCTCCTGCCAGGGTTGGAAGCGTGAAAGGTACTTCAGAACAGGCGAGTTCTCAGTTAGCCGATCGCCCGCCGGATGGTCTCGGACAGGGCCGCGATAGGGCTGACGCTGATAGAAAAAGACAGCAAAGGAATAATCGCTCCCCTGCATGGAATTCTCCTGGCCGTGCTCCAACAAAAGTCTTATCCGCTCCTGAAAGAATATCGGGTCCAACAGATGAAACCGGTAGAGCGAAGCGCGGACCGGCTGGCCCGGCGACGGGCGCAATTCCAGCATCGGGGCGCCGTGAAACGCGAGATGAAACGGTCCTCCCTGGAAATACCAGGCGGCATTGAAGTAATCCTCAGTCCCGGTGCCGTGGATAGACGGCATCAGCTCTCCATCCACCCAAGCCACCTCGTCCCCTTCAAGCATCCATGGGGTTATCCCTTGGGCGTTTAACGTCATCCCCACAAACTTTCCGGTTCCTGTTGATTCAAGCAGGCGGACGTACTCGCCCAGCCGGGTTTCGACTCGGCCCCAACGCACGTGGAACCGGCCCCAGTCTTCCGGAAAGCGCTCGAGACGCCGGTGGGAGACCCGATAGCGCAGGGTCAGCGGCTGGTCGGCTTCATTCACAATTTCCAGCCGGCCAGCGCGTTCGAAAGGCATGGGGAAACGACAAAGGAATCCTGTCTCGGTCGATGCGATCGGCAGGGCAGTAAAGTCGACCTTCTGGAAGGCATTCACGAAGAAATCGCCGAGCGGCGACCAGACGCTTGGCTGCTTTTCATCCTCCCAGAAACCTCGGATCAAGACCTTTCTGAGCAGCTCGGGCTGATACGGCGCCAGGTCCAATCTGACTTCGGTGATCACAGCTGGACCGGCCATTTCAAGAAGCGTGCAAGTCTGGCCCGGAAGCAGGCGCGCCGTGGCCAGCGCCGCCGGCCCGTCAGGTCCCGCAGGAGCAGGCTGCAGTTGGGTGGCGGCCTTCTCCACCGCAGGCCGGTATCTCTCCACGCGTTGGAGATCGAAGGTCTCCACTTCAGCGTCACCGAGCTGAAGGGCCTCAATCTGGTAAAAGGAAGGAACGCGATCCAGGGCCACTTTACAGCCTTTGGCAAAAGGCATGGGCAGGTAGCTGAAAGACCCGCCGCTCGAGGTCTTCGGGTTTCCGACGAGAGGTGCCAGCCAGGGGTACGTCTGTCCGGTGAACATCTCCTTGAGCGGCATATCGATCTGGGGGCGAGTGCTTCCGTCGAAGTAGAACCGGATTCGCGTCCCCTCCTCGACTAGTGCGGACCAGTATCGGACCAGGCAGCCTGGCCCGGCGGCATCGAAGAGCACATAATCGCCATTGCTGTCACGATACAGGAATTCGGACCGGTCTTTGGCGCCTGGGTAAACGGCGCCGCTGGATGCCATCCGCAATTTTTCGCAGCGTAGAACCGGCATCTCGGAAAGGTCCCAAAGCCGGCGAAGGGCGGTCTCCAACGTGAACTGCTGCGGCGACGCACCGACGACAAAATCGGAAAGCACCACACTCAGGGCCAGCACGGCCACAGTCCGGGAAAGAGTGGAACTCACAGCAACCTCCTGGGGCCAACAGGCGATGTGGCTTTTGTCCCGAAGGGACAAGGCAAGATAGCCCAGGGTACCGTTTTTCAGGTACCCTGGGTCCGGTCATGAGGGAAATCCCTTCCTGAAAGGGAAGAGCAACGATCTCAGACACCGGATTGCTCTTCCCTTTCAGGGAAGCTTTCGTGAACCGAACCAAGACCCAGGGTACCCGAAAAACGGTACCCTGGGCTATCTTGCCTTGTCCCTTCGGGACAAAAAGCCGTACAGCTCACATGCCTCGTCGATCTCAAAAATACGTATAAGGATCAGCGACTCGTCGCTGCACTCCGATATCCTAAAGGGCTTTTCGGCACCTTCTTCACTCCACGACCGTCCCGCCCGAGTCGACATTTTGTGCGGTGAAGAGGCGGGAAGGCAAAACGATCTCTTTGGGAACCTGCTCGCCTTTGAGTATCTTCACGGCTGTCTCTATGGCTTCCCGCCCTCCGGTCGGATATTCGAAAGTCGCCTCCAGGATGCCCTGCCTGGCGTAGACTCGTCCTTCATTGGGCAAGGCGTCGATTCCCACAAAGATGATGTCTTTTTCCCGCCCGGCAGCCCGGGCCGCGAGATAGGCGCCGTGAGCGCCCGGGTCGTTATGCGCGTAAACCAGATCGATCTTGTCGAATCGGGCCAAGGCCGATTCCATCTCCCTCCGAGCGTCGGGTTCGAGCCACTTCATATCCGCTTCGAAGATGATCTCAAGGTCCGAACCTCGTATCGCGTCCCGGAAACCGGTGTGGCGGTCCTGCCCGGGCGTGGACGTCATGAGACCTTTCAACTCCACAACCTTCCCTTTGCCCTTCAGACGCTCTACGATCCATCGGCCGGCAGCACTTCCTATCTTCCGGTTGTCCGCTCCGATGAAGCAGGTATACTCGTCGCCCAACACTTTCCGATCCAGGACAATGACGGGAATTCCTTTTTTGAAGGCCTCGGCCACTGGCGGGGTCAGAGGCGCGGCTTCCTTGGGGGAGACAATCAGGAGGTCTACCTCGGCGCTGGTGAATTCTTCGATCTGTGAACGTTGTTTCAGAGTGTCATTCTGCGCATCCTTGAACACAACGTTGAGCTCGGGATAAGCCTTGGCCGCCTCCCGGATATCGGCCACCATCTGCACACGCCACGGTTCACCGAGATTGCACTGACTCATGCCGATCGTCCATTTACCGGTTCTCGACGCTTGATCACTCCCACCCCGGTCCGTTTGACAGGTACAACCGGACATCAGTCCGAGCAGAGCCACACTAATAGTGAGAATACCTATCCTTGTCTTCATCTTTGCTCCATCTGAGTTTGTTAGCTGTCAGCTGTCAGCCGCATAAGCGCTAGAATCTAGAATAGAGTGTGGAGAACGCTTTTTACCCCGAAGGGGTTACGTAGCAGAGCCCAGGGTTGGTCGCGTTTTTTGCGACCTACCCTGGGTCAGGGTAAGGCAACGTCCCAACCCTGAAGGGGCTCGATACGCAACCCCTTCAGGGTTGCATTGAGGGTCGGTTCTAACCCAGGGTAGGCCGCAAAAACGCGGCCAACCCTGGGCTTTGCTACGTAACCCCTTCGGGGTTAAAGGCTTTTGCCAGCTTACTCTAGCGCCTACCGCCTGTCAGCCGTCAGCCGTCAGCTTCGTTTGCCTTTCTGGAACAGAACGGCGGCGACAATGATCAATCCGGTAAGCATCAGGCGCGTCGCTTCACCCACGGCATTGATGCTGAGGATCTTCTCGAGATAACCAATGGTCATGGCCCCAACCAGCGTCAAACCGATGCCTCCCCGGCCCCCTGCCAGACTGGTGCCTCCGATGACCACGATAGCAATCGCGCTCAGCTCGTAAGTGGCGCCGGCTTCCGGGTCACCCTGCAGCTCCTGGGCGGCCTGACAGATTCCTGCGACGGCGGCAAACAAGCCAGACAGACCGTAGGCGACGAGCTTTGTCAGACCGGTCGGTATTCCTGAAAGCCTCGCCGCTTCTTCATTCCCACCGACGGCATAAAGGTAGCGGCCCAGCCGCATCTTCGAAAGGAGGGTCCAGCAGACGAGGACGGATACCAGGAATATGAGCGTCACGACTGCGATATTGTCGCCGAGGAGCTTTGAATTTAAGAAGTTGAAAATCCCGGGGCTGGGCCGGTAGTCGTAAGTTCCATCCGCCTGAAAGACGGCCGATGAAACCTTCTGCCCACCGGAGATCCACTTGGCCATGCCTCGGGCAAAGACCATCATGGACAAGGTGGCGATAAAGGGCTGGATTCGGAACCTGGCAACCAGTCCGCCCGAAATCCCGCCAGCCAGGAGTCCCACGAGCAGTGCACAGGGCACCGCCACCCAGGGGGACCAGGCCCAGTGAATTGACAGGATGGAAAAAAAGACCGCCGTCAGCCCCAGGACGCTGCCGACAGCCAGGTCAATTCCTCCGGTGATAATGACCAGAGTCATGCCACAGGCCAGGATTCCGAAAACCGAAACGTGGCGCAGCATGTCCCGGTGCGTGCCCCACTTCAGAAATGCCCCGTCGGCATTAAAAATCACACCGAGAATCAGCACCAGCAGAAGGGCGAGGCCCGCGCGGGCCACAGGGGTAGATAACCAGCCAGAAAGGCTACGTTCGACCGGCGCCGTCACAGTATCGGCTTGAATCGCCATCGCTCCAATTCCTTCCCATAGCCGCGCTCAGAACCTTCTCCGCGTTGGCTTCCTGCCGGTTGATCTCGGCCGCAAGACAGCCCCGGTGAAGGACCAGGATGCGGTCGGACAGAGCCAGCAGCTCGGGGAGTTCCGAGGTCACCAATAATACAGCCATGCCTTCATCCGTGCACCGGTTGATTAGTTGATACATATCATGTTTGGCTGCTACATCAACGCCTCGGGTCGGCTCATCCAGAAGAAGCACTCGGGGACCAGTCTGGAGCCACCGCGCCAGCAGTACTTTCTGTTGGTTTCCACCGGACAGCGTCTTGATGTCCTGCCTCACCGAGGACGCCCTTACGCCAAGTCGTCGCACCTGAACCTCGCTCGCAACTTCTTCTTGCCTGTGGTCGATCCATCCTTTTGGAGAAAAAGCCGCCAGCGAAGCAACAGTGATATTGCGTGCCAGGTCGAGAGATGGGATCAATCCCGTTTCCTTCCGATCGTTGGTGAGGAGGGCCAGGCCTCGTGCGATGGAATCCCCGGGAGAACGCACCGAAAACGCGCGGCCCTCAAGCACCAGGGAGGCGCCGGCAAGCGGACCGTAAACCCCGAACAATCCGTTCAAAAGCTCGCTTTTCCCGGATCCTTCCAATCCAGCAATCCCGACGATCTCCCCGGCGAAGAGATCAAAGGAGAGATCCCGCACGGCATATTGGCGTACGCCGGTGGGATCAGGGACCGAAAAGTGCTTCACCTCGAGTTTCTTCCCCCCCGGTCTGGAAACTCTCTTGGGAAACTGATCCGATATCTCGCGCCCCACCATCCACTGGACCAGCCGATCAGGCGGTAGAGCAGCTGTGGTTTCGGTTCCGGCGTTCCGCCCATCCCGCAGGACAGTGACCCGATCTGCGATCTGGTATATCTCCTCCATCCGGTGCGTGATATAGACGATGCCACATCCACGGCTCCTGAGATCGGCGATCACCTGGAACAACTTCTCGATCTCGGGCGCATTGAGGGCGCTAGTCGGTTCGTCCATGATGACCACGCGTGCCTCCTGCGCCAAAGCCTTGGCGATTTCGATCATCTGGCGAACCGCCAGCGGGTAGTCCTCGACTTTCTTGTCCAGTTCGATCGCGAGGCCGAGTTGCGCCAGACAGGCGCGGGCTCGATCCTCTTCCAGTCGCGGCCTCAGCCAAAACCGCCCACCCAAACGCTGTCCCAGGAAGATGTTGTCGACCACCGGCAGGGAATTGACCAGCGACATCTCTTGGTGGATGACCGCAATCCCCTGCATGGCAGCGTCGTGAGGCGACCGAAAACGAACTGGGCGGCCGTTGAGTCGGATCTCCCCCGAGAAGTCGCGGTGAACGCCCGACGCAATCTTGATCAACGTGCTTTTACCGGCGCCGTTTTCACCTGCCAGCACGTGAACTTCCCCAGGGAGCAATCGAAACGAGACATCGTGGAGAACAGACACCGCCCCGAACGACTTCCCAATCCCTTGCATTTCCAACAGCGGCGCCAGGTCCGTCATCCTGACACTCGTCCTTTTTGTTCTTTCCCATGATGCTCAGGATGGTCCGTCACCGAGGTGTGCTGATGATAATAACCTCCTTTATGCAAGTCATTATGGAGCTTTCGATAGACGGAAGTGAGTTTCAGCCGGATTCTCTTGTAGATTTCGTCCTCGGCTCTCGTCCCCACGGTTTCGATGTAGGCCAGCGCACCCTCCACCTGTTCCAGGATTGAAACCGCATCAGCTCGTGAGAAGAACTCGGACCCCTGCACCTCGACTACCACGGGCGAACTATGGGCGGCGATAATCTCCCGCTGGTCCGCATAGTGCCCGCGCACCAGCAGCGCCAGCCACGAGTTCTTTTCCACCTTGACCGACCAGTGACCGGAGGCCTTCCGCGGATTCACCCTCTGACTCTCCCGGATCTTGCCGTTCACGATCAGTTCGACCCGGCTCATCGGCACTGTAACACTGGCCAGTTCCCAGGTGACATCCAGTGTGCCTCCGCTTTTCCGAAGCTTGATTCTGGCGCCGGGAGGCTTCCCATCAACGGCGAATTTGAGAAGCGGGCCGTAGGTTGCGAAGGTGTTCCCGGACTTGATCGCCTCAAGCCAGGATTCATAAGTAAACGGTTTGCCTTCGGGAATCTTCGCGTAGGTTCGAACCGTGCCGACCGCTGTCAAAGCGGTCATCTTGTCAGTACCACCCACGGCCGCCATGAACGAACCGCAGTTCAGATAGCGGTAGTAGTCGGACAGGGAGTAGGGGTCGATGCCCCGGTATAGGGTCCCCCAGGAGGTGACTTCGATGGCATCGATAACGCCGCTGATGATATCGGCGGCATGTTCCGCCCGGGGATTCGGGAAGTGCGGCAACACCACGATTCCGCCCTGTTTACGGCATTGCTCTGCCCATTCCAGCATCAAGGAGTGCACAGGATCGCCCAAGGCTGCTTCATCCGGCCCGCCGGCGCACATCGGAGCAATGATGCTGCCCTGATAGCCAAGCAGAGAAATGTGCCCGAGCACGTGCTGTCGGTTTTCGGTGCCGACACGAACCAGCCATTCACCGTCTCCCCCGGCCTCTCTTGATCCGAAGGTCGACTTGCCGTCGAAGTCGCCGACGTTGGTCATCAGCTCTCCCCACTGGCTGGCCAGCAGGTTGACAACGTTGACGCCCTCTGCGGCACCCTCCAACATGGCCGTCGGAGGTGAAAGAAAATGCACGTGCGTATCGGCGGTCACCCAGCCTTCTTCACGCCAATGAAGCACCTTTTCGAGCGCGATCTCCACGACATCGGTTTCTGCCCCAACCTTGACCACCTTCCGGACAGGCTCGATTTCAAGGCCTTTGCTCACCTCCAGGTAGATGTTCCCAAGGGGCACATCGATGACGGTTTCCCCGGGGATATACACACAGCGGTGCCTCCCGAGGTGCTGGAATTCAGGGCTGTAGTCCTCGAACCAGCGGCTGTTGGGTATCCGGTGACGATCGACCGGAGCCAGATATTCGTCACTCTCGCCGTGGACGTGAAGCTTGACGGCCACAAGCTTGCCGCTACCCTTCTCCACCACGCGGATCTTCACTCTTTTGACGGCCGGCGCAACGGCGATCAAAGACCTGCCTGGGCCCGGCGAGGCAACCAGCTCGGAAACCGGAACCACCTCGCCTCCGGCCAGGTGGAAACGGGCATCCGGGTGTGCCGTGTACTCGATCAGGACCTCATCCGGGGAGAGTTCGGGGAGCTTGTTGTTGTAGGTGCTCGACCATTCCTGATTGGGGTACAAGTAGCGGGGCTGCGCCGAGATGACCTGTCCCATGTCGAGTCGTATTTGCTTGAGCAGGCCGTGCTCGCCGAGTGTGTAATCGAAACGGGTTCCCACGGGGAGTTTCAAGAGGGCCTTCTGGCGGGTTTGCCAACGCAAGGGAAGACTTGAGGCGCGGCCTGCGGAGATGGCGGACAAGATCGTCGTGCCGGTCTTCGGCTCGAACCGAAGAGCCACGATTTCCTTTTCCGGATAAGGGTTCTCCCAGGCCCAGAGCCAGTTCATCCATGGCCCCCCATCGGCGTAGATCACGCGTGACTGACTCGCGCCCCAAGCCCGATCTGTTTCGTCGGGGCTTATCGGAAAAGGGCTTGCCTGAGGCACAGCCTGGAAGCAGTTCTCGCCCCAGGGCCTTCGGAACATGCCGATGTGGTGCCTCCTTTGGATTTTGTGACGAGCTTCGCTGCCGTCGCTGAAAACCAAAACGTAGTCAGCCACGTGCTCGGCCAGGCGTCCCGTGCCGCTGGTCTCTTCCAGGAATCCCTGGTCATTCCATTTCAGGGGCTCGGTGTCCGAGGTGTGCATGAAGACCAGCCACTGGGCCTTCACTCCCGTCAAGTTTTCCTCGACCGGCCGGTCTTTCAGGAGTATGACAGAGCCGATTTCAAAGGGGATCCCCCAGGCCACGCGACTCCCTCGGGGCGCCTGCGGTAAGGCCTTGATCATAGCCTCTGAGATGGCAGCTTGGGCCAGATCATCCAGGCTGGTGTTCCCTTTCAGGGGCAACGGGTAGAAGTTCGACGTGTGGGCCCGAACCGGCTCCTTCGCGGATTGGGCCGCCCCCTGGACAGTCTGCACAGCAGCCGCCACTGCGGTAGAAGTCTCCAGAAACCTCCGTCGAGATACTTTCATGGTCTGTTGTCCTTATCAAATCCTTGCTGCACCTTACAGAGTGAACCAGCAAGCGGCCGAACCGCAATACAAAAGCCCAAAAGGCGATGATAGCTAACAGCGCAACCACTTGACAGGCAGGCAGCGGCTCGCGCCAGAATCTCGGGGTTTCTCGGACGCAATTATGGAACTGACCAGTATCGATATCATCATTTTCCTGAGCTTTCTGGTAGCCGTCGTCGGAGTGGGATTCTGGGTCGGCAGGAAGCAGGAGGCCACGGTCGACGAGTACTTTCTGGCTGGAAACCGAATTCCTTGGTTTGCGATCGGGTTTTCCATCATCGCAGCCAGCATCAGCACCGAACAGTTCCTGGGCGAGGTCGGATTTGCTTACCGCTACGGGCTGGCGGTAGCCAACTGGGAATGGGCCAATTTCATAGCGCAATTGGTCCTGGCCTTTATATTCATTCCCGTCTTTCTCCGTCTACGGATTCTGACGATTCCAGAGTACCTGGCTTGTCGTTATGACGATCGTTGCCGTACGCTTTTCGCTATTCTCCTGGTGTTGAGTTACGCCTTCATCAACCTGGCTGGGGTGTTGTATCTGGGCGGGTTCGCGATAGAAGTTCTTTTTGGCTTCGACAAATGGTCGGCGATTTGGGTGCTCGCGGCGATTGCGGGCGCCTATACCATCTACGGGGGCCTCACCTCGGTGGTTTGGACCGACCTGCTGAACGGCGGGATTCTTCTGGGCGGCGGCGTCCTGGTTTTCGTGCTGGGGGTACTGGCCGTCCCAGGTGGTATGAGCGAGATTCTCGGATCAGGGGATCGCGCGCATTTGATGCTCCCCGCCTCGCACCCGGAGCTTCCGTGGACCGCGATCCTGGCTTTGGCTTTCTGCACCAATATCTTCTATTACTGCACCAACCAGTACATAAACCAGCGCTGCCTGGCATCGCGAACGCAATGGGATGCCCGTATGGGAGTCATCTTCGCATCGTTCCTGGGCCTTCCCCTGGCCCTGGCGGTGACCTTCCCCGGCATGATCGGATATGCGCTGAATCCCTCGCTGGAGGTCGCCGACCAGGCATACCCCTACGTGGTGTCCCGGTTGGTTCCGGCCGGTCTGCGGGGTGTCGTCTTTGCGGCCCTGACCGGCGCAGTACTGTCGACGATCGCCTCTCTGGTCAGCTCCTCCGCTTCCATAATTACAATTAACCTTTATCAAAGGTTCGTTAATGCTTCCGCATCGGATCGGCAAATGATTCGGGTGGGACGCTATTCCGGCCTGGCCATTTTGCTGGTTGGGGCACTCTGGACGCCGGTGGTGCAACGATTTGAGCTGGTGTTCGCCTATTTTCAGGAATGTTGGGTGTTCTTTTCAGCCCCCATCGCGGTTGTTTTTCTGGCCGGGATACTGTGGAAACGGGCCACCGCCAGCGCAGCTTTCTACACCCTTCTCCTCGGCTTTCCCATGCTGGCGCTGGTTTTCGTTCGCCGCGAGTTATTCCCCCAGGTCAACGCCTTCAACATTGCCGGCTTGGCAGCGCTGGGCATGCTGGCATTCCTGGTCGTCCACTCCAGACTCTTCGGAAGGAAAGAGGTCCGCCCAAGCGACTTGCCCTGTTGGCATCCGGAACTGCTCAATTTGCCGCCGACCGACAAGCACCACAGATGGACCACCTCGGAGAGAACCTGGGCCATGGTGCTTATCCTGGCCTACGTTATTCTGTATGCCTCGCTCTGGTAGCCGATGGCCTCAACGGGGCATAAGCGCTCCTTCGTAGAAGGGAAAAGGGGATCGCAAAGGCAAAAGCATTTTCCATTTTCCATTGTTCAGAGCTAAAAATCAGGTAACGGCCTTCGTAGGGTGGGTTTCGAATCCGCACCGCAAAGCGCGGTGCGGATTCGAAACCCACCCTACGAAGGCCGTCGCAAATTTCTGCAATTGCCTTCTTATTTTAGCGCTTATGCCCGGTAAGGGCCCCCTGAAGGGGCCCTTACCGTGCCCGCACTCCCAAAGCGGTTACCTGCGGACTAGAAGACGTAGCGCAAGGCCATCTGGATCAATCGGGGGTCGCCGTTCGTCGCGTTGATTCTTCCGGCGTCCGCCGTCGCCACAGCGGTAACAGGCGCCCCGAAATGAGGCGTGTTGGTGAAGTTGAAGGCCTCGAACCGGAACTGAAGGCTGTGCTCCTTCCACGGCATCGGGAATTCCTTAGAAGCCAGGAAATCGAGGTTGATCCAACCGGGACCGATTATCACATTACGTCCCACGTTTCCGTATACCCCAGGCTGGGCGGCAACCGCAAATTCCGTGTTGAACCAGCGATCGACGGATCGCTCGCCTCTCGGCAAATTCGGCTCTCCCACCTGGTCGCCGCGATGGACCCCCCAGTTGTTATAGGTCATACCCTGCACATTGTGCCCGATCGGCTGACCCGTCTGCATTGCCAGTATCGCACCCACCTGCCAACCGCCGACGATATGGTTGAGAATGCTGTTACCGCCAAGCCACCTTCGGTTCTTGCCGAAAGGTAATTCCCACAAGGCACTGAAGTTATTCATGAACTCGCGGTCCATGTAAGATCGGGCGCGGTCCATCCAGCGATCCTTGTTCAGGTGTGAAGCCCTCCCCCCACCCCCGGTGGCAAGAAGCTCGACCCCGTAGTCGATGTTCTTTGACCAGGTAAAGGCGTTCAGGAAGGTAAACCCGCTGCTCAAACGCCTTTCCGCCTTAACAATCATGGCATTGTAGATCGAGTTGGCGTCATTCTTGTACATGCTGACGAGGACCGGCTCGCTCCACCGGCGTCGATTAAACTGAGGGGTAACGGGATCAGGCGTGAGCGGCGCCACCAGTATCCGCGGGGTCCCGGTCCCTAACCGGGTGCCTTTGTTGCCAGTGTAGCCAACGGTCAACAGGATGTCGGCGGGCAGCATGTGCTGGATGTCCAGAAACCACTGAGAACTGTAGGGATTGTAGAGGTCCCGCGGAATCACCGTAAGCGTGTCGTTCGGTATCAGCGTAGTCGGGTCGTTGGGCGGCGGCAAGGGCGGCAAACCCGCCTGCAGGGTCACGTTCGGCTCAAGATAATTCGGACTAAAGCCAATGGCCCGGACCCGGGGCGCCTGGGCAGTGAACCGGGCATCCTCAATGCCCATGTAGTTGAAGTACCCGTAGAAAATGCCTCCGCCGACCCGCAGCACCGTCTGCTTCGCCAATCGGTAAGTGATCCCCAGTCGAGGCGCAAAATTGTTCAGGTCCCGATTGCCTCCAGTATCGCCTTCCGTGGGAAACTCATAGCCCAGGAATTTCGCCTGAATGGTGGGCGAGATGTCATCCTGGAACGCTAAATAGTTGGGATCATTCTCAAACACCGGACGGCTCAGCAGCTGGTTGTCGGCATCCGGGTAGTAAGGACCGTCAAAAAACTCCCAACGGAGTCCCACGTTGACGGTGAGACGCGGCGAGATTCTCCAGTCGTCCTGGAAATAGGCGCCGTAGTAGTTCACCACATTAGTTTCGCCGGCCGGGCTGGCTGATGCCCCGCTGTCGGCCCACCCCAAGAGGAAGTCCGCCATCCCGTTGCCGGTGACGTTTCGGCTGGGGGCGCTGTACGGGATTTCTGCAGTGTAGACGCCGCTGAAGTTGAATGTGCCTCGGTTATTACGGGCCGACAACGACTTTTTCTTCAGATGTTGAAACTGCCCCCCGAATTTGAAGCTGTGGTTGCTCAGCTCCCACAAAAGGTTGTCGGCAACGTCGATAATCTTGAGCTCGTCATCGTTGGGCCAGCAGCAATAGGACCCAAAGGTCGTGAATCCTGCGGGCGCGAACTGGGCAAGCCCCAGATCGTGCTGCCCAAAATCGCTCCCGACAGCGCCCTTGATTCCGAACTTCGCGTTCAGATTCTCCTTCTCAGGGATGTCCAGCGCCGTGTCCATCCAGGTCCATCCGACCTTGACCTCGTTTGCAATGTTGGGCCGCAAGGTGGCGTTATAGTTGACCGCCATGTTGTGAGACAGGATGTCGGTAATATCGCCGCCGAGGGCGGCGCCTTCGTATTCAAACGGGCCGGGGTTGGAGTTGAGCTGATCCCTCAGGGAGTACCGACCGAAGAGCCGATGCGCGTCGTTCAGGTAATGGTCGATCCGGACGTCATAGGAACTCTGGTCACCACGGTTTCCAGGCACCACCGTGTAGTTGTTGTTTTCGTTCTCTCTACCCGGAATATTCGGCAGGGGATACAGATCGATGATCTTCCTGGCGATGGGATCGATGCGCTCAGCTGGGATCCGGTTGTTGGGAAACTGTTGCCGTTTGGCAGCCGCTCCCGAACCGGTCACAGTCAAGGGGTCGTAGATGTTCCGGTGCTGGGTGATCCATTGCGAGAAGTCGCCCTGCCGAATTTCCGCCGTCGGCACCGTGGCTGTGGTCGTACGGCCGATCCGGGTCTTTCGACCTTGATAGCTGCCGAAGAAAAAGGTCTTATCCCGGATTATTGGCCCACCGAAGGTGGCGCCATACTCGTTCCGGATGTACTGAGGACTTTTCTGTCCGGTCGCACCCGGGTTGCTGTCCCTGTTGAAGAAGAAGTCGTTGGCCGCCAAGGCGCTGTTGCGATGATACTCAAACAGCGTTCCGTGGAACTCGTTGGTTCCCGACTTGGTAGACACCAGGACTTGCGCGCCCTGCCGGTAACCGTACTCGGCCGAGACGTTGTTAGTGATGACCTTGAACTCGGAGAGGGCATCGAGGTTCGGAACGACGGCCTGCGCCTCAAACCCGAGTTGACCCCGACTGGTTCGGGAAGTGATATCGGCGCCGTCCAGACGAATATTGTTTTGGGCGACCTGGTTGCCTACACTCACAAAGCCGCCCGCTCCAGCCGTTCGGTGCGAGCCGCCCGGCCCTGCAGCCGGCGCCACTCCCGCCGATAGGCCAGCCAACTGCAGGTAATTTCGGCCATTCAAGGGCAGTTCCCGAATGCGCTTCTCACCGATGACCTGCCCGACATCCTGGGCCTTCTGCTGGATACGCTCCGCTTCGGCCACTACGTCGACAACCTGGGTCACTTCCCCGACTTTCAGGTTGAAATTCATCTGGACCAACTGGCCCAGTTCGATCGTCAGCTCGGTCTGCTGGGTGGTAAAGCCGGGCATACTGCAACGAACCTGGTAACGGCCCTCCTTGAGAAACGGAAAGCTGTAGAACCCTACGTCACTGGTAATAGACGTATGAGCTACCCTGGTCTCGGTATTGGTCACGACGACCTCGGCGCCGGGTATAAAGGCCTGGCTTTCGTCGCTGACGTAACCCTGCAGGCCGGAGTCCTGTGCGCAGGCCGGAGTTACGATGATCCCTCCGACGAGCAGCAGCGCCAGAACCAGACTGCTCCGTCGTCCCCAGCCGGAAACCGTGATTCCCAAAGTGGGGAAACATTTACGGTAGTTGGGCTTGTACATAGTGATCTCCTCCTTGCAAAAAGGGTCCGAGGCGGACGCGCCGACAACTCGATCGTGCCTCCGCAACCGTGTTGGAATAGATCGCCTGGGATGCGCAGCCCCATAATATGGGTGCTAGGCGAAAGCTGTCAACGAATGTCAACAACCGATGTTAACATCGATGACACGGCCGCCCAGACCACCGGCGGCGTGGAAAGCGGTGATAGCTAGCAGAGTCTGCGCCGGCATGATTGTTGAAGTCATGGGGTTTTCTCCCGGGCCTTTTTAGTGTTTTCGGTGGATCGAATCCCCACAGTCAATTCCGGCCCTTCACCTGGAAAAGCGCGAGCCCGCATTCTTTCTTGGCTTTGAGCAGGGCGGCGTACATTTGCAGCGCGTGGGGCAAGTACTCGCCGTCACCCGCTACAATCAGGATCGGAGAGCGGATTTCGTTCGCCCGAGCATGGGCTGAGGCTTTGCGATAAGCATCAGGGACTTCGGACGGCGTTCCCCCCAGCCTGGTCGCCAGCTCGTCCCAGAGTTCCCTGTCGAGCTTCAGATTCCCCTTCAGCGGCCCTTCGTGCGCCCTAACCAGTTCGTAGACCTTCTCGTAACGGTAAGCCAGGTCAGTAGCGCCTTCCTCCGCCACGATGCAGGCCGGCTGCACCCGCATTCCGGCGTAGATGGAACAGACGGCGCCGTGGGAGGTGCCGCACAGAGCGACTCTATCCTTAATGACCCGGGGGTGGTTGCGGAGGAATTCATAAGCAGCGATCGTGTCGTCGACCTCCTTGTCGATGTGGGAAGCATGACGGTAATCGCAGGTAAGCACCGCGTATCCCTGTCGCACCAGCTCTCTGGACGGCGCCCGACCGGTGTTGACCATTTTCTGGATGATTTCTGCCGTCTGCCCCCCCATCCCCCAGTGCACAGCGACAACACCCGGAAAGGGCCCGGGGCCCTTTGGAAACTCCAAAACAGCGGGGCTCCGGAACCCGTCCGGGGCCACCGTTTCAATGACCTCGTACTTTCGCTCCTCCGTTCCCTGCCCCGGCCAGGCGGCCAGGCAGGGAACAAGTAACAGTGCCAGCGCCGCGAGCACAACCATTTTGCGGCAGTGGGGTAGCGAGCTTGGTCGGTGGTACCGAAACCCTGCGGGGACGTGGCAACTGCCCGGCTTACGACCCGGGAAATTGACTTTGTCTGCGACTCTCACATAGCCTCCGTTTTGACCTGGCGAACAGAAAAAACGCCCTCAACGCGCCTTCGACAACCGCACGCTCAGGGTCTTTTCTGCCGAGATATCCACCTTTCGATCGAACTGGACGGTGGCTCTTGGACCTTCTCTCGAAAGACTCGCCGCTATCTTCTCGTCATCCAGGAATGCCGAAACCGAAGCCAGCGTCGGCGACACGGCCGAGCCCAAGGCAATTTTCTGGCAGGCCAGGCGCCCGTGACGCGTCCAGACCTCGATTTCGACGCTTGTCCCCGAGATCTTCTGTACATAGGAACCCCACCCGCTGGCCGCCGACCAGAAGCCGACCACAGGGTTGGCGGGCATTCTGGGCTCCAGCGAGATCATCGACTCCGGGGCGTGATACCTGAATCCGGAAAGCGCGAGAATACAGGACCAGGAGGCGAGCGCCCTGGCATAGTGATGGCCGCATTCGGGTTCGTCCCACGGATTTCGCCGTATCCCGTCATGACGGTTACGAACCGCAGTAACAATCTCCAGCGCCTCTCTGTACTTCCCTTCAAAAAACATGTGCGCGGCCAATTGATATTCGATACCGCTCCACACCTCGCTGTAGAAGAAGAACGGCTTCTTGGGAGCGGGACGGCCGCACGCCTTGTAGTCGCAGATCACAACCCCGGCGTCATCGTTAAGCGCGTAGATTCTCAGCACGCCCTGGTGCTCACTCAGGTCTCGTCGGAAACAGTAACGGTAGATTGAGTCAAGCGCCGAGTGGATCTTGCCACGGTCGAGCAAGTGTCCCACACCGGCCACATGGGCCAGGCTTTGCCCTAACAGCTGGTCGGAAAGGCATCCTTCCCCCATTTGGTTGAAGGGATCGCGGGTGTCCGCGAAAGCCGCAGTGTCGGGCAGATCCGGATCCGTCTCGAAGATCATCAGGCCCTTTGCGATTTCGGATTCAGGCCGGCCCTGAATCTTCTGTATGTAGTACTCGCCGTTGAAGATACTGGAATCGAGTAGCCGGCTGCCGCTTTCAAAGAGCTGGCGGTAGCGAGCGGCGCTCGAGTTGTCACCGAGCGCCTGCGCTATCTCTTCACCGGCTCGCAGGGCGGCGAGGTAAATCACCCCCGAGAACGGGTTGGGACCGAAAAAGGCCACGTCGTATGTGTTGTGCTGGCAACCCTCCATCATCCCGTCCTGATCCTCGTCCCAGCCTCCTTTGATCCACGCGAATTCAAGCGCCTTCTTTGCTTTGGGCCAGACCTGCCGCAGCCACTCCAAATCGCCCGTCAATTGCCAGTCCAGGTACAACCTGACCAGACTTCCCATCTGCCCATCAGCAGCAGCATGTCCAAACCTCTTCTTGCCGTAGGGAAGGTAATAGCGGAAATCCATCAGTCCCTGTTCATCGGTCGAGAAGCCGAACCAGGAATCAAGCAAGGATCGAGAGAGAGACGGGAAGAGGTGAGGCAAGGCGGATTCGTAGTTCCAGACATGGGTGCAGCTTCCCGGACAACACCCCTTCTCGGCACAGCCTTCAAAGCCGTGGAAGCGCCCGTCCTTTGTCCGAAAGCAGGTGTTCGTCTTGAGGGTCGTGAGATTGGCCAAGGCCGCGTCGAGCACTGCGCCGGGGAGAGTCGACATCCTCAGGCTTTCGTAGAAAATCCGACTCTTCTTCTCCAGTTCCCCAAGTTGAGGCAGGGTCCGGGCCAGAACATCCCACGCATCGGTAAAACGCGCGCAGTAGTAGTTCCCGATGATGGTCTTTTCTTCTCCCTCCGGCGAGTACCAGCCACATCGTTCGGGCGTGCGATTCGGGAAATGCCAGGTTAGAAAGTAGGTAAACTGTTTCTCTTCCCCGGGCAAGATCGTTTGAAGAGCGCAAAGGGAGCCCACCACGTGTCTTTGACCGTCACCCTTTTGCGCGCTATTAAGGGATTTGGACAGATGCGGGTCGTCGCCCACCAGTCCGTCCCCGAGCATGTCTTTCCAAAAATCCTCCAGCGCCAGAGCCCAGGCAAAATCCCCCCAACGGACGAGATGGCTGACAGCGCCTGACTCTGCCGTAACCGCCAGGGCGAAGTTCCCGAAGTCCGGGTCAAGAGGATCGAGGGAAGGGTTAGCCATGAACAGGCCCTTGACACCATGACCCTCCCGGTATTCGTTGATCCTCCCGGCTTTTCCCACCGGGTTGTCCAGGTTGAAGGCGATGGCCACGGACATCTTTCGAGGGCCGGGGTTTTTGACCTGGTAGCGCAGAACGGCGATCGGGATACCGGAGGCCTCGGGATCGAGAGGAATGAATGGATTAAACGCTTCCAACCTGACATCGACCGGTAGAGCATGGTCTTGGAAATCGATCCTCGCAAACGGGAATTCTCCGGTAAAGACCGCGCCATCCAGGCGAGGAAGACCAGGAGCGTTTCTCCAACCGGCCCCTGATCGGCCCTCATAGGGCGGAAGGAGCTTGGATTCCAGTACGCGTGTTACCGGTTCCGAGCCCTCCGTTTTCGCCCAGATGGTGGGAAAGGTGTAGGTCGGAAACCGGCCTTTTTCCGGCCGGTTGAAAATTTCCCAGTCCCTTAACTGGCCGCGCCCACCCAGGCATATCGAACCGGTGCCGATACCCCCCAGAGGGAAAGCCACCATGGCTAACTGATCCCCGGTAAGGACCCTGGGGAACGAGATTGCTCCCCTTGCCCTGGTGTCGTTTGGCGGCTGTCCGGTCTGACCGGCTTCCAGGATGCCTGATTGGTTGCCGGCGTTGACAAAACCCAACGATCCCGCCGCTGCCACTTGTTTAAGAAAAGTCCGACGTCCCGATCCTTGCTTCACTGATCCTTCTCCTCTGTCTTCTTGGCTGCTGCCAGATGTTTCTCAAACCAGTCGACCACGCGCCGATTCATGTCTACGCGAAGTTTTTCTTCTGAAATTCCGTGGCCGGAACGAGGATAGATGACCAGGTCAGTCTCCACCTGGTAATGCCGCAGCGCCCTGTGAAACTGAAAGCACTCCCCGAGCGGATCGATGATATCCTTCTCGCCACAGAGGATCAGCGTGGGAGTTCGCATACCGGCATGGGCTTGAGCCACCGGGGAGCGATCCGTCAACAACTGCCAATCCTGGTAAGGAGTGCCGAAGGTCCACGTGTCGTAATAACTGACCCAGCTTTCTTCGGTCAAGTACTCGGTTATCAAGTTGGTTATGGGAGCGCCGGAAACGGAGGCCTTGAACCGGTTGGTCTGGGTCACTGCCCACGCGCTCATGTACCCTCCGTAAGACCAACCGGCAACACCAAGGCGTTCGGCGTCGGCCAGGCCCTTGGCGACCAGGTGATCGACTACTGCCATCACATCCTTGAAGTCGCCGCCCCCGGGGTCGCGCCGCACTTTCGCCATGAACTCAAAGCCATAGCCGGTTGAACCTCGAATGTTCGGATAAGCGACGGCGAACCCCTTGGCCGCCAGCATTTGCCCCCAGGGTTCAATACGGTCTACCCAGTGGGCGGTAGGCCCACCGTGGACCAGGACAACCAACGGCACGGGAGTGCCGGGCTCGAACGACCGCGGTTTCAGCAGGCCGACTTCGATCGGCAGCCCGTCGAAGCTCGGGCACGTGAAGGTCTCCAAGCGGATCAGCGAAGCCTTCTGCCAGGCCTCGTTGAGGTTGGTCACGCAGTTCACCCTGCCGTCATCGGCACACAGCCAAAGTTCAGGCGCGCGTGTCGACGATTCGCCGACGAGGACAAGTCCCTGGTTGTGCACTGCGAAGGTTTTTCTGTTACCCCAATGCGTGCTGGGAGGCAACTCGGTTTTCAGCTTCTGAACAGTGCCATCAAGCGAGCAACGGTAAAGAGTTCCAGCAAACCCGGTTTCGGCAAGAACGATGAGGCTGCCGTCCTTGTGCCACTCATAGCACTTGATGCGACGATCGATCGAGGCAGCCGTGAGATTGCGTGGGAGGCCCCCCTCAATCGGAACAACGTACAAATCTGAAGGCTCCGGCCCATCATCCCGGGCACCCAGGAAGGCGATGGTCCGACCATCAGGCGAGATGGTCATCAGGCCGAAAGCCCCGCGCGGCGCAGCCAATTCCTGAAGCTTGCCGCCGTCGAGCGGAAGCCAGGAAAGCCGGCTCGTGAAGACGTCGATCCGGGCGTCGTCAGTCGCCGATACAAGCAAACGATCTCCGGCTGGATGCCATGTGAAGTAGGTGGAGGTGGTATCGCCATTCGAGAAACGCCAATCACCGCGTGTGAGCTGGCGAGTCTCCCGGGTGGCAACATCGACCACCCAAAACTGATCGTTCTTGCCCCACTGATAGTAATTCCGCGTAACCACGTGAGCGTCGTCCCCTTCGGCCTTCCGCTTCTTTTCTTCTTCGGTCATCGGCTCAGCGGCCACAAAGGCTATCTTGCGGCCATCGGGAGACCAGGCATAAGGTCCCGCGCCCGTCTCTTGCTCGGTAAGCATCTCTGCCTCGCCCCCGTCAACCGGCATAACGTGGATCTGTCGCTTGCCTGATCGCGTTGACAGAAAAGCAAGGCGGCGCCCGTCTGGAGACCAGCGAGGTTGGCTGTCGAAATGGGGCGAGGTGGTGAATCTTCTCAGTTCTCGACTTGCCAAGTCGAGAACCCAGATATTCTGGCGAACCACCTTCCCCTGAGGTGGCTCTTGCACCTCAAAGGCAACCCGCCGGCCATCGGGTGACACTTCGAGATTATCAAGCTTGCGTAGCTGGAGCACCCCTTGCGGTGAGAGCAGATCCGCCGGCGAGGGTTTTTCGGCCGCGCTCGCAAGCAAAGGCGTCAGGATGACAAGGACGACCGCCATGGCGGCTCTTCGGCCGAAAAATCTCGAATACCTATCTAGCATTCCTTTGCCTCCGAGTAGGTTAAGTTTGGGGTTTTGGAGTTTCGGAGTGCGGCGACTTGTCGCCGCTTTAGGATCTTTGGATTTTTGGATTTTGGGTAGCGCCCATAAATAAAAACTCCCAAAGCGGCGACAAGTCGCCGCACTCCGAAAATCCAAAAATCCGCACTCCGAAACTGCCTGACCCCAAATAATTGGTGCCTGACCCCAAAAACTATTCCGGGAGTCAAAGAATATATGCCAGCGCGACGCGTCGGCGAAAGCAGGGCCGCCGGCCTCCACTGATAGCTAGCAGATTCGGGCAGCGCTCGCCTCGGCTGGCCCTGCGCCGAAACTCGACATATCGCCCGTTCTTGGGGTATCAATCTCTTGAGCCCAGACGACGGGATCCTGCGTGTTTTCTCGGCTGTGCATACGAAATGATTGGCCAGGAGGTCTTACAAATGGGGAGTCATCCAGATTCCGGCGAGCGGAAAAATGAGGTATCGCGACGGAGTTTTATCAAAACCGCCGGCGCGGCGGTGTTGGCAGCCGAAACCATCGGGGCTTCGACCGCCGCACCCATCGAGATGGCCGCTCCCGAAAGCGGCAAGCTCACTCGACTTAGCGAGAATCTGTTCCTGCTGGAGGATACCTGCAACGTCTACCTTATCAAAGACGGTAACCGGGCACTGACCATCGACTTTGGGGCGGGTCGGGTACTGGAAGCCCAGCGAGACCTCGGAATATCAAGAATAGAGCGGATTCTTCATACCCACTTTCATCGTGACCAGGCGCAAGGAGACCACCGGGCCGTGGAACAGCGCATTCCGGTATTTGTCCCCGCCCACGAGCGCCATCTTTTCGAAGATGCCGAGAACTTCTGGAGAAACCGGCAGATTTACCACCTCTATGCCGTGCGCAACGATTTTTTTGCCCTGACTAAGAATGTGCCGGTCGGAGGGACACTACGCGATTACGACACCTTCCGCTGGGGACCATACGAGTTTTTCGTCCTGCCAACGCCCGGGCACACCGCCGGTTCAATCTCGCTGATTACAACCATCGATGGAAAGAAGGTGGCCTTCAGCGGGGATGTCATGCACTCATCCGGCAAGGTTCAGAATCTCTATGATCTGCAATACTTCTACGGCGGTATGGAAGGAGTAGATCTGTTGGTTTCGAGCCTGCAGAGTCTGGCGGAAGCCAAGCCGGCTTTGCTCTGTCCCTCACATGGCTCACCGCTTCAAGACCCGTTGCCCGGCATAGAGGACCTGAAGACCAAGCTCGAAGCATGGTATCAATTCTGGCCGGGCTCAGGCCTTACCAGCCGCAACAGTCCGGTCGCAGTCAGCCCGCACTTGATCGCTCACAGTCAAACGGCATCCTCCTTTTACGCGATCATCAGCGACAGTGGGAAGGGCTTGTTTGTCGACTATGGCGCGGCAAGCGGTAGCTTCATCAGGGTCTTCATGGCGACGACCGGCACCTTCGACCGGCTGCGTTTTGTGGAGCACAGCATCGCCACGCTCAAGGCACGGCACGGATTGAAGCAAGTCGACGTCGCCATGCCAAGTCACATGCACGACGATCATTTGAACGGCTTCCCGCACCTGGTTCGGCACTATGGCACCAAGATCTGGTGCTGCCAGAACATGGTCGACGTTTTAGAGAACCCGCGCGGGCGGAATCTCGGGTGCATTTTGCCGGAACCGATTATAGTCGATCGATCGTTTGAGAATGGGCAGACTTTCCGCTGGGAGGAATTCGAATTCAAGATAGTTCATTCCCCCGGCCACACGAATTTCCAGATGGCTCTGTTCGCGACTATAGACGGGACCCGCGTCGCCTTTACCGGGGATAACTTCTTCGCCCAGAATCCTAAAAACCCGACCGAGGCCTTGCGTCACAACCTCATCTTCCGGAACGACGTGTGCAGCGAGGACCACTTGCGTTCGTTACGAACCATCATGGATTTTGAACCGGAGTTGATAGCGCCCGGACACGGTGCGCCCTTCAAGCTGAGCAAGAAGGCTGTCGAGAAGATGGAGAAGCGACTTAAGGAGCAGCAGCACCACTTTCGAAGCTTGATTGCCAATCCGGACACCGACTTCGGCTTGGATCCCTCCTGGGTGCACATTTACCCCTGTCAAATGGTAATTCTGCCGGGTGAGACCAAGCCGGCGGAAGTGCGGGTGAGAAACCACGGCTCACAGCCGCTTAAGGTGCAGGCGGTCCTGACCCTGCCTGAAGGCTGGAACAGCCAACCGGCCGTCGTCAGTTTCGACGCAGCGCCGGGAACAACCGCGTCGGGTCGGCTCGCTATTAGTGTTCCCTCCGACTATCCGGCCTCGATGGTGAGAACCGCCATTGCAGCCGATCTGACAGTCAATGGCAAGCACCTCGGGCAGATAGCGGAAGCGGTCGTGGAGGTGAGACCCGGGATTTTCTGACTGGAACTACCAACGGGGAAAGAGGAGAACTAGAAATGAGAACAGGAACACGCTCGAGAGTGCCAGTCAGAGAGACTGGCTTTATGCTACTGGCATTGCTCACCCTGCACTACTCGCTCCAGGCGGGATCGACAGCAGGACTGCGCCCCGGAATGGCCGAATCCCTGGGACCGCTTGCCGAAATGGTTTTGCTCGGTGATTACACCAGCAAGCGAGCGTCGAGCTGGAACCGTTTCGGTCAGAACAAGGATCACGTAAACATCGCTCCCGGCGGGACTCATGTTCTCCTGGAGGAAAAAGGCGCAGGAATCATCAAACATGTCTACTGGACCTACATCGATAAGGACGAGAAGCGGAGGGAAAACCTGTTCCGGGGACTGGTTTTTCGAGCTTTTTGGGACGGCTCCGCCAAACCGGCGATCGAGGTTCCCCTTGGAGACCTGTTCGGCGTCAGCAACGGACTGCTGCGGCCGATCGAATCTCTGGCCTTCGTTACCAATCCGGGATCCAAGGCAGAGCCAGACAGCTGGGGATTCAACTGCTATTTGCCCATGCCTTTTGCTGAAGGAGCGCGGATCGAGGTGGAAAACCAGGGTCCCGCTCAAATGAGGATCTGGTATCACATCGACTACCAGCTTTTTGACAGTCCCACCGCGATTCCGCCTCAAGCAGGAAGGCTTCACGCCCTCTGGCGGCGCGAGAACTTGACCACCGGAGTTCCCTTCCCTAAGGGCCCCGACAAGAACAACATGACCCACCGGTGGAAAATCGAGAACCTGACCGGAAAGGAGAACTACTCGATCCTGGACGTTGAAGGAGACGGGCAGTTCGTCGGGTACTTCCTCACCGTCGTCAACCTGAAGGGAGACCCCTGGACCTGGTGGGGCGAAGGTGACGACATGGTCTTCATCGACGGCGAGAGCTTCCCCCCCTCCATTCACGGGACCGGATCGGAAGAGATTTTTGGCGGAGGCGCCTGCCCGGCGGTCGAGTTTTCCGGGCCTTACACGGGCTTTCACTGCGTCGAGAACTGGAACGGGGAGAACTGGCTGGGTACGAACGGCATGTATCGTTTCTATGTCAGCGATGCCATCCGATTCAGAAAATCAATCCGAGTGACTCTGGAGCACGGACACGGCAACAACAAGGCTAACGATTACTCCAGTGTGGCGTTCTGGTACCAGAAAGGCGTCAACCAGAAATTGCCGCCTCTGCCTCCGTTAAGCGAACGTCTCCATCGGACCGAGTACACGAACATACCCAAGTGGATGGAGGAGCAGGCGCCCGCCGCCGAAACCAACACCCAACCTTGACCTTCCGACCTCAGTTATAACGGAGAAGTGATGAGTCAAATAAAAAGGCGAAGATTTCTAGAGCTGAGCGGCCTCGCTGCTGTTGCAGCGCAAGGGACCAATGTGAACGCCGCGCAAAATTCCAGGGAGGAAAACCCAGGATCGAAAGCGGCAAGGCCCCGGCCCGTGCGCCGCCAGGAGTCGCCCAGAAACCCGACCGGCCTGCTCCTGGTAGCGCCGAGCATAGTGACGGTGAGCGAGGAGTTCTCGGTCGGGGTCAAGGTGCTGACCGAACCCTTCGAGGCAAAACGCAACTGCTTTACCAGGCATTATCCAACCGTCTCCAGTTCCACCAATGTCTCTCCTCGAGGACTCGCCTATATGGATAATGTTCCGCCTAAGTGGCAAGGGACGCTGAGGATTTCGGGAGATCCCGGCTACGCGGGCCCGCCCGAAGTATCCTTTGGCGAAGGAGGAGGTCCATATCCTCATGACCCGAGGCCCATCAAGAGGGTAGGTCAGTGCCGGTTTGACACACCAGGCGTTCACTTCATCACCTTTACAGACCCGGCAAGTGGCATCACGAGACAGACTAACCCCATCTGCGTGCGCGAAGAAAAGGCTGAAGAGAAGCTCTTTTGGGGAGACATTCACGGACATACGATTTTTACCGATGGGCTTCGAAGCCCCGAGGAAGTTTATTTCTTTGCCCGCGATGAAGCTTTTCTGGATGTGTGCGCGCTGACTGATCACACTGAGTTCTACCTGACCGATCGCCAGTGGGAATACTTTACAGGCGTGACCAACGACTTTAATCAGCCGGGGCGTTTTGTCACCCTGATTGCCCAGGAATGGACCAATTTTCAGCTTGGGCACCGAAACATCTACCATCGCGGTGCTTCGGCGCCTTTTATCCGCGCTACAGATCCGGTCTGGGGGAAACTGCCCAAACTGTTCGAGTTTGCACGTAAGCACAGCGCTTTGGTGGTGCCTCATCACCCCGCTGCCGCAGCCATGGGCGTCGATTGGTCGCTAGAGCATGACCCGGACGTCGAGCGACTGGTGGAGATCTACTCCTGCTGGGGTAACAGCGAGCGTTCGAGCGCAGCAGGCAATCCAAGACCAATCAGGAAAGCTCTGGGTGGCGAAAAGGCTGGATCCTTTGTTGTCGACGCCCTCAGGCGGGGACGCCGGTACGGAATCATCGCGTCCGGCGACATTCACGACGGAAGGATGGGGGACGATCTGCATAGCTACCAGGTTGAGCCGCCGGCCTACAAGTTTTCACACCCCGGCGGCCTGGTGGGCATCTGGGCCAAGGAATTGTCCCGCGAAGCGGTTTTCGACGCACTTTGGAACCGGAGTGTGTACGGCACGACGGGGGCGCGCATCGTAGTGCAGTTCAGCATCGAGGGGCATAAGATGGGATCCGTTTTTAAGGGAGGCGGGAGTCTGCGCGCCGAAGTACGAGCCTGGAGCGAGATCCCGTTCTCGCGTGTCGACCTGGTCAGAAACGGGGAGGAATGCCTGAGCGAGGTTCTGGATTCACGGGGAATTGCCTGGCAGCCGCAGTTCACTCCGACCGGGCCTTCTGACTGCTACTACGTCCGGCTCTCGCGCAGCGACGGACAGATGGTGTGGTCAAGTCCAATCTGGGTTGAAGCGTGAGGGGGGAGCTTTCGTAGAAGGGTGGGTTCGAAGCCGGCCGGCGCTTTTGGATTTCGGAGTGCGGTGACTTGTTTTAGGAGTTTCGGAGTGCGGCGACTTGTCGCCGCACTCCGAAACTCCTAAAGGGCTTTGCTGCACCGGGCCCGATTTTTCACACCTTCTCGGCCTCGGATTTTTGCAATTAGCTCTTCTGATTGCTGATCGCTGAAAGCTCACAATAATAGAGTGCAAAAAACATGGCAAAACCCGTGATCAGCCGACGCAATCTGCTGGAGACCACAGCCGGAGTCATTGCGGCTTCCACCGGTCCACTTGCAAAGGCGTTCAGCTTCCGAACCTCGAACGCCGTCAAACCCAACGTCCTGCTTATCCTGACTGACCAGCAGACCGCGCGGGCAATGAGCTGCACGGGAAATCGTCATGTTCAGACTCCCGCGCTGGATCGCCTGGCCTCCTCGGGGATACGATTCGAAAGATCCTACTGCACGTCACCCGTCTGCAGCCCGGCCCGCAGCAGCCTCATCACGGGTCGAATGCCTCACGAGACCGGGGTGAATCACAACACCCTGCCCATCAAGGAGGACATCCTTAACCTCGGCCACCTGTTCAGGACCGCTGGGTACCGGACCGTGTGGGCGGGTAAATGGCACTTGCCAAGGATGTTTCCTCACAAATTTGACCCTCACCTGACACAGATCCCCGGCTTCGAGCTGATGCGGTTCTTTGACTTCTCGTTGCCCGGATGGACCGAGGGAAAAGTAACCGATCCGCCTCTGACGGATGCCGTCCTCGGCTTCCTGCGTCACGAACGCCAGGAAAAGCCGCTGCTCCTTGTCGTTTCGTACCACAACCCGCACGACATCTGCTTCGTCCCTTTTACTCCGAAACGATTCCCCGCCCCCGAAAAAGGCGAGCTGCCGCCCCTGCCTTCGAACCACACGGTCAGTGAATCGGAGCCTGAGTTCGTGCAGCAACGACGAAAACTGAACCGCTATGGGCACCAGGTCCTGCTCACCCAGGACTGGAGCGACATGCAGTGGCGGAATTACGTTCATCATTACTATCGGTTTGTTGAGCAGGTGGACGCGGAAATCGGCAGGTTGCTCAGCGCCGTCGAAACCGAGGGACTGATGCAGAAGCCACTGGGCCTGTTCACCAGTGACCATGGCGAAGGTCTCGCGGCTCACAAATGGTCGAGCAAGCTCTGTTTTTACGAGGAAGCAGTTGCTGTCCCATTTATTCTTAGCTGGCCGGGACGAGTCCCCGAAGGGAAAGTGGACAACCAGCATTTGGTCAGCGGCCTCGACGTCGTATCAACCCTCTGTGACTATGCCGGAGTTTCCGCTCCTGCCCTCGCCAGAGGCGCCAGTCTGAGGAAGATCGTCGAACACCCTGGTGCGGATTGGCGGGATTTCGTTGCGCTGGAACTGGCCGATGATGACAAGGACCAAGGCCGCAAAGGTCGAGCCATAGTGACCGCGAGGTACAAGTATGCAGTCTATTCCCGGGGCGCACGAGCGGAGCAGCTCTTCGATCTGTCCCGGGATCCGGGGGAAACTGCAAATCTCGCCGACGACGCCTCCTTTCGCAGGGTCAAAGAAGAACACCGGGAGAAGCTGAAGCAGTGGATCCGTCTCACCAGGGACGACTTCAGACTTGATCCGGAGGCTTGAGCGGGCGGGCGGCACGCCGCTTTAGGAGTTTTTGGAGTGCGGCGCCCTTTAGGAGTGCTTTATACCCATCTCGGGATCAGGACGGCTTTTTACCCCGAAGGGGTTAAAACCCGTCCTGATCCCGAGATGGGTATAAAGTGCAGGCCCTTTAGGACCTTCGGAGTGCGACGCCCTCTAGGAGTTTCGGAGTGCGGCGACTTGTCGCCGCACTCCAAAACCAAAAGGGCTCAACCCGCCAGCAACGTGTGCCCCCATAGAAAGAACCAATCGAGTTTAAAACACAGGGCGCGCAAAAATACCATCGCCGTCCCTCCTCCAGACTGCTAGTCTTCGCTATCTAGCGGGACACGACCGGTTGACACCCCCTATGAACATTTTCAAGACTCTCGACTGCCTGGGTTTACGGAGTTGTCGGACTTTGAAACCTGCCCTGTTGGCAAGGGATCGATATCGCGTAGACACGACTCGGTAATGAGGAATAATTGTATAAAGGAGGACGAGATGGACCCAAAGAAGTCATCAGAAAGTCAGGAGCTAACACCCGGCTCATGTACTCGTCGGTCTTTCCTGCGAGGCGCCACTGTGGCCGCGACGTCGACGGCCGCAGCCCTGAGGACATCGACGTCTGTTGCCGATTCCGAGAAGCCCCGAGACGGGAAGGTCTTCTGGGGGGACATCCACACCCATACCGGCCTGAGCGATGGCAACGGGTCTCATGAAGACAACTTCGAGATAGCCAAAAGCCATCTCGATTTCTGGGCCATGGCTGATCATGCCTTCGGCGAAGGTGTCTTCAGTCTGGACTACCGGAAATTCGGTAAACCCGGCCGCAAATTGATCAACGAGGTGTGGGAACACCATCAGGAACTGTGTCGAAGTTACGAAGCCCCGGGCCGTTTCATCCCCATCCTGGCTTACGAATGGACCAATTTTCTTTACGGCCACCACAATGTGTACTACCGCGACTACGACCAGCCGATTCGAATGCCCGTAACACTGCCGGAATTGTACAAGGCCTTAAAAGGTGTCGAGGCCTTCGTGATCCCGCACCATACCGGATACCCGAAAGGAGTCTGCGGCAAGGACTGGGATTACCACGACGAATGGTTCTCGCCCTTCGTGGAAATCTATTCGACTCATGGATCATCGGAAACGGAGGAAGGCGTGCATCCCGTGCTGACCACCGGCAGCTGGATGGGCCCCGGCGCCGCGGACGGCTGTGTCCAGGCAGGTTTGGCCCGCGGTTATAAGCTGGGCATCATGGCCTCCAGCGACTCCCACCTTGATCACCCGGGTCCGTACGATTGCGGCCTCGCCGGAGTGCACGCCACAGAGCTAACGCGGGCCGCTCTCTGGGAGGCCTTTCGTCAGCGACGGATCTATGGGGTGACCGGTGACCGAATCTTTCTGGATTTCAGGCTCAACGGCAAGCCCATGGGCAGCATCCTCCCCCAGAGCCGTGACAGGCGCCTGAGCATTTCGGCAGTAGCATGGAGTCCAATCGACCGGGTGGAAGTCCTGAAAAACAACCAGGTGTTCCATACCTTCTCGCAGCCTGCCGGGGTTCCCTCCCTCGGCAAGAAGCGCTTTCGTTTCTTCATCGAATGGGGATGGGACGCGCGTGCCGAACACGAGTGGTCCGGCACGATGGAGGTAACCGGAGGCAAGGTGCTGCAGGCAATTCCAGGTTACCGAGGCACTGCCCAGAGTCGCGTGGGCACCGGGATTTCCTCTCTGGCCGGTGGACGTTGCAGTTGGACCGCCCGAACCGAGAAGGCCAAGTATGACGGCCAGTGCCGGCGTTACGCCGACCTGGCGGCCTTCGAAATCGAGTGTGAGAACGACGCCAGAATCGTAGTCACGATGACGTGCGACCAGCTCAGACAGACCTTGACTCTGTCGCCAAACGACCTGCTCGAGAAGCCGCGAGTCCAGTTTATGGAGAACATACCGGTGACCAATGACGGCAACTACTGGCGAAGCATGCAGGTGTGCTCCAAGTTCAAGATCCATCGGGCGTGGCCGACCGACCACCTGACTGTGAACCTGTCGCTGAACGACAAGTCCCGCGGCCAAGGTACGGACTTTTACTACATCCGTCTCACACAACAAAACGGACAACGCGCCTGGTCTTCGCCCATTTGGGTTGGAGAACACTCGTCGTAGGAATATACGAGTTACTGTGCACCGATAAGCGTCTGTTTATGAAGAATCAATTCAGAGTCAAATCAACCCCTCCTTGCGTTTTAGGGGTTCTTCTCTTCTTCCTGATGACCGGTTTCCGAGCCGGCAGCGTAAAGGTCGATATCACGCCTGACACCCCGCAATGGCTGTTGGGTTACTTCGCCCGGAAGTCGACCAGCGTCAACGATCGAATTTACCACCGGGTGGTCGTGATGGAGGACGACGGCGGACATCAGTTCGCGCTTATCTCCTCGGACCTCTGCGCCATTTCCGTGCCCACCTATGAAGCGCTGTGCAAACAACTGGAAAAGGAAACCGGGCTCAGACAGTCGCAGGTCTGGTGGACGGTGACTCATACCCATTCCGCTCCTGAAGTGGGGAGCTTCAGCATGGCACAGGCTTTCATGCCCGAGCGCTTCACCCACGAACCGGATCAGGCTTATACGCAAAAGGTCCTGGACCTTCTCATCGACGGGGTTAAGAAAGCGCAGCAGGGCCTGACCCCTGCCCGCATCGGCGTCGGAACCGGGATTTCCTTTGCCAACATGAACCGGCGGGCGATAGACGTCGATGGCAAGGTCACCCTCGGGCTGAACCCGGACGGGCCCGTGGATAGGCAAATCGGCCTTCTTCGAATCGAGCACCTGGACGGCGCCCCGATTGCGCTCGTGGCGAGCTACGCCATGCACGGCACAGCCATGAGCGCGCATAACCTGGCGGTCAGCGGAGACGCTTTGGGCATCGTCGCCGAGTATGTCGAGGAAAAGCTTGGAGCGCCGATGCTTTACATCAACGGCGCCGCCGGAGACATTACTTCCCTGTACTACTTTCATCCCAATCCCCGCGCAGCCCACCTTAGACAGTTCCGCGTCATGCTGGGGAACCGTATCATCGAGGCCAACCAGAGCATTCGGACAGATAATGGTTCGGCAGTTCGATTTTGGACAGGACAGGTCACCGTGGAAACGCCCAAGCGGGAAAAGCTTATCTGGCCGGATGACCATGCCCGGCATTTCAGAAAGACGGGGGAAGACGCCGGCATGGTAAGGATTCCGATCCAGTTCTTGAAAATCAACGAAGAAACTTTGATCTGGTCCGCCCCCTTGGAACTGTTCTGCGAAGTCGCCCTCAAGATCCGCGCCCACTCGCCCTTCCCGAATACTTTCTATTACGGCTATACCAATGGGTGGCTCGGATACCTGCCTACGGCAAAAGCCTTCGAACACGGCGGGTACGAAACGCGCACGACCCCCTTCACCCCGCGTGCGGAAGAGGACATGACCAAAACGATCGTGCAGTACCTGCATGGAATCGTCCGGGTGCCAACAAGCGCTGCGGTTCGATAACGGCTTTGGAGTTGGAGTGCGGCGACTTTTAGGAGTTACCGAGTGCGGATTTTTGGAGTTTCGGAGTGCGGTGACTTGTCACCGCTTTTGGGAGTTTTGGATGTCTCAGTCGCTCAGCTGTTTCCAAAAATCCTAAAGCGGCGACAAGTCGCCGCACTCCGAAACTCCTAAAGGAGCCAGTTGCCCGCACTCCAAAAATCCCAAAAAGCTTCGGTTAACAATCGATGTTAACAATCTGCTTGACTCTGTCATCGGCTCGGCTATAGTGTTGCTTGTCATTGTTAGATCAGCGCGTCGTCCGGCGCGGAGGAGCGAGCGCTATGATTTCAGCAGCCAGGCAGGAGGTCGCTGGTACGGTTGGGATCCCGCCCCTCGGCGGTTCATGTCTGTTACTGCAGCAATTTCTAAGCGGTACTCTTCAAGGGGATGACTACCTGCAGCTTCTTTATCACCTCGATAGCTGTCCCCGCTGCTTTCACCGGGTACGCTCTTTCCCACCTGGCAAACGCCTTGAGCTTTACGCACTGAAAGATGGCTTGGAAGAAGTTGTTCTCGAAGACACCACTGCCGACCAGAAGCCGGATCGGGAGGAGGACTTCGAGGAACCACTGAAAGCGCACGAGGACCCACCCACTGAGATCGATCTTCCGGCACAATCTGAGCAGAATGCTCCTTCCATCCGTTTTTCTTCGGTCGTGAAATTGTTGAAACAGGAAATAAGGGAAACCTCCGAAACAATTGAAAAGCTAAAGGCTAGACTCGCCGCTTTGCAGGATCGCCGAGCAGAGCTCGAGGCTGATCTAAAGCACCTGCAGGCGGCAACCCGGGTAATCGAGAGATTCAAGCCGCCGAGCGCGCCCCGGACCGTGAGTTCTGTCCCGTTCGTGCGCCCGCGCACAAGCTTCGCCAACCTCACCCAAAGGGAAGCCATCCTCCAGATCCTGCGTCAGAACCCCCGCAAAGCGTTAGACAAGAGATTGTTGACTCAGGCGCTGATTGAGGGCGGATTCCCGTTTAGATCGGCCGACAGGGCCGAGCGCCGGAACGGCGTCTATCAGACCTGCAGGCGGATGGTGGAAAAGCAGGAGCTTCTGATGACTATTCGCGGCAGACACGCTTTTTATCAGCTGACCGACATCGTCTCTCAAAAAGGACATCGCAACGTTGCCAGGGCGGCGGCGGGTTAGGCGCTTGACCCGCAGCCAGTCAGGTGAAACTTCCTCTTCCGTCGTGTAACGCTCTACACTGAATCTCTGCACAGTCCCCTGGCAAAGCACATGGACACCCACTACGTACGGCTCGACACCCTTTACGAAGATCTTAACGCGCGTCTTCGCTCGCTGGGCGAAGATCTCTCGCCAGTCGCGGCCTCCCGCCAAAGAGTCGAAAAAGCCTTGCAGGGTGACGAGGCCTTTTACGGGATCAATACCGGCTTCGGTGCTCTCGCACAGAACCGCATCCCTCAGGAGCAGCTGTTGCAGCTCCAAAAGAACCTCCTCTTGAGCCATTCGGTGGGAGTCGGCGATCTCGTTCCCCAGGAAATCAGCCGGTTGATGCTGCTTCTCAAGCTTCACTCCTTGGGACTCGGCTACTCCGGGATCTCAGTCGCAACATTCCAGCGTCTGTTGTACTTTGCCCAGCAGGACCTGATCCCGGTCGTACCCTCACGCGGAAGCGTCGGAGCTTCCGGTGATCTGGCCCCCCTCGCACATATGTGCCTTCCGCTAATTGGCCTTGGCTACTTTTGGGATGAACCCGGTAGCGCGCCAGTGCCGGCAGGGCACGTTTTGCAGAAGCACGACCTCGCCCCGCTCACCTTGCAACCCAAGGATGGTCTTTCCCTCATCAACGGCACGCAATTCATGTCCGCTTACGGGACCTATGTCCTGGAGAAGTGCCGGAATCTGTTAACGGTCGCCGACTTGATTTGTGGTATGAGCCTGGAAGCCCTCCAGGGCAGTGTCCGTCCGTTTGACGCCCGTTTTCAGGAGCTCAGACCTCATCCTGGTCAGGCCCTGGTGGCGGAGAATGTACGAACGTTGCTTGAAGAGAGCGAGATTCTGGAATCTCACCGGAACTGCGGGAAAGTCCAGGATCCGTATTGCCTCAGGTGCGCTCCACAGGTCCACGGCGCGGTGCGCGACGCTCTTGCTTACGCTGCCCGCACCGTGGAGATCGAGATCAATTCGGTCACCGACAATCCGCTCGTCTTTGAGAACGGAGACATCCGCAGCGGGGGGAACTTCCACGGAGAGCCGCTGGCACTGGCCCTCGACTTTGCCGCCATCGCCTTGAGCGAGTTGGCATCGATATCGGAAAGGCGCACGTATCTGCTGCTGGAAGGACACGACGGTCTGCCGAAGCTGCTCATGCGCGAGATCGGGATCAACTCGGGCTTCATGATGCCGCAATACACGGCCGCCGCCCTGGTATCCGAGAACAAAGTCCTGTCGCACCCGGCATCGGTGGATTCGATTCCGACAAGCCTGGGCCAGGAAGACCACGTGTCGATGGGAAGCGTCAGCGCACTGAAGCTCCTCACCGTTTTTCGCAACGTGGAGGCAGTCCTTGCCATCGAGCTCTTCACCAGCGCCCAGGCTCTGGACTTTCGGACGCCGTTGAGGCCCGGCCGGGGGGTTGAAGCAGCACATCCATACATCCGGTCACTGGTCCCGCATAAGGAAGTGGATCATCTCCTGCAAGACGACCTGAAGGCGTGTATCCGGATCGTCCAAACCAACGATCTGGTTCGCGAGGTAGAACGGGTGGTTGGAAGATTGAAGTAAGCAAAGCGGCCTCATTTTCGCTTCCGTAGGGTGGGTTTCGAATCGGCCGGCGCTTTTCCGGGCGGATTGAAACCCACCACCGGCAACCAACGTGCCTTTACATGCACGTGCCCTTGGCACCGACACCGCTCGTTGGGTGCCATTTGGTGGGTTTCAATCCGCCCGGAAAAGCGCCGGCCGGATTCGAAACCCACCCTACGGAAACGGTCCTACCCCGGAACCCCTTCGCTTCACTCTGCGAAACCGATCGGGTATCATGGCTTGACAGATACATACTTGTCTTGACTGGGCGAAAAGCCCTCACAGGCGACTCTACGGCTGATTCTCTCGACCCGCCGTGACATCGCCTCCGGTCGTTCCCAAGCGAGGAAATTCAGATGAAAATTGCGCAGGTCGCGCCGTTATACGAGAGTGTGCCCCCGCGGCTTTACGGAGGAACCCTTCGACGCTTTGCAGAAATGACCCACCCCAAGGACAGTGAGATTGTCCGAGCCGGAATTGGGCTCTTTTAACTTGAAGCGGTCTCTGGGCTAGAGTGAAAGGAAAGCGCCCGGCAAGGGCGCCCCGAAGGGGGAAGGGGTCCCCTGGTTATATTGCAATAGTTCAGCAAAAAAGGTCATGGTGTTTCAAAGAACTTTTCTTTG
>JBHGBF010000129.1:0-15219 GCA_041946865.1 Acidobacteriota bacterium | reverse complement strand
GTTTCCCAGGGTAGGCGCTCAACTGCGCGCCAACCCTGGGCTGTCTTGCCTAACGCCTTTGGCGTAAAAAACGTTCACAAATCTGTTTATTTTCGCCAAAGTCCAGGGCCTGAAAGGCCGACACAGAGTAGCCGGAAAACCGGCGAATGGTTCTCCGCCAAGAGAGCTTGATCCAATGCTATAATCCGCTGCGTGTGGGAAATACTGTCGCAAATCAGCGCAATGACGATATTCCTCGGCATTGCGGGCGTCGGTTTTCTGTTCCTCCTCATTTCTCTCGTCTTCGGGGAAGTCTTCGACCTGTTCGGTGATTTTGACCACGACTGGGACCACGATTTCGGTCATGGCGGGCCCGGCTTCTTCAGCTCGCGGGTTCTGAGTGTCTTTGTCACGGCCTTTGGCGGGATAGGAGCAATCGCGGTCTCTCGCGGCTACACGATTTTTGCCAGCTCGCTGATGGGCTTCGGAGGCGGAGTTCTGCTTGCCACCCCGGTCTATTTCTTTGCCCGCTTTCTCTTCTCGCAGCAGGCCTCGAGCATGATTCAGGTTTCGGATTTGATAGGCCGGACTGCCCAGGTGACTGTCGCCATACCGGCTGGGAATATCGGGCAGATTCGTTGCCTGCTGGGCAACGAAGTCATCGAGAAGACGGCGCGTTCCCGTGATGGCTCGCCCATCCCCTTTAACTCCCTGGTGCGGATCGAAGAGCTGATCGGGGAATCGGTGATCGTCACTCCGCTTGCCAAAGACACCCAGGCTCAGGAAACGTCGGGCAAGCAATCCTCCTAAGCAAGGGAGATCACAATGTCTCTAAGCGCACTTTTGACTCCGGTGGTCGTGCTTTTTATTGTCCTGGCGTTTTTCATTGTGCTGGGACTTTTCAGTCGGAACTACATCAAGGTTCCGCCCAACTCGGCAGCCGTATTCAGCGGGCGAAGGCGCAAGCTGGCGGACGGCCGGGTGGTCGGATACCGACTGATCAAAGGCGGCGCCGCCCTGCGTCTGCCTCTTCTTGAAAAAGTCGACTATCTGTCGCTGAACGTGATGACGATTCCGCTCGAAATCAAGCGGGCGTACACACTCAAGGGCGTGCCGGTTTCCGTCAAAGCGGTCGCCAACGTGAAAATCAAGGGCGATGATGTCTCCCTCCAGGCGGCAGCCGAGAGGTTCCTGGGGATGTCACCCCAGGAAGTCGAAAAAGTCATCTTCCAGACGCTGGAAGGTCACTTGCGGGCCATACTCGGTACACTGACGGTCGAGGAAATCAATAACGACCGCCAGAGTTTTGCGCAGAAGCTCACGACGGAAGCCGCGACCGATCTGGAACGGATGGGGATCGGGGTGGACGTCCTCACGATCCAGGAGATCAGCGACGACGAGGGTTACCTCGATGCTCTCGGCAAGCGGCGCACGGCCGAAGTGAAGCGGGATGCGGAAATCGGAGAGGCCGAAGCGCAACGAGACGCCAAGATCAAATCGTCTTTAGCCCTCCAGGAGGGAGAGAAGGTCAAGCTCGATTCGGAGGCTAATATCGCTTGTGCCCAGCGGGACCTGGAGATCAAACGGGCACAGTACCAGGCCGAGATCGAAACCCAGCGCGCGACGGCGGCCCAGGCGGGGCCGCTCTCTTCCGCCAAGGCCCGGCAGGCGGTCATCGCCGAAGAAGTCCGAGTCGACAAGATCCGGACGTCCGAGCAGATCTTCGTCCAGGATGAAGAGATCAAACGGCGTGAAAGGGAGTTGGAGGCGACCGTGGTCAAGCCGGCCGATGCTGAACGAACGGCCAGCATCCTGCGGGCAGAGGCCTTGAAACAAGCGGCGATTCTCGAGGCCGAGGGCAGGAAGTCCGCTTTGATCGCGATCGCCGAGGCTGATCAGGAACGGCTGCGCAAGGAGGGCTTGGGCCGGGCAGCTGCGATCGAGGCCGAAGGCCGGGCCGAAGCCGCAAAGGTAGAGGCCATCGGCCTGGCGCAAGCGCGAGCCATCGAGGCGCAAGGTTTGGCCGAGGCCGCAGCCATTCTCAAGAAAGCCGAATCCTGGAAACAATTCAACGAAGCCGCGAAACTGCAGACGATTCTGGAGAAGCTGCCGGCGATCATTTCCGCCTCGGCGCCGGTCTTCGGCGCCGTCGCCCAGCCCCTGGGAAGCATCGACAAAGTCGTCGTGATCGAGCAGGGCGGAGGCAATGGACAGAGCGGCGTGAACAAGTTCGCCTCGACGACGCCTACCCTGATTTTCAACCTGCTTCAGCAGCTGGAAGCCCTCGGCATCAATATCCCCAACCTTGCCGCTCAGCTCGGCGTAACGAATGCTGCTTCGGCCGGCCAGGCAGTGGCCGAGACAATGGCCAAGACCGTGGCGGAGGTTCGAAGGGGCGAAGGGAAGGATGAAGGATGAAGGATGAAGGCAAAGCCCCACAGCTCCGCAAGCCCGGCGCTTTCCAGCGGGCCGTCAGCGGAAGGGCAGCGCATCGGGGCTCCGAAGGCGCCACAGAGCCGCAAGCGCAGCGTCTTTTGCGAAGCGCGGCGGGTGCGTGGGAAGACCAGGGACGAAGGGACGAAGGGGCGAAGGGATGAAGGGGAGGGTGAACAGGCGGGTGTTTGTGAAGGGCGTGGCGGCGGCAGGCGCTGCCTCCGCGTTGCTTTCATGCGGGAAAGCGCCGCGGCCGTGGCGATTCCTGACTCAGACAGAGGCCGAGCTCGTCAATCTAATCAGTGATCAGATTATTCCCCGCGATCAGGACCCGGGGGCCATTGATGCCGGAGTCGTCTATTTCATCGACAAGCAGTTGGCGGGACCCTACCAGCGGTTCCAGCGCGACTATCGGGAAGGTCTCGTAGCGGTCGAGCAAACGTGCGCTTCGATGTACGGGAAGAACTTCGCCCAGTTGAGCTGGAATCAGCAAACCAGAGTGCTTCAGGCGCTCGAGTCGGGCCCGTCCGCCCGGTTCTTCGAGATGATCCGCGATCACTGCATGCAGGGTTTTTACGGAAGTCCCCGGCATGGAGGCAACAAGGATTACGTGAGCTACCGGATGCTGGGCCTCGATTATCCCCAGATCATCGGGCAAAACCGGTATTCGTAAGGGCAGGAGCAGGCAACAGATCACGCGAATCAGACGAACAGGCGGGCCGGGCGGCTTCTAAGGGAGGCGGCGCCCGCCGGCGCGTCGGGTTCATGATCCGTTGGCGGCGCGTGAATCATGGCTTTAAAGCACGTGAATGCAGTGGTGATCGGAGCGGGTGCCGGGGGCGGGATCGTCGCCAAGGAGCTTGCGGAAGCCGGACTGACGGTGGTCCTGCTCGAACGGGGCGGCTGGGCCCGCTTTGAGGATCACGATCACGACGAGCTGATCAGCCAGAGAACCACGGTGCTCGGCAACGCCTTTGGTCCCGATGACAGGCGCCACCGCCGGGTCGTGCAGGATTCCGCCGGCCGCTGGCGGATCGTGTTGCCGAGCGAGGACGCCTACAACAACAACGCAGCCTGCGTCGGCTCCGGAACCGTGAGTTACGGCGCCATGGCCTGGCGTTTCATGGAGCAGGACTTCAGGATGCGGTCGATCTACGGCGCCCCTGAAGGATCGACTCTCGAGGACTGGCCGATCGCCTACGCCGACCTGGAACCCTGCTACGAGAAAGCAGAATGGGAAATCGGTGTTTCCGGCGACGCGAGTTTGAATCCTTTCGCCTCGCCGCGGCGCAAGCCTTACCCGATGCCGCCGCATCCTTACACTCTGGAAGGCCGGATACTGGAAAAGGCGGCAATCGGGCTGGACCTTCACCCTTTTCCTATCCCGATGTTGCGCAATACCGTCCCGTACGATGGCAGGCCGGCCTGCGTACACTGCCGCTATTGCGTGGGGTTTGCCTGTGAAGTCAATGCGAAATGCGGGACTCATAACACCGTTATCCCTGCGGCGCTGCGAACGGGCCAGTGCGAGTTGCGAACGGAATCTGTTGCGGCCGAGATCCTGACCGATGATCGTGGTCGTGCGCGCGCGGTCAGGTACTTCGATGGGCAGGACCGCGAACAGATCCAGACGGCTGACCTGATTGTGCTGTCTTGTTGCGCGACAGAGACTCCCAGGCTCCTGCTCAACTCCAGGTCCCGATTGTTTCCGAACGGCTTGGGCAACAGGAACGATTGGGTCGGCCGGAACCTGCAGGGCCACGCCTATTCAGGCGCGTACGGGCTTTTTGCCAGTGACGTTTACGACGATGTCGGGCCGGGCGCCTGTATTGCTGTCTGCGATTACAACCACCGGCTCCCGCCGGGACTCGCCGGCGGATCGATGCTGGCTAACGAGTTTATCCGGCTTCCTTACCTGTTCGCGAACCGTCATGAGCCGGGGAGCGCGCGGTGGGGCCGGGCGCACAAGGATTTTCAGCGCAGCTGGTTCCGACGCCATGCCGGCGTTCAAGGACCTGTCCAGGAAATGCCGGTTTTCGAGGCTCGTGTCGAGGTCGAGCCGGGCGTTTGCGATTACTGGGGTATCCCTGTGGCAAAGCTGTCCGGCCGTCGCCATCCGCACGATGTTGAAGTTGGCAGGTACATGGCAGCTCGGGCTGAGGAATGGCTGAAGGCCGCCGGCGCGATCAAGACATGGCAACGCGTTCCGGGCCGGGGCCTCAGCGGCGGGCAGCACCAGGCCGGGACCTGCCGCATGGGAAACGATCCGAAGACTTCGGTGACCAATCGATACGGCCAGGTTCACGAGATTGACAACCTGTTCGTCGCCGACGGAAGCCTCCACGTGACGAACGGGGGCTTCAATCCGGCATTGACCATCATGGCCTTGGGCTATTGGGTCGCCGGCTACATCAAGACGCAGTGGAAAGGGACCCGGTTCAAGTCCTGAGTGTTTGGGAGTGTCAATCATTCATGCGTAAACTTGCCTACCTGGCATTGCTGGTCCTGGCGCTTATGGCCGTCAGCTTCGGTTCTTACTGGCACCTGGCGCGGCCGGACGCGACTTGCGTGAAATGCCACGAGATACGCCCGGCCCACGATCTGTGGACACGCTCCCCGCATCGGGACATCAAGTGTGACGCTTGCCACGGAAGCGTCTTGAGCAATGGTTTCCACAGCCTGTGGGAAAATTCGCGCCGCCTGGCGACTCACTATTCAGATCAGCCGCATGACGATCTGCGCCTGACCGAAGAACAGATTGTCCAGACGATGAACCGCTGCAAGGCATGCCATGAACGTGAATTTGCAGATTGGACGTCAAGCGGCCATTCGGCGCGCTATTCCGATATCTTCCTCCACCCCGGACATAACCAGACACAACAGCTCAATTCCGACTGCCTCCGCTGTCACGGCATGTTCTATGAGAAGACGATAGAGGCTCTCGTGGCTCCGATCAGCGTCCAGGGACCGTGGAAAATGCTGGACCCCGGTCAGGCATCGAGGCCTGTCATACCGTGCCTGGCCTGTCATGAGATCCACGTCAAAGGGGGCGTCGCCAGTCGCCCCGATTACAGTAACCCCAAGACGATTGCGGCCGATCGCCCGTCCCGGCTCCCGCGCCTCAGCTTCTACGATCGGCGCGAAGGGCGGCATTTTGAGGCGGCCATCCTCCCTGCACCCGCTCTCAAGGAGGTCGAGCGGGCGCTGGTCGTGGCCCCCGATCCGCGCCAGCGCGTCTGTTTTCAGTGCCATGCGTCTGTCGCATTTCAGAAGGCCGGCGCGGGTGATGACCGCACCCCCCGAGGCGTGCACGAGGGGCTCAGCTGCTTAAGCTGTCATGCCATGCATTCGCTCGATGCCCGGCATTCGTGCGCGTCCTGTCATCCGCGGCTGTCCAACTGCGGGCTTGACGTCGCAATAATGGATACCAGCTTCAAATCTCCCGAGAGCCGGCACAATATCCACTTCGTTGCCTGTGCTGACTGCCATCCGGACGGCGTGCCCAAGAAGAACGAAGCCGCGGCGGCAGGCGAGGAGTGACGACCGTCCTCGATTACGTTCGCTATCTTCTGTCATGTATGATAGATAGGACTTCCTAAGGAGGATCATCATGTCGGAGAGGGTCTACAAGAAGATTCGGCTTGTGGGGGTGTCCAGAGAGAGTTACGAGCAGGCGATCAGGAACGCGATAGAAGAGGCCGGAAAGACCTTGCACGGTCTGGCGTGGTTTGAGGTGATGGAACAGCGCGGTGCCGTCCTTGAGGGCGGCCAGGTGGAGTTTCAGGTCACTCTCGAAATCGGCTTCAAGATAGAGCGGGCTAACGTCTGAGTCGACCGGGGGTGAACACGCCGGTGATGAACCGCTACGAGCCCGGTCGTTCCGCCAAAGACGCTGCGCTCCCGGCTCTTCAGCCAGTGGCCTGGCTTAGCAGCCTCCCGACGGCGTCACGGTTCTTCGGGTTGTCGATCTTCTTGCCTTCTTTAGTGAACATGTACTCAAGCGACTCCCGGTAGCGGTGCGTGATTCGACTGCGCACCATCTTGAGCGTGGCGTTGAGCAGTTGGTTTTCCTCGGAGAAGCTTTCCTCCAATATGGCGAAGGTCACGGGCAGCCATTGTGCGGGGAAGAGTCCTTCATGCCTGCCACCCTCTTTGTATTCATCAACTTGTTCTTTCAACAGCGCCAGGATCTTCGCTTGTCCTTCGGTGCTCTGGGCGGACACGCCATGCTGTTTGGCCCAATCCCGCAGAGCCACGCGAGCGGGCACGATAAGTGCGACCGTATAGGGAGACTGGTTGTTGTAAAGCATGACCTGGTCGATGAAGGGTGAGCCCGAGGTGAGAGCCTCTTCGATGCCTTCGGGGCTGAACTTCTCGCCGTCGCTGCTGATCAGCAGGCTCTTCTTTCGTCCGAGGACATGGAGGAAACCGTCCTTGTCGAGAAAGCCGAGATCTCCCGTATGAAGCCAGCCGCCGCGCAGCGCTTCCCGGGTGGCGCGCGGGTTGTCCCAATACCCGGCCATGACGTTCTCACCTCGGACCACGATCTCTCCGACGCGCCCTCGGGTCAGGATCTCGTCCTGGTCGTCACGGATAGTGACCTCGAGGTCGGGCACCGGCCGCCCTGAAGATCCCAGCTTGTGCCGGGCCGGGACGTTGGCGGAAATCACGGGCGCCGCCTCGGTCAATCCATAACCCTGCAGCATGGGGATTCCGAGGGCGTAAAAGAAACTCTGCAGCTCAAGGTCGAGAAGCGCTCCCCCGCCGATGAAAAACTTCAGCTCCCCGCCAAAGGCCTGCCTGACCTTCCTGAAAACCAGCAAGTCAAAAACTCCCACGAGGGGTCTGAGGATCGCTCGCAGGCCTTTTCCCCGGTTGCAGCCGTCGAGATTGTAAGCATAGGCCACGCGCAATCCGATTCTGAACAGGAACTTCGTAACCTTTCCTTTTTGCCTGATCCCGTTTTCTATGTTCTTTCTGAAGTTACGCGCCAATGCCGGGACGCTGAACAGGAACGTCGGTTTGAACTCGCGGATGTTGACCGGGATGTTCCGCAGACTTTCGGCATAAGTGCGGCCCGCCTGGACAGCGCCCATGCTTGCTCCGTTCCCGATCAGGAGGTACACGCCGGCCGTGTGCGTGAAAGAATGGTCCCAGGGGAGGATCAGCAGGGACCGATAGGTGGGAGGTATATCGAGGATCTGAGAGCATTGTTCCACGTTTGCGGTGTAATTGCGATGCGTAAGCGTGATGCCTTTCGGGTCGGCAGTGGTTCCGGAGGTGTAGCTGATCGTCGCCGGATCAGATTCCGCCAGGCTTTGCCAGCGCCGGTTGAAATCTTCTCGATGGTCCTTCAGGTAATCGGCGCCTGTCGTCATGATTTGATTGCGCCGGAAGAGCACTGCCTCCTGTTCTTCGACCGGATCCAAAGCCAGCAGCTGTACTTCGGGAAGAAAGCGCTGAACGGCAAGAGCCTTGGAAAACTGACTTGCGGACACGATGAGAAGACGGCTTCCTGAATGGGAAATCCGGAAGCACAGCTCCCTGATCTCCTCGATCTTCACGGAAAGGGGCACGCAAACGGCGCCGGCGTAGAAAATCCCAAGCTCCGCCACCAGCCAGTCCTTGCGCCCTTCGCACAACAGAGCAATGCGGTCGCCTTTGCCTATCCCTTGCGCGATCAGACCGGCGGCAAACTGGTAGACCTCGTCCCGTATCTGCCGATAGGTGGTCCCCTGGTAGGTGTCGGTTTTTTCCGCTATGAGGCAGTTGTCCCCGTACCGTTCCACGCTGCTTTCAAACAGGCTGGGAAGAGTTTTCGGTCGCATATGCCGGATAAATATAGCCCGTGGAAGAAGCCGAGCAAAAACCTTTCGCGGAAGAACGCCGAAAAAACCCGTTGTGCGCGCCTCATTCCGCGGGCTGTTTTTCGTGCTGTGCCGCGGGATCCCACAGCCACCAGAATTCGAAACGCACTGGCTTTCCGGGGAAAAGCTGTTGCAGGGCTTCGGTGTAAACGGCCGCCTGCTGCGCATAAGACTCCGGCAGCTGCTCCTTTTCAATGGCAGTCTTATAGTCTACACCGAGGATCTCGCCGTTTTCCTCCAGGACCAGGTCGATGACGCCGTTCCAAAATTTACCTCCGCTCGTCATGAAAAAGGGGAGTTCACGCGCCATGACTTTCGCGTTTCGAACGCGTTCCCGATAGGAAGGCCGGGTGGCGGCCGGCAGCCGATCGGCATAGAAGAGACCGAGGGCCGATTGAGCGTCACGCAGCACGTTGTCAGAGGCGCGTTCCAGGCGCCTCCAGAGCGAAACCAGCTTGTCCCGCTCGAACTCGTCCTCGAGAAGCCAGCGCTCCAGGTACGAATGAACCAGCTGGCCGGTCAGAACTGGATCGCTGATCAGCGATTTCTGACCGGGAGCGGCGGACGGAGGCTCGCTCAACTCTATTCGGGAGGGACGGGCCAGCGGGAAGTCCGTAGTCTTGCCCAGCTTCTCAAATCGTTCGCACCAGAGCGCCTGGTAGAGGTCCCTGTCGGGCAGAGTCAGCACCGGGGTTGTGTGCCTTGGATATTCCGCCCCGGCCGAGCTGGTGCGTATGATCAAGGTCCGGTCCCAACCCGGCGCTTCGGCCCTCCCGCCGGTTCGTTGCTCCCAGAGCGGTTGAAAGGGTTCCGGCAGCTTCGTGTTTCGGGAGACGGCACACAGGAGGGTCAGCTGATCGCGGGCGCGGGTTGTTGCCACATAAGCCAGCCGGACTGCTTCGGCCCGCGCTTTGGAGTCTTCCTCCTTGGCGGCCGCCTGAAATAGATCGGAACAGACCACTACGGGTCCCCAGGAAAGGGAAAATTCAACCTGCGGCCGGGCGAGCGAATGACTCCGGATCACCGCCTGGGCGCGTTGGCCGGCCGGCGCTTCTTTCTCATGAAGGACCGATGACCAACCGTAGACGATGACGTAGCGAGCCTCGAGGCCCTTGGCCTTGTGAATGGTCATGACCCGAACCGCGTCGATTCGTTCGTCTGCAATGCCGACGTCCTCGCCAAAGTCGGGATCGTACCGCCCGGCGTCGGCGCCTCGGCTGCGCTGGCGCAGGAGCCAGGCGAGCGCCGTGCTCGGATCTGCCTTCATCTGCGCGAGGAACGCCTCCAATAGCCGGTTGATGCGCGCATAAGACCGCCCCTCCAGGTCGAGGGCGTCCGTATACGCCGCCAGCGGGAGGAAATCCCGGATCTGCATCAGCCAGGCGGAGATCGAGCTGGACCGCCGGGATTGAACCAGGCGGCGCAGCGCCTCAATACGCCGCCTGGCAGGTTCCGGTAAGAAGCCGGGAAGGGGATCGGCCTGATGGAAGATTCGCGACGGCGCAATGGTCTTGATGAGACGGTAAATGTCCGGGTCCGAAATCTGGACGAGCGGGCTGCGAAGAACAGCGCCGACCGCCAACGTGTCCAGCGGATTGTAAAGGCTAATGAGCAGGTTCAGGATATCGGAGACCTCTGGCTGCCGGTAAAGTGTGCGTGCGCCGGAGCTCACCACCGGGATGCCCGCCTCTTGGAGCACCGGTAAGAGCGCGTCCAGCTCCCGGCCGCTCCTGACCAGGACGAGAATGTCGGAGTAAGACCCCTTGCGGGATCGCGGATCGTGCCCGCCCTCTCTGGAACACGGCGCGGGATTCGCGACAGCCTGGCCGCTACCGCCCGCATCCCGATTCACGAAGTCGCTGATCAGCCGCACCGTCTCGACGGCGGCCAGGTTTCTCGCCGCTGCCGCGGTCAAGGGCTTAGACGCGTCCTCCGAAGCAATCCAGACCCACTCGGGCGGCTCACCCCGGTCCGGTCGAATCGGCAGAAGCTTTTCCTGGTCATCGCGAAGAAGAGGCAACTCGCGGGAAAACAGCCGGTTGACCAGTGTTGTGATGGCGGGGAGACTCCGAAAGGTCGAGGCCAGGACAAGATTCCGCACCGGAAGCGAACATTTCGTCAGCGAAGCGTAGCTGGTCGAGAAACAGACTGTTGAATCAACGTCTGCTCCCCGAAAACGATAAATGCTCTGTTTGGTGTCTCCTACAAAGAATCCGAGAATCTCAGGGTCGTCCGGGCGCTCCTTGGCCAGCAGTCCGGTGATCAGGCGCAGCTGTTCGGGGTCCGTATCCTGGAACTCGTCGACGAGGAGGGCCCTGAGGCGACGCCGTTCCGCACGCTTGACCTCGGGATAAGCGTCGAGGAGATCAGCTGCCAGACGGATCATTTCGTCAAAGCCGACGACGCCTATAGCGCTCACCCCCTTGGCCTTGCTCCAGGCCAGGAACCGCCTGAGGACCGTTTTCCAGATGCCCCACTCCAGCCCCAACTCCTCGAGAACGCACTTACGGAGTATGAGAGGGTAGATCCTGCCCAGGCTCTCGAAATAGACCGCCAGGTGCGGGTCGAGTCGCTGAATGGCCGACTTGACTGCCTTCTGGCTATATGACGAATCGAGGAAGAGCGTCGAGCGGTTCTCATGGAGGAAATTACACAGCTCTGACCAGCGGACGCGAGTGGGATGTCCCTCGTTTTCCAAAGCCTGGAGCGCGGAGGCCAGCTCGACCAACCGCTGCCCGTTGGCCGCAATCTTCTTGCCGTTGTTTCGCCTCAGGTCCTCTCCGAGCACAATACAGGCCGCCAGCGCCAGGCTCGTCTGGACCGGATCCGGAGAAGCCCAGCCTTCGAGCTGGTCAATGATTTCAGGGTTGTGATAAATCTTCTTGAACCATTCCCTTATGTGATAGGGAGAGACGCGCGCCAGGAGTTTTTCAAGGCCCTGCTCGAGGTCCGGGTCAGACAAGCCTTCGGTCTGCCACCAGCGGCGGATCAGCGCATCATCCAGGTCTCCGTAATCGTCCTCGTTTTCCTCGGCAAACCGCGCCGTTGCAGGAATCCCCGACTGGAGCGGGTGCCGCTGGAGGATGCCGGCGGCCAGGCTGTGAATCGTCGAAATTTGAAGGTCACAGGCCAGTTCGGCCAAGGCCTGGGCACCCAGTCGCAATCGCTCGAAGCCCAGCTCGGGATCCGCGCCCCGCCCCAGCTTTCGGCACAGCTCGTCACAGATTTCTTCAAACAGAGGATCAAGGGATCTGCCGTCAGCGGAGACGGCAGCCGCCAGGTCGGGACGCGAGGGCGAAGAAGCCAGCAGATCGAGATAGGCGTAGAGGCGCGTCTGCATTTCCGCGGCGGCTTTCCGGGTGAAGGTCGTCAGCACGAGGGAGCGGATAGCCGTTCGAGCGGCTCTCAGCCTCAGGCGCCGGTCGGAGAGGCTGTAGAGATGGCCAACCTCGGGGAACTGCGATGCGCTTGCAGCCAGGAAGGGAGCGCTTAGAAGCAGATAAAGGGCACGGAGTGTCAGGGTATGTGTCTTCCCGGTACCGGCGCTCGCCCACACGAAGGCATGATCCGGCGTGATAACTGCTGTTCTGCGCTGGTCGGCATCGGGGAGAATTGTTGCGTTCATTGATGCAAAGCCTTCCTGTGGCCCTGCTGCCACAGCACCGTCCCTGTTTTCATCCCTGCTCGAATTTAGCCAGCCTCTCGGGCAGCAGCCGCTGCAAAAAGCGCGCCATGCGGGCCGGCGCCCGGCGCTCGAATCTGCGACAGAGTGAGGCGTAGTCGCAGAATTGACACGGTTCGGCTTTTTCGATGCCCAGAAGCTCCAGCGCCTCATTGGAGCACGGGACATAGACGCCCCTGGAGAGAACGTCGGCGAAAAGGCGCAGCCAGTCCTCGACCGGGCCCATTTCCTCCACTGAAACGGTTTTTTCCTGGACCGGGGACTTCCCGAAAAAGACGTAGGAGAATCGGATGGCGGTTTCCTGACTGTCTTCCGCAGCCTGTTGCAGCCAAGGGTACAGGAGAGGTTGCAGCCGGAATCCAATCCTTATCTCGTGCGACAGATTTTCCGGTTCCCGTCCGCTCTTGTAATCGATAATCATCCGGTGGGTGCCCCGGTCATCCATTCGATCGATCTGCCCGGACAAAAAGACACCCGGGAGACCGGGAAAGTTCGCGCTGCGCCGGTTTTCGGTGGAGGCATTGATTCCGTCGGGGATCGTGCCTGACCGGACCGCTTCCCAGTATTCCTGGGCTACCTGGAGCAACTTGCTTTTGGCTGCCTTGCGGAAGAGAGACGGGAGCAGCGCCAGCTGAAGCGAGGCCTCGGCGGACAGGTCTTCAATTCGCTGGAGCAGCGAGCGGCTCTCGTCCCGCAGAAGATCCTCGGCTATGGCGCGTAACGAGGCGCCGGCCTGTTGGTAACTACGGATGGTGGTCTCAAACAGCCCGTGCAGCAGACTCCCCCATTCGGTTGATCTCAACTCTTGCGAGAAATCCAGCGGCGTCAGCATTTCCCAGCCCGTAATCAGCCGGTTGTACCCCTGGAAGGGGCACTTGGAGAGCTTCTCGAGCTCGGTGACTCGTATGGTGGCGGGAGAGGCGCCCGAGGGCGCCAGAGCCGCGTCGGCCACGAATCCGTTCCATCGGGCCTCATGTTCCTTTTCTGAGATTGCCTGCAAGATGTACTCGTGATCTCCGGACGGGGATCCGAGGCCTGAATCCTTCTGGAGATGAGGCGACCACACGGGGGGCAGAAAGCCGCCGCGACAGGGATCCTGGGAGAGCAGAAGCCGCGCTTGTTCAGCGGGCCCGCGGGGCAGGGCCGGGTAAGCAGACCCGCCGGCATCCTTTTTCTCCCAGTGCTGGAGATAGCGTTGCACCCAGGGAGTCGGCGCGAGCCCCCTTCCATTCTCATCGGCGTCGGGAATCACCCAGTGAATGCGTTCGCTGCTCCCATTAATAAGGATGAAGAGCAAGGCCATTTCCTCGGGAAGAGTCGTCTTGGGGCTCAGCCTGTGGCCCAGACCGCGCAAGGCCTGGCCGAGCCTCAGCCGCAGCGCCTCGCCGAGCAATGGGTCTTCCTGAACCGGATAAGGCAGACGGCCTGACGCCAGGCCAAGCAGAACCAATGCCCGGGGCGCCAGTCCGCGAGCCCGCATCAGCGGGACAAAGAGGACACCAGTCTTCTCAGGCGGGTCATCGACGGCCTGCTGGCCCGCCCGGTTCTCGAGCAGATCGAGCAGTATCTGGAGCGGAAGTCCAAGATCTTCGGGGAGAAGCTCGAGCGTCTCCGCCACCTCCTGGAGTGGCGACGAATCGGGCAGCCAGCGTTGTCCGATCCTCTTCAGTCGCGACAGCATCTCGCCGGCCGTGAAAGCCGGCTGACCGCTTTCGCTCGGGGTGCGGGTCCACAGGTCAACGATCTCCTGGATCAGGGTTCTCTCTGTGGGGTTGAAACCGATCTGGTCGGCATTCTTGAGCGCAGCCGGCCAGTTCCGCCCGTCGAATCCCGCTTTTCGGAGCTTCGTCTCGAACGCATCCAGGTCGATGCCTTTCAGGCAGGCAATGTCCGGGAATTCTCTGAAGAGACTGAGCAGGGTTTCAGTGGGCGCTTGTTCTTCCCAGATCCTGATGATAGTTCGCAAGGCCCGCTCAACCGGCGCCAGCTCGTCGGGAGCTTCCGCCATCCGGAGCGGTATGAAAAAGGCCTGAAAGACTTCTCGGACAAGGTCGGCATACATCCCGGCTTGCGGGACGACAACATGAATGTCCCGTGGGGCAATCCCGCAGCCGGGGTCATCGAGCCATCGGCGCACTTGAACCGCCGCCGAGATGACTTCCGCGCGCAGGCCGGAGGCGCGCTGGTACGTGAGAAAGGCCGGCCGAGACGGAATGGGGCCTTCCGGGAAAGTCGAAAGGAAGAATTTCATTGTCTCCCCTTCTCCCGGGTCCACTGTGGTCGTGCTGGTGAGTAGAGTTCCGAGCCGGAGACGCAACGAAGTCAGAACCGGGGCCACGAAGTCGAAGGCGTGGTGAGGCTTGTCGGCTCTGCTCCAAGAGGGAAGGTAGAGAATCGTCTCTACCCTCCGGGCCAGACCGGCCAGCACCTGCTCGACCACGTCCGTGAAGTCGTAGAAGCCGTAAACATGGACCTGGACTCCCCGTCCGTCCGATCCTCCGAGAAGGCCGGTCAGTTCCCGCTCGGGCGCGTCAGCTATCCGTTCGCTCAGTTCCTGGTACTGGAGTGGTGCCCAGGCAAGCTGAGCGTGGTCCAGCAAATGAAGCCAGTCGAGATACAGCCGCAGGACGCCGTGGCTGATGCGATCCGTCTCCTTGGAAGTCATCACGTCCTGCAAGAGTGCTTCCTCGGCCAGTCCGAACCCGGCGTCGGCAAGATCGAGGAAAACAGGGCGCAGCAGCGACTGCCCGCCTCGGATCTCCCGGAGAGAGTCAAGTTCCAGACCTCGTTCCTGTTGAAGCAGCCGGTAAAGGAGAATGTCGAACAACGGACTCCAGCGGGGGCCGAGGGGAGCGTTGTCAAGTTGCGAGAGCCGATCGATGAAAGGCAAGACCGGCGTGATGCGCACGCCGGCCAGAACGCCCGCCTCAGACTCGCTCGCAAACCGTATCCGCAGTTCGGCAGCAAGGGTGGACGCCGGCGTCACGATCCACTGGGTGGTCAGTCGCGAGCCGTCAGCCGTCTTTCGCACTTCGGCCAGCAGCCGGTCGAGCAGTAGCCGGTAGGACGGGGCCAAGATCAGGTGGGGAAACACGCTGTCACTCTAACACATCACGGTGACCACAGCGCGCGGAGCGCCACCCGCCTGCGGAGGCAGCCCCGCTCCGTGTTGAAGAAGGTCGTTGGACGACCGCCGTCCGTTTGTAGTTCCGCCTTCAGGGGTGCAGCCGACGAGGCTGCGAATCTTGGGGGTGAAAG
>JBHGBF010000128.1:0-15235 GCA_041946865.1 Acidobacteriota bacterium | reverse complement strand
CACCGGCCTCTCTCCTCGTTGCTGCCACACTCCCAACAAAAAACTGAGGGGTTACATCCTTCATCCTTTTCTCCTTGCTTCATCCTTCTCTTCTTCCTTCAGTTTGGCATTTCCAAATGGTGTTGAGCAGAGAAGGCGCACTCCTGTAGTTTTCCAGCCATGACGTATCCCGCAGTGGAGATTGTTCGACGAATCGAGGAGGCGTTGGCTGGGCGGCCGCGACTCTCTTTAGCCTTGTTCTGCCGGGAGATGAACCTGAGCCGCCACCTTGCCGCCCGAGCTATCAAAGACACAAAAGGCATGTCGTTCAGGGATTTGCAACAGGAATTGCTGCTGAAGAAGGCCAAAGAAATGCTCTCTCAGCCCGGCGCGAAAGTCCAGGACGTGGCGCTGGCGCTGGGCTACCGTCGCGCCGAGGATTTCGGCCGTTTCGTTAGAAGAAAGACTTCTCGGAAGGCCAGTGAGCTGCGAAAGGAGGCACACCTGGTAGGGTGACCCGCGCTGTAAGGTGACACGGTGCGTAACGCCGACTCCAGTCGCAAAGTCTTGTAAGGAGCAGGGCAGAAAGACTCCGATGTTTTATCAGGAGTCCTGGCGACGCGGCGTCGCCTCGAGGCCTGGTTAAGCCAGCCCATCTTTTTCTTTTAGGACGACACCCCCGGAAACCGTGTCACCTTGTCACCTTGTCACCTTGTCACCCTGTCACCGTGAAGAGCGGCGCCCACGGGGCAGCATGGTCACCGCCACCGCGCCCAGAAACGCCAGGGAAATCAGGAGCGCAAAGCCGATCGAGTAACTGCCCGTGCGGTCGCGGAGCAGTCCGACCAGCCAGGGTCCGGCCGCTTCCGCGACCCCGTCCGCCGTGAGCACGATCCCCATCACGCGGCCCATAACCCTGACACCAAAGATGTCGGCCGCCATGAGCGGGATGATCATATAGTCTCCACCGAGGCCTATTCCAAAAATAACGGCGAAGAGATAGAGCAAACCCGGGATCTGCGCGAAGAAAAGCAGCGGGATGGCGCTGCCCACCAGCACGTAGATCAGGATCATGACGTACTTCTTCGGAAAACGGTCGGCAAGCCAGCCCATGAGAATCCGCCCCAGGATACTTGCTCCTGCGATAAGCGAGATGAAGGTCGCGATTTCGGCGGCCTCATAACCTTTGTCGAGCCGGAGGAAGAGCTTCAGATTCTGGTTGGTCCCGCCCACGGCGGCGATCGAGCACATGCTGCCGAACGCCAGCATATAGAAATACGGGCTCCTGAGGACGTCGCGGATGGAGACCGGCGGACCAGCCTGCCTCGCCTTCTTGCTTTCGGGCGCTTCCTTAACGAGCAAAGCCATCGGCAGAGCGACAACGACGATGAGGATTCCCAGCGCCCGGAGCGCGCCCTGCCAGCCGAAAAGACCCGTGAACCAGACCTGCAACCAGGGAACGCAGACAAAACCAATGCCGATCCCCAGGTAGGCAAATCCCATCGCCGTCCCGCGCGATTTGTCAAACCAGGTGCTGATGAGCACCTGGTTGGGCAACGGGCCTCCACAGACGTAGCCCAGAGCATTAAACAGGTAAAACAGGTAGAAAAGGCCGAGGCTGGAGATGACGCTCAAGCCGCACAGCGCTATGCCGGCCATCAGGATACCGGCGATCATCATGCGGCGCGGGCCGAAGCGATCCACGATCCAGCCCGCGAAGAAACCGAACAGCGGACCGACGACCAGTTTGCTGAGCGCGTTTCCGGATGTCACCTGGGCACGTGACCAGCCAAAATCCTGCACCATGAAGTCGTAGAAAAGCGGCAGGCCGTATAGCGCCAGGCCCACGATCGAGAAAAGGGCAAAGAAGGAAGTAAGAGCCACCTGAGGGTGCCGCTCGGACGCGGAAGCGGCCGCCGTCGGGGTGGCAGCGAGGTCCTGGTTGATGGTCATGGGGGCGCATTGTAATGTCCGATCCCTCACGACCGCAAGCCACAGCAAGGTGACAAGGTGACGGCGTGGATCGCTTCTCCTCGGCACCGTCTCACCCTGCTTTTCCTTCATCCTTCATCCTTCATCCTTCATCGCTTCCGGCTCCTGTCACCCTGTCACCTTGTCACCGCGGTCACCGGTCAACAATGACTTGTCAGTCCGGGCTGTTCGTGGCTAAGCTCTCGGCATGAACCGACGCGAATTTATCGAGGTGTCCGCCTTGTCCGTCTTCCAGACCGCTAGACCGGGCGCGCCTGCCTGCCCTGAACCGGGTGAAGTCTACGCGTTGTTTGATCGCCCGATGCGCTGGGCACAGCTGGCTTTTGTCGAAGACGATCCAGGCCAGTATGATCAGGGGTTCTGGCTCGATTACTTCCGCCGCAACCACTGCCAGGGCGTATGCCTGAGCGCCGGCGGCGTCGTTGCCTTCTATCCGACCAGGATCCCGCTTCACCACCGCAGCGCCTGGATGAAGGAGGGATCCGACCCCTTTGGCGACATGGTGGCCGCCTGCCGCAAGCTCGGTATGGTCATTCTTGCACGGACCGACCCGCACGCTGTCCGGCAAGACGCGTACAAGGCCCACCCCGACTGGATTGCCGTCGATGAGAGAGAGCAGAAGCGCCGCCATTGGGCCAATCCCGATCTCTGGGTGACCTGCGCCCTCGGTCCGTACAACTTCGAGTTCATGACCGAGGTTCATCGGGAAATCATGTCGCTTTACAGGGTCGACGGCATCTTCATTAACCGCTGGGCGGGCCACGGCACGTGTTATTGCGAGCATTGCCGGAAAAACTTCCGGGAAGCGGCCACCCTGGAGATTCCTCGCGGCCAGACGGCAGACGCCGACACCCGGCGCAAGTTCCTTCTGTGGCGGCGCGCCCGCCTGACCGAGCTCTGGCGTCTTTGGGACACTGAAATCCGCAAAATCAACCCGCAAAGCCGCTGTGTTCCCAACGGACCGCCGGAGCTGAAGTCGACCGGGGAGCTGGCGGACATCATGTTTCAGGATCGCCAGGGACGTAGCGGCCTGGCCTGTCCCTGGATGAACGGCAAATACGCCAAGGAGCTGCGGGCCGTCATGGGCCGCAAGCCGGTGGGAGGCATCTGCAGCGTCGGACTGGAGGAGCAATATCGCTGGAAAGACTCGGTTCAAAGCGCAGCTGAAATCCGCATCTGGCTCGCCGAAGCTATCGCCAATGGCCTCAGGCCCTGGGTCACCAAGTTCAACGCCAAGCCGATCGACCATCGCTGGTTCAAAGTCGTAGACGATATCTATGGCTGGCATTACTCGGTCGAGCGCTACCTGCGAAACGAGTGCCCGGCTGCCCGGGTGGCGCTCGTTTATTCAGAACAGACCCGGGATTTCTACGATCAGGGCCAGGCGCATCAGAAGGTCGAAGAACACGCACGAGGCGCCTATCATGCCCTCATCGAAGCGCGGATTCCGTTCGAGATGGTCCATGACAGGAAGCTCGAGGCGCCGAACCTGGACCGTTTCAAGCTGCTGATACTTCCGAATATCGCCGCCCTGTCCGATGACCAGTGCAAACAGCTGCGGGGTTACGTGGAAAGCGGCGGAAGCCTGGTGGCTACGTTTGAGACCTCGCTTTACGACGAGTGGGGACGTGCTCGTGCCGACTTCGGGCTGGCCGATCTCCTCGGCGTCTCAGTCAAAGGCCCAGTCGAAGGGCCCATGCGAAACTCGTACCTTGGGATCCGCCCGGGCGCAGACGGCGGCTATCACCCGGTCGTGCGTGGACTGGAGGACGCTGTGCGGATCATCAACGGTGTCTTCCGGCTGCCGGTCGAGCCCAAAGCGGACTTCCCCTCCCCGGTTACATTGGTTCCGTCGTACCCGGACCTGCCCATGGAGGACGTCTTTCCTCGTATTCCTCAGACAGACATTCGCGAGCTTTACTTGCGGGAGATCGGCCACAGCCGCGTGGCTTATTTCCCTTGGGACGTGACTCGGAGCTTCTGGCAATTCCTGGCGGTCGACCATGGCCGGCTGTTTGCCAACGTGGTCGACTGGGCAACCAACGAGCCTCGGCCGGTGACCGTTAAAGGGCCGGGGATACTGGATGTGACCGTCTGGCGCCAGAAGAATTCGACAACGGTTCACCTGGTCAATCTGACCAACCCGATGCTGATGAAGGGGCCTTTCCGGGAGCTGATTCCCGTCAGCGCTCAGCAGGTCGAGTTGCGGTTGCCGGCGGGGACGAAGGTCGGCAAGGTCCGGTTGCTGAAAGCCAACCAGACGCCGCAGACACGAGTCGAAAACGGGGTGTTGAAACTTATCGTGCCCCAAATCGTGGATCACGAAGTGGTGGCGGTGGATTTGGGGTAAAACGTCCGGGGCTTCGCCCCAGGCTAACCTGAGTCAGGCCGTTGGCCTTAAAAACCGGTGTCTTACGCACCCGGCCAGATCGTCCGCTGCTGCCTCGAAAGCGTTTCTTCCCTTGCTTTTGACGGCAGAATCTATCAGGCTCATTTGATGACGCAGTGCGGGAGGGCCAGGGAGTGGTACTTACTGGTTTCCGGGACTCAAGCGGGACCGATCAGCCAGGCGAAATTCGAGGAAATGGTCCAGGCGGGCGTGGTGACCCGGCAGACACCGGTGTGGACGGAGGGTTTGTCGACCTGGGTGCCGTACGGCGCCATCCCGGCTGATCTTCCGGATTCGGGACTGGGCGGTCTTCAGACCTGTTCGTGCTGCGGCCGACTGGTTTCGACGGAGGACCTGCTGGACTTCCAGTCTCACCGGGTTTGCGCGGACTGCAAACCTGTCTATCTGCAGAGGCTGAAAGAAGGTCTGGCGCCCCGTTTTGCGAGCTATGGCGTCTCTGAGGGAAACCGCGCCGGCTTTTGGATAAGGGCGGGCGCCAAGCTGATCGATTCGATCATCCTCTGGATCTTCAACTCGGTGCTGTCCGTGGTGTTTGTCCTGGCCTTTCCGGGAAAAGCCGGGGGGATAGCGAACCCGGAGGATTCGGAGGCCCTGCCTTTGCTCCTGGTCCTGTACGGCAGCCTGTTTCTGATTCAGTTTGCCTCAGCGGCTTTGTACAGCACCTTGATGGTCGGACGTTACGGCGCGACGGTCGGGAAGATGGCTTGCGGCTTGCGGATCATGACACCCTCCGGGCCGCCAGGGTATGGCCGGGCGTTCGGCCGCTATGCCGCCGAGCTGGTCAGCGGAATGATCCTTGGTCTCGGGTATCTCATGGTGGCATTTGATCCGGAGCGCCGGGCCCTTCATGATCGAATGTGCAACACTTGGGTGATAATCGTATAGATGCCCGGAGCGCCTCTCTACTGTACCAGTTGCCTGTCCGTGCTGGAGGTTTCAGTCGATCTTCCCCGACAGCAGGTGGCGTGTCCCAACTGTGCGGCTGAGCTGGAGTGTTGGCTGCTGCCCGCGCTGTTTCGCCGGCCGGCCGCCGGTTCTCCGGCCCGGCCCGCAGCCCCTGGGCAGGCGGCCTGTTTCAATCACGCCGGGCGGCAGGCCGTGGTCGAGTGCAAGGGATGCGGCAGGTTCCTGTGCGGCCTGTGCGACATCGAGGTCCGCGGCCGGCACTGGTGTCCGAGCTGTCTTGCAGCGAAGAGAGCCGAAGCCACGCTTTCACCGCTGCCCGACAGCCTGACCCGATATGACCGGATTGCCTTGGCCTTGACCCTTCTCCCCATGCTGTTTTGCTGTGGCCCTTCGCTCGTCACGGCGCCGATCGCTCTCTTTATTGTCATAAAGCATTGGAATGCCCCGGGGAGCGAGCGCGCTTCGTTTCGGAACATCATGCTGGTCAGCGTCATTCTGAGTGTCGTCCAAATTCTCTTTTTCATCTTCTGGATGTATGTTGTTTTCGTCCCGCCTGACTATCGCGGCGCAATGGGGGTTTGACTCGAGGCGAGTATGGTCACAACGCTTTTCGGCGAGGGCCAGAGCTACCGGCGGCTGTCATGGTCGAAGCCGACGCTGCTCGGCTCGTTGTCCCTTTGGGAGGGTAGCGATCATTTCGTCCAGATTGAAGTGCTGGCCTTTTCAGAAACCCACAGGCGCTTTTATTTCGAAGACATCAAGGCGTTTACGATCCGCCGAACCAGCCGGGGCCTCTGGCTTCACCTGCTCTTCGGGTCCTTTACGATCGTGACAGCGGCGATAACGCTATGGCTGTTTCTTGCAGGTTATGCCTCAGGCGGAGCGTTGGCCTGGCTGGCCATTGGGGTTCCCTCTGGTTTTGCCCTGGGATGGATGATCCACCTGGCATTGGGGCCGACCTGCGCCTGCCACGTCGTGACCCCGGTCCAGAACACGCGGCTGGGGGCGCTGGGGCGCATCCGGAGCGCCCGGAAAACCGTGAGTTATCTGGCGCGGCGCGCGCAAACCGCGCAGGGCGGGACAGTAGGGGAGGAAACCAGCGCCTTGAGTGTCGAAAGCGCGCCGGTTATCGTCCCCGCGCTCCCCGGCGCCGGGCAGCCGGACGCCCTGACCCGTGAATCGGGCTATGACGGGATCCCGGCCGAAGGCTTGCCTCGTCTGTATCCGATCGTCTCATTCGCCTCCCTGCTGAACGCCGCTTTTCTTTTCAGCCTTTTGCTCTGGGACTCTTACCCTTTACGCGCCATTCAGGTCCTTTTCGTCGTGGGCCTGCTTGCGCTTGGGATCACCTGCGCCGCCAACAGCCGAAGAAAAAGAGGCAACGAGGAGGCCTTCTGGTTCAAGTGGATCGGGTGGGCTCTGTTCAGCGTCAACGGGTTGGTTTTCCTTCTATGGTACGGCTACGGATTCTATCTGGCCGGATTGACCCGAACCGGCGCGCCGGAGCTCCAGCTGGATTACGCGCAGCAAATGCTCCGGATTTCCCCCCACGGCTCGCGATTCTGGTTCTGGGTTGTGCTCGTTGACGCCTGTTTTTCGATGTCGATGGGACTGGCGGGGCTCCTCGCCGTCTGGCAGCGGGCACGGCCGGGAAAGGACTATGGCCACTCTGTTAACTGAAACTTGCAGGAACCACCCGGGCAGAGAAGCCTCGGCGCGCTGTTCGGCCTGCCGGTTCTCTTATTGCCGGGAGTGCGTGGCGGAGCACGAAGGTCTGATCTTCTGCGGCGCCTGTCTGCGCAAGCGGACCAGGCGGTCGCCGCGGATCAGCCGGAGGCTGAGGCACATACCCGGCCTTCTAGCGCCGCTCGCAGGCTGGTTGCTTTTCTGGATCGCTTTTTACACGCTCGGCAGAATCGTTTTGTCGCTGGTGCGGGCGGTGTCATGAAGCTCAGTCACGATTCCGAAGGAAAGAAGGCGCTGGATCTCGTGGAAGAGGCGGTGCTTTTGTTGCGCCGGCTTCCCCTTGCGGGATGGGCGGCGCTTTACCTCGGCGCCTTGCCCTACATTCTGGTCTTCCTGTTTTATCTGATGAGCCTTGTTCACAACCCGGCGGCGTCCCAGCAGCTGGTCGGTTACTCCGCGCTGCTGGCGGCGCTGTACGCCTGGCTGAAGTTCTGGCAGTCGGTATTCGCCGCCGAAATCTGGCGTCTGCGCTCAGGCACGAGCGCGGTGTCCTGGCGCCTTCGAACCGTCCTGCGCGTTGTGCGCGATCATCTCCGTTACTCGGCCGTATCCCTGGCCGCGCTGCTGGTTTCCTCGATCCTGGTTTTTCCCCTGGCGTGGAGCTATGCCGTTCACCAGAACCTGGTTCTGACAGTGCTTCCAGGTTTCGACGCGCGACGGCCTCGGCCCGGCGCCCTCAAACCTTCCTGGGAGCAGGCGCTGCTCTGGCCTGGGCAGAACCACCTGATCATGCTCCTTCTCGGATTGATCAGCCTGTTTGCCTTTGCCAACTTTGCGGCATGCCTGGTTTTCTTCCCTTATCTGGTCAAGGCTCTCACCGGCTGGGAATCGGCGTTTACCCGTCTGGGTGCGCGCCTGTTTGATTTCAAGATGTTTGTTGCGGCGCTTGTGCTCACTTACCTGGCGGTTCTACCGCTTGCCCGGGTTATCTATGTTCTCCGCTGTTTTTACGGGTCTTCGCTTCGGACCGGCGCCGACCTGCTGAGCGACCTGCGCAGTCGCAGGGTTGCAGCTCTGATCCTCCTCCTTTTTTGTCTAGCGGGAAGCGGCCAGGCGCTAGCGCTCGGCGCAGGAGACGATTCGAGGAGCACCTTCGCGATGGCGCCTGCTTCGGCCGCCTCTGTCTCTCCCTCTCGCCTGGACGAGTCGATCAGCACGGTGCTGCGGAGTCGAAAGCATTTGTGGCAAGCCCCGAGCCATGCGCGGAAAATCCAGGAGCCGAGCATCTGGCGCGATGTCGTGCAGGCCGTACAGAGGGCGCTCGAGAAACTGGCGGACTGGCTGGGCCGCGCGCTTCGCTGGCTGAAGCCGGCCGACTCCCCCACCCGCCGGACCTCCGGCGGCCGCTCAGTCAATGTCCGGGACGTCGCTGTTGCCCTGCTCGTCGTCTGCTCGCTCGGCCTGGCGGCCCTGGTGATCCGCGCGTTGCTCGAACTACGGTCGCGTCCCTCCCGGCCAGGACTGACGCAGTCCGGCGGCCCGGTTGACTTGCGACGCGCAGAGCTGAGCCCCGATGAGTTGCCGGAAGAAAAGTGGTTGGATCTTGCAGTCGAGATGATGGAAAACGGACAGGCGCGACTGGCCGTGCGGGCCATTTACCTGGCCGCGATCGTGGTTCTTGGAAAGCGGGACCTGGTCACGCCGACCCGATTCAAGTCGAACCGGGATTACCTGATCGAGCTCAGGCAACGCCACCGCGGGAACGAGGCGCCGATCACGAGCTTTCAATCGATGATCGGCATGTTCGAGAAGGTCTGGTACGGACGCCATGAACCGGCGCGACATGACTTCGACGAAATGCAGCGGCTGCTGGCCCTGCTGAAAGCATAATTGGAAATGAACGATACGGTCGACGTCCACGAGCCGGCAAAAGCCGGCCCACTTCGTCCGTCTATAAAAGAGCGTCCAGAATGCGTTTGAGAATAAAGAGCCCCACACTTTTCAAAGCACTTGCAGCCGCCATGTTTATTGCCTTTGCGGCGGCGGGACTCCGGCTTCTGTTCCTGGCTTTTGAAATCGGAGATGTCTATCCGCCTTACTCGTCTCATCGGGCGGAGCTGGACGGCGCCGAGGTGTTCTACGAGGCGCTCGAGCGTCTTCCCGAGCTGCAGGTCGCGCGGCACTACGGTCCAGCCGCGGCGGCCGCCGCTTCCAACGATGTGACGATTATCGTGCCCGGATACTCCACCGCGGATTGGTATTTCGGGGATGAGGATGAGCTGAAGGGGCTGCTGCGCCTGGCGGATCGCGGCGGCCGGTTGGTCCTGACCCTGCAACCCGCTGCCTCCCTGCTGCCTCTTTTGCGGCAAAAAGAGAAGGAGCAGGCGCAAAAAGGCAAGAAGAAGCCGGTCCAGCCCGTCGCCGAAAAACTCCTGGAGGTTGCCGTGAAGCTCGAGGCGCGGCCACAGCTCACCGCGAGTCAAGGCCGGATGGTGAAGCAAGCCTTTATCCGCCTCGTAGACAGGGGCGAGCGCCTCCCCGAACGGTTGCCCTGGCCAGCTCCCGGCTACCTCGAGCCTCAGCATCCCGGCTGGAAGACAATCTACGCCTGGACCGGCCGGCCCGCTCTCCTGCGCCGCCCGTACGGCAAGGGTGAGATAGTCCTGCTGGCGGATTCATTCCTGCTCTCCAACCGGGCCATGTGGGAGGCCCGGCATCCTGAATTCCTCATCTGGCTGATAGGGGGGCGCGGCCGTGTTTTGTTTTACGAAAGACATCTGGGAGTAGCGGAAAATCCCGGGGTTGCCTGGCTGATCCGGAGGTACAAGCTGGATGGAGTCGTAGCCTCTCTGCTGATTCTCGTGGCTCTTCTGGTTTGGCGTAACAGCGTGCCGCTGATTCCGGTCGGCCGTACTGGCGAAGCTGCGGGGAGCGTGCGGACAGTGACGCGGGGCTCGAGCCTTCTGGCCTTGGTCTCCCGGTCTGTCCCGTCATCCGAGATCCTGCCGGTCTGCGTGGAGGAGTGGAAGAGATCGGAAAGGCCGAGCCGCCACGTTTTTGAGCCGATTGAAAAACTGGCGCGTGAGAAGGGCGATATCCTGGCGATATACAGGCAGATAGTGCAGCAGCTGAGAGCTTCGAGCCCACGAGGTTTCGAAACGAATCGCCGGCCGCGGCAAACCGCACACCCCTCGGCCGCCGGCGCTGACCTAAGACAGGAGATGAACGCATGAGTGGAGGTCTTGACCAGGTGAAGGACATGCTGCAAAGAGCCCGCCAGGAAGTGGCGAAGATCATCATTGGACAGGATGAAGCGATCGATCAGGCCCTGATTGTCATCGCCACCCGCCATCATGCTCTCATCGAAGGGGTGCCGGGAATCGCCAAGACGCTCCTGGTGCGGACTCTCGCCCGGGTCCTGGACTGCGATTTCGGCCGCATTCAATTCACTCCCGACCTGATGCCGACCGACATCACCGGGACGAACGTGTTTAACCTCCAAAGGAACGAATTCCTGCTGGTCAAGGGCCCTATCTTTACCTCGTTCCTGCTCGCGGATGAAATCAATCGCGCGCCCGCAAAAACGCAGTCGGCGCTGCTGCAGGCCATGCAGGAGAGATCGGTGACTATTGACCGGGAAGAGCATCCGCTCCCGTCGAACTTCACCGTGTTCGCCACTCAAAACCCGATAGAGCACGAAGGCACCTATCCCCTCCCGGAAGCGCAGAAAGACCGTTTCATGCTGAAAATCAGGATGGAACCTCCGGGACGCGACGGCGAAGTCGAGCTGGCGCGGCGGATGTTGGGCGCCGAGGCGCCCGAGGAGAGCCTGGCTGCGGGCTGTGTCCAGCGGGTGTTGCTAAGCTCCGAGCTGAAACTGGTTCGCGAAAGGCTTCAGGCCGTCACCGTGCGCGAGCAGCTGCTCAGCTACATCGTCGACGTGGTCAGGGCGAGCCGCAATCACGAAAGCGTCCTGGTAGGGGCCGGTCCCCGCGCCACGCAGGCTTTGCTCGAGTCCAGTCGCGCCTGCGCCGTTTTGCAGGGTCGGGACTTCGTCACTCCGGATGATGTGCGGGCCATGGTTCGGCCGGTGATGGGCCATCGGCTGATCCTTCGTCCGGAATACGAAATCGAGGGAGTCAGCATCGAAGAGGTCCTTGACCGTATTGTTCAAGGGATAGAAGTGCCGAAATGATTGTCCCGGAACGCCGCCTGATCGGCTGGTCAGCCTTGGTTCTGTTGCCCTGCGGGGTCCTGATTCGCTGGTTTCCGTATGCCTGCGGGACCGTCCTGTTCGGTTTCGTGGTTGTCGCGGTGATCGACGCCGCGCGGGCGTCCAGGCCTCTTTCTGCGCTCGAGGTCCGCCTGCCGCCGCTCGTCCGTCTGACCCGGCTTCGCCGCTCGGAAATCACCATGGAGGTGTCGAACGGCTCCGATCTCAGGCTGACTCTTCGCCTGGGTTTGGCCTGGCCGGCCGGACTGCGGCCGCTCGAACCGGAAGTCAAGCTCGAGGCCGAGCCGCAGTCGACCCTGTCTTTCCCATGGGCCTGCGTTCCGGCCGAGAGAGGGAAGCACCGTTTGTCTGACTGCTTCGTCCAGACGCTCTCACCGCTCCGGCTCTGGGCGGCGCGGGCCGAGAAGCCCAGCCCCTGCGAAGTGCGGGTCTACCCGGACCTGGCGGCTGAGCGGAGAAAGACGGCTTCGATTCTGGCGCGGGGGACAACCGGTACTCATCTGCTGCGCCAGATCGGCCAGGGACGGGAATTTGAGAAGCTCCGCGAATACGTCCCGGGCGACAGTTACAGCGAAATCCACTGGAAGGCGACTGCCAGGCGGGGGCGGCCTATTACCAAGGCCTTTCAATTGGAGAAGACCCAGGAAGTGTACCTGGTCCTCGATAACTCGCGTCTTTCGGGCCGGATCTTTGAGCCTGGCACCTGGGAGCCCCGGCGTCCTGCCCCGGCCGAGGCGCCAGCCAACTGGCCTGCTCACCGTTCCCCTGTGGTCAAGGTGGGAAAAGACACGCCCGGGCGAGATGCCTGCGCCCTCGGCACAGGCACGAGTCCAGCGCTTCTGGACACGGAGGCGACCGCGGCGCTCGAGTATTTCATTTCCGCCGGGCTTCTGCTCGGGATTGCGGCACAACGTTACGGCGATCTTTTCGGACTGCTGGTGTACAGCGACCGTATCGAGAGATTCGTGCGGGCCGGCGGCGGCCGGCAGCATTTCAACGCCTGCCGGCAGGCTCTGTACGATCTCAAGACGAGCCCGGCGAGCCCCGACCTCCAGGAGTTGGGTTCGTTCATCGGCGGACGGCTGCGCCGGCGAGCCCTGCTAGTCTTTCTCACCGACTTCGATGATCCGGTGACCACCGAGAGCTTTGTCCGCAACCTGGAGCTGGTCGCGCGCCGTCATCTCGTGCTGGTCAATACCCTCAAGGATCACACGGTCGGCACGCTTTTCGGCACTCAGCCTGTGGGTTCGCTCGACGACCTGTACGCCTCGCTGGCAGGGCATCTCGAATGGCAGAGGATGAGCGAGCTTCAGAAAACACTCTCGCGTATGGGTATCCAGATGGAGCTTCACCGGCCCGAATGGCTGGGTGGCCGGCTGATTTCACAATACTTGAATGTGAAGCAGAGGCAGTTGTTGTGATCATTGATATTCCTCGATTCCTGGTCGAAGAACAGAAGTACTGGTCGGAGCTGAACAGGCAGTTGGACCAGATAGAAAGGGAGCCGACCGCCCGGCTGACGCTTGAGCAGGTGCGCCGGTTCCATTATTTGTACCAGCGAGCCTGTGCCGACCTGGTCAAGATCCAGACGTCGGCTTACGAGCCGGCCGTCTGCGCCTATCTGGAATCCCTGGTCGCTCGTGCGTACTCGGAAATCTACGAGTCCCGGGGCCGTGTGGGCGGCGGGCGAAAGAGAATCCTGGGTGCCTTGGGCGCTTTCCCACGGGCTTTTCGCAGGCACTTCCAGGCTTTCGTCCTGTCGGTGGCGCTCACCTTGGCGGGAATCGTGTTTGCGGCGGGCGCGCTTTACCTTGACGCCGAGGCGAAAGCGGTCATCATGCCGTTCCCGCAACTGCGCGGAAGCCCGAATGAACGGGTTCGGCAGGAAGAAAGTGGAGGGTCCGACCGGTTGGAAGGCAGCCGGGCAGGCTTCTCCGCCTTCCTCATGACCCACAACATCCGAGTCTCGGTTCTGTCGCTGTCTTTGGGGATAACCGGTGGGATCGGGACTGCTATCCTGCTGTTCTACAACGGCGCGGTGCTCGGGGCGGTCTCCGCCGACTACGTCCGCGCCGGCGAAGGGGTTTTCCTGCTCGGCTGGCTCTTGCCCCACGGGGTGATTGAGATTCCGGCTGCCCTGATCGCCGCGCAGGGCGGATTTGTGCTGGCGGGGGCGTGGCTCGGCGGCAATCGTCGCAAGTCCCTGGTCGGGCGGCTGAGGGAAGTTTCGCGCGACCTGGTTATCCTGATCTCCGGCGCAGCCGCCCTTCTGGTCTGGGCAGGGCTCGTCGAGGCCTTCTTTTCTCAGTATCACGAACCGACACTGCCGTACTCGGTGAAAATCGCCTTTGGATGCCTCGAGCTGGCGGCGTTGGCGTTTTATTTGCTCGTGGTGGGGCGAAAGCCCCCCGTTCCGGGAGAGCTGCAGACGTAGCGTTTCTGCGGAGCGAAACCGCCGTTGCCGCCTTCGAGCCGGCTGCCGGGGTCGCTTTGCCGAAGACCTTGCGCCTTTAGCTTTGCCGGAGATCCTGTGGGTCATCGCCATGCGTGAGCCGCGATTGGAGATTCAAACGCCGGAAGCGGTGGTTTTCGCCTACCCGCTGGCCGGGCCCGTTTCGCGCCTGCTGGCCTGGCTGGTCGACGTGTTCTGCGTCTCTGCCGTGGTCAGCCTGGTGGCTGCGCCCTTGCGGCTGCTCAGCCTGATCAGCCCCGATTTGAGCTACGCCCTGGGGCTTGTCAGTGCCTTTCTGCTGCAGATTGGGTACTCCATGGCGCTCGAGTGGTTCTGGCGCGGGCAGACGATCGGAAAAAGGCTGCTGCGTCTTCGAGTGATAGACGTCGAGGGCCTGAAGCTGCAGCCCCAACAGGTCGTGCTGCGCAATCTTCTCCGCCCGCTGGACCAGCTTCCTATCCTGTACCTGGCAGGCGTGATCGCGATGCTTGTCAGCCCGAAGTCCCAGCGCTTAGGCGACCTGGCCGCCAACACCGTCGTTACCCGAACGGCCCCAGTCGCCGAACCCGATCTCGATATCGTGGGGTCGAACCGGTTCAACTCGCTCGCCGGCTATCCTCACCTGGTTGCCCGGCTGGCCCAGCGTCTTAGCGCCAGGGAGGTGTGGGTGGGACTGGAAGCGGTTCGCCGCCGCGATCGGTTTGAACCCGAGGCCCGGCTCCGGCTTTTCTCAGAACTGGCGAACCATTTCCGGTCGGCTGTCCCTTTTCCGCCGGAAGCCTGGGCCGGAATGAGCGACGAGCAGTACGTCAGAAACGTGGTGGATGCGCTGTTGCGAAGGCGTGCCAGGAAGACGCTAGCGAACCAGTTTCTCCAGTTGGTTTAGGAGATCGAGTTGGCCGGCGTTGATTTTCTGGCGCGCTTCCGCGAGCGGGAACCAGGCGGCCCGGTCCACCTCGGGAAACTCTTTCCAAATGCCCGATTTGGGCGGCCATTCCAGACGAAACGAATTGCTGCGGAGTTTCTCCGGGTCGGCATCGCCCTGAAAAGTCCACGCGAGGACCGTCTTGCCGGCTTTCTGGCGGATCGGCGCCAGCTCGACCAGCGGGCCGGAAGGTTTCACTCCTGTCTCCTCTTCGAATTCCCGAATGGCCGCCTCCTGAGGCGCCTCATCCGGCCCCGGCTCTCCCTTGGGAATCGACCAGGCGCCCAGGTCCTTCCTGGCCCAGAACGGGCCTCCCGGATGAACCAGAAAGACTTCCAGCCCGCGCTCGTTCGCGCGGTACATTAGCAGCCCGGCGCTTGTTTTTTGCACGGGGCTATTCTATCGCTGCACGCTCTGCGCTGCCTACCTTCTTCCATCAATCTACCTGACTGTCTCGGAGCGGCGAAGGGGCGCTGTCAGAGCCGCGCGCGAGCGCTTTTCAGCGAACCAAGCGGGTTCGAACAGGCCGACCGCGACTGTCACCGACTGTAACACGTGCCAAAACCGGACTGACCGCCAACATGCCGGTCAGCGGTCAGCGGTCAGCGGACTCAGGGCCGACAGGCCTTTTTGTACTTCATCGGAGTCCAT
>JBHGBF010000127.1:0-15276 GCA_041946865.1 Acidobacteriota bacterium | reverse complement strand
TGCCCTGAAGGGGCAGTGCAACATGGCGACGCCGCTTTGCTGTTCCCCTTCAGGGAACGAAGTCCTACGGACCTGGCTGCACAGGCGGCCCGGGTTTCTATTTACGCTGGCCCGCCCTGCGGACCTCCGGAAAGTCAGCCTACTTCTCCAGCTCAATGACCTCTTTCCCCGCCAGGTTGAAGCCTGACAGGTCCATCCGCCTGTGCCCCACCACGACCACCTTGGCGAATTCGATCAGTTCCGCGAGCGACCGGACCATCAGCTTCTCGATGTGCGGGATTTCCCTTTCAATGTACTGCTTGTTGGCGCCAAAAATCCGTGACAACTGGACGTTAGCGTCATAAACCTTGACCGGAAAGCCGCGGCCGATAAGGTGTTCGACCAGGATAACGAGAGGACTTTCCCGCAGATCGTCGGTTCCAGGCTTGAACGAAAGCCCAACGACCCCGATATTCCTTCGCCCGCCCTTGGTGATGAGCCGCAAGGCCTGGTCAAGCTGTGCCTGGTTGCTGGGGAGGAGGGACGCAAGCAAGGGAATTTCCACGTCGGAGACGCGCGCAAAATGGTTGAGAGCCCTGACATCTTTCGGCAGGCAGGACCCGCCGAAGGCAAACCCGGGCCGCAGGTAGGCTTTCGAAATGTTCAGTTTCTGGTCCTTCGTGAAAATCTCCATCAGCTGGTGCCCATCCACGCCGAGGCTCTTGCATAACCGTCCGATCTCGTTGGCGAAACAGATCTTGACGGCGTGGAAGGAGTTGCAGGCGTACTTGATCATCTCAGCCGTTTCGAGGGGCACCCTGATCGTTTCGGCCTCGATAGTTGAGTACAGCTGCTCCACCAGGTCCGAGGGCCGGCTCTCATCGCAGCCGATCAGCGTGTAGGGCGGCTGGAAGAAGTCGCGGACGGAGGAGCCTTCCCGGAGAAACTCCGGGTTGACGCAAACGCCAAAGTCCCTGCCGGCCTTTTTCCCGGACGACGCCTCCAGAACCGGGATTGCGGTCGAGCGCGTAGAGCCGGGAAGCATGGTCGAGCGGATGACCACTACATGGTAGTCTTCTTTCAGCGCCAGGCCGGCGCCGATGGAACGACACGCTGAGTCGATGTAGGAAAGGTCCAGGCTGCCGTTCTCCCTTGACGGCGTACCCACGCATACCAGGCTGATTTCCGTAGCGGCGATCGCTTCGACAGCGGATCCTGTGGCGGTCAGGAGGCCGCTACATACCGCGTTCTTGATGATGTCTGCGATCTCGTCTTCCACAATGGTGGACTGTCCGGAACGAATCAGGTCCACCTTGTGCGGATTGACATCCACGCCGACCACTTCATTGCCGAGGCGGGCCAGACAGGCCGCCGACACACAGCCGACGTATCCGAGGCCAAAAACCGAAATCCGCATGATGTCTCTATTGCGCCTCCGCGAGGAAACGATTGATCCGGGCAATCTCTGCTTCCCACCGGACAGCGGATTCCTGTTGAAGGCGCCGGATCTCCGCCCGGAAGAATTCCGGGCGCTCGACCAGTTGGCGAACGGCTTTGGCGATCTGCCCGGGCGTGTTGTCGACGAATAGCGTCCCCCAACGGAAGGTGTCCCGCAGAAGGGGCCAGTCCGAGGTGATAACGGGCACCGCCCACGACATAGCCTCGTAAGCGCCTCTCTGCATCACGTTGTCGTTCTTGACGAGGACTATCGCGCCGTCCATGGCCTGGACGAGACCGACATAGTCCGGCCGCGGCATGAAGTCGGTAAAAGTGACGTTTGCCGGCGCCTGCCGGACCAGGCTCCGAGGCGCTTTCTTGAGAGACCCCGTGACATAAAAACGACAATCCGGCATTCGCCTGCAGGCCTCCAGCACTTCAGCTGTCGGCTCATCCGAGGCAAATGTCCCGATGACCACGAAACAGGGATCGGAAGGGCGCGAAAAAGGCTTCGCCGGCTCCTCCGCCAGCGTCAATGCGCCGAGTACTTCGACCCGGGCCCCCCACGACTCGACGCGAGTCTTGTGTTCCGGGTTGGTCACGATGGAAAAGAGCGAACGGCGGTAGGCGTACTTGACGAGTGGAAGAGACCAGCGCCATTCCGGTTTGTTGAACAGGCCGGAGTGCGAATCGATGACGTATCTATACTTGAACGGAAACGAGAGAAGAAAAGCGACCAGCGGAAGAAAGACGGGCTGATTCATGACGAAGACCAGGCGCGGCCGGCGCCGGACGATGGACCCGACAGTATGAAACGTCATGAAAGAATAGCGGACGACGGCCTTGAAAACGCTTCGGCTGCCCGACAGGTAAGCGAAGTAGACGGGTGTCGCGAAGAATCTTTCGGCCAGAGTCTGACTGCGCTGAGAATAGGGCAGCCAGGTCAGGAAGATACGATCGGATCCGAGCGCGCTCTCTCGCCTCATTCGACTGCCTGCCTTGCTAGCCTCCGGCACACGGTCGACCGCCCGGGCGGTTTCATTAAACTCTGGACTCATCGTCTAAATCTTTGGGCTCAGGACGGTTAGCAGAATTGCTACTTGAGACTTGTCTAGTCAATTTTAACGGCATTTTGGGGGGAAGGGAACACCAGTTACCGGTTACCAGTTACCGGTTGCCGGTTGCCAGTTGGCGGTTGCCGGTTGCCGGTTGCCGGTTGGCGGTTACCGGTTGGCGGCTGCCGGTTGCCGGTGACTGAAGAGGGTCAACGGACTTGCGCAACACGACGCTAGTGGGCCGCGCTCAGCGGCAGCCTGGGGCCGATCTCGGCCAGCATGCGCCTGACGAGGCTGGCGTTTTCGTTCGTCGGGTACTTCTGAAGAAACCGATCGAAGCTCGCCCGGGCTTTCTCGATTTCCCCTTGCTGATAAAGGATCTGGCCGCGCAGGATGGTCGCTTGCGGGGCGAGCGCTCCGTCAGGGTACTTCTTCTCGAGGACATCAAGCTGTTCTTGGGCCTTGGCGTACTCCGCCAGCGACGCGAGGCTCAGCGCCAGATGGTAGTAAGCCGGCTCGTTCTTGGCACGCTTGTTTTGGGGATCGGCCTGAATGACTTGAGCGAACGCCTCGGCCGCTTGACGGTAGTCCTTCAGCTCGAGATACTTTTGGGCCAGCTGGTAACGTGCCGGGACGGATACCGGCTGCTTATGCACTCCGGCCTTTAATGCTTCCAGTGAGCTGACCCGTTCAGACACCCGACCAAGAACCTGGAGAAAAGCGCCGGGCGGCAGAAAGCCTTCGATCTGGTCGAGCCGGACGCCGTTGCTGTCAAGGAAGAGGAGGGTGGGGTATCCGCTGACTCCGTACTGCTGTCGGAGCCGCGCCCCGTCCTTGTCTTTCTCAGGATTGAGTTTCAGCCAGACATAACGCTGCGCCTGGCTCTTGACGTGTTCGTCCGGAAAGGTCTCTGTCTCCATCTTTTTGCAGTACGTGCACCAGTCGGTGTAAAGATACGCCACGACCATCCGGTTGCGCGCCTTTGCATCAGCGAGAGCGGAGCTGTAGTCATGCCCCCAGGGCAGAGCATCGGAGCGGGTCAGGAGGAGCAGAGGCACAATCAACGCGGCGACGCCGGCAACCGCGATAATGATGATCAGCCCGCGACTCATTTCTCTATCCTCTCTGTGAGATCGTCCTCGGTGCCGTAAAGGCGGTCGGGCCCGCTCGATCGGACCTCGACGAGGTGCGGTGAGACCCGTCTGTAGGCGTATTCGTTCGACCAGGCATCAAGCGCGATGACCTCAGGCAGGTATTCCGGTGTGAGAACCGCCACCAGACCATCGAAATCCGAGACCTGCGGCAGCGCTCCCTGCCGTTCGACGTAACGTCTGATTCCCTCTCCGATCAACTGGAGCCGCTTTCGCGTTGTCTCGGTCCGCTGGCTGCGCAGGACGGCCCGGATGTGATCCGCTTTTTCCCAGCGGCGATCTCCTATCCGCACTTCGTCCATCACCCACTGGCCGTTTTTCTTGACCAACTTGACCGCTGTCTTGATCTGGACCTGGGCAATCGCATTGCCGCCGATTTCCTGAGTGGACAGGATTTCGATTTCATTCTCAGAAAGATCAAGGTTGTCGAAGTGGGCCACCGCCTCCTTGATCTGCCTGTTGACGTTTTTGGCACATCCTGCAAAGACGAGAGCCGACAGCAGGGCGAGCAACAGCGCGTATCTTCTCACACTCGCAATATAGCACGGCACACGGCGGAGAGCGCAGGCATGAAGCCCTGCGCGCACTGCCCACAGGATCAGTCGTCTGGACGAATAAGCAGGCAGGACGCCTGCTTATCGGCGTCCCCTTCCACTTGTCACCATCCTCCTTTAGAATGGTGAAAGAAAGGTGAAGATATGCAGCAAACCCTGCTTTTCGACGATATTGCGGCCAGCCCGGAACCGCTGCGAGAGAAGAAGGATGTTCAGTATCTTCCCCTGGCCGCCAAGACGATTCTTAACTCCTGCAACACCTGCCGAATGCCGAATGCCGTGACTTTGAATCCTTATCGCGGCTGTGAGTTCGGATGCGCTTATTGCTACGCACGTTACACGCATGAATTCATGGAGCTGCCGTGGGAGGATTTTGAACGACGGATCTTCATCAAGACCGCCGCTCCCGAAATCCTGTTGCGCACTTTGGATGTGAAGAAGCTCCGGGGCAAGCACGTGGCGATCGGGTCGGCAACCGATCCCTACCAGCCGGCTGAGGCCAGATTTTTTATCACCCGCCGGCTGCTCGAGGTCTTTGCCCAGGTACGCGGCCTGACCATAACGGTGACCACCAAGTCGGCGTTGGCCAGAAGGGACATCGACTTATTCAAGCGCGTGGGGGAGCAGAACGATTTTCGAGTCAACATTTCCCTCATCAGCCTGAGCTCACGATTGCTGCGGGCACTTGAGCCGAAGTCGTCGACCCCTGAAGCCCGACTGCTGGCACTCCGGAGCATCGCGGAGGCCGGTGTGAAGGCGGGAGTCCTTCTGATGCCGATCATTCCGGGGCTCACCGATTCGGACCGGACGCTCGAGTCTGTCGTACGAGCCGCGGCGGCGCACGGCGCCGCCTACGTGCATGGTCGCGTCCTGTTTCTCCGCGATTCCGCGAAAAAGTCGTTTTACGACTTCCTGAAGAAAAACGCGCCCGAGCTCCATGCCCGGTACAGACGGATTTACGGGCGGCGCGTCTACACCTCCGATGATTACCAGCAGGAGATGCTGTCGAAGATCAAGAAGTTGAAGGAGAAGTACAATTTCAGGCACAGCGACTGCGAAGTCGAGCCTTATGAAGTGGTTGACCAGACCGGGAACTTGTTTGACAATCGCTGTGATGCGATCGAGGTTTGACGGTGTTGCGGCCGTGACCTGTCATCCGGCGACCACCTGGTTACGCTACCCATGATCCGTCTCGATTCCCCTGTCCAGTACGTCAAAGGCGTGGGACCGCGCCGGGCGGCCATGCTGGAAAAGGCCGGCATCCGCACAGCGGAGGATCTGCTGAAGTACCGGCCCTTCCGCTATGAAGACCGGACCCGGTTCCGGAAAATCAAAGACCTCCTGCCAGATCAGGAAGCGGTGATTCAGGCGGAAGTGCTGGTAACCGGCTCTTACACGACGCCGATGAAGCGGGTGCGCATCTTTGAAATCCTGGTGGCGGACGGAACCGGGTCTCTTCAGGCGAAGTTCTTTAATCAGGTTTACTTGAGCAGAGTGTTCCGCAAAGGGCAACAAATCATCCTTTTCGGGACTCCGAAAGCGGACGCTTACAGCGGCGGGCTCAGCCTGCTCAACCCTGATTTCGAGATCCTGGATCAGGCGGGAGAACAGTCCATCCATACCGGTCGGATCGTTCCGGTCTACCGGCGGGTTGGACAGCTGACGTCGAAAATGCTTCGCCAGCTTATCTTCTACTTGATGCAGGAACTGCTGCCTCAGGTGGAAGAGCCGCTTCCTGATTCCCTGCTCGAGAAATACCGGTTTCCGGATCGGCGGACGAGTCTCCGCCTTCTGCATTTCCCGGAATCTCCTCCTGGCCGTGCGTTGGATGGCTACCTCGCTGATCTGGCCGAGCTTCACACGCCGTTTCAACAGAGGCTGGTTTTCGAGGAGTTTTTCTTTTTCCAGCTGGGGCTGCAGATCTTGCGCCGGCAGCGGGAACTGGCCCCCAAGACGCGCCACCTCAGAATTGACGCGGCCGTCCGTGAGGCGGTCAAGAAAGTCCTCCCGTTTCATCCCACACAGGCGCAAAAGCGTGTCCTGAAGGACATCGTCACGGACCTTTCAAGCCCGAAGATCATGAATCGATTGCTCCAGGGCGACGTAGGGTCGGGAAAGACGATTGTGGCATTGCAAGCGATGGTGGTGGTGATCGAAAGCGGGGCGCAGGCGGCTCTCATGGCGCCTACCGAAATCCTTGCAGAACAGCATTTTCGAAACATGACGTCCTACCTGTCCGGCTCCCCCTACCGCCTGGCTTTGCTGACCAGCAGCGTCAAGGGAAAAAGGCGCAAAGAGACCCTGGAAAGCATCCGTTCCGGCGACATACACCTGGTCGTAGGCACTCATGCGCTCATTCAGGGGGGAGTTGAGTTCAAAGATCTCGCCTTGGTCGTGGTCGACGAGCAACACCGGTTCGGTGTCATGCAGCGTTCAAATCTGATCGAAAAAGGCGACCGGCCTGATGTTCTGGTCATGACCGCTACTCCCATCCCTCGCAGCCTGGCCCTGACCCTTTATGGAGATCTTGATCTTTCGGTTATAGATCAGCTTCCTCCCGGACGGCAGCCCGTTCAGACGCTGGTGAAGAGAAGTAACCAGCGAAGCGAGGTCTACGACTTGATACGACATGAACTGCAACAGGGGCGGCAGGCGTACGTCGTGTATCCGCTGATCGAGCAGTCGGAGAAGCTCGACCTGCGGGCCGCCACGGAGATGGCGGAGCATCTTCAGCGCGACGTCTTTCCCGACTACCGGGTAGGCCTCATGCATGGGCGTTTGAAGGGCGAGGAAAAAGAGGACCTGATGGCGCGTTTCAAGGCGGGTCAGATCCAAATCCTGGTGTCGACGACGGTGATCGAGGTCGGCATCGATGTCCCGAATGCGAGCATGATGGTTGTCGAGCACGCCGACCGGTTCGGCCTTTCGCAGTTGCATCAGCTGCGCGGACGAATCGGCCGGGGCCGCGATAAGGCTGTCTGCATCCTGGTCACCGAAGGCTTCAATTCACGGGAGGCTTTCGAACGCCTGGAAATCATGAGGCGGTCAACCGACGGTTTCAAGATCGCTGAGAAGGACCTGGAATTGCGCGGTCCCGGCGAATTCGTCGGCACCCGCCAGTCGGGAATGCCCGAGTTTCTCTTCGGCAACATCGTCAGAGACCGAGATTTACTTGAAAAAGCGCAGGCGGATGCGGAAAGCTATTTCAGGCGCGCGGGCGAGGTTGGAGGTTTCGAACCAGGGACCCTCGAGCGACTGGCCGACTGGTGGAAGCAGCGCTATGGGCTTTACCAGGTCGGATGACAGCCCGAGATCACTGTGGACAACATGCGCATCATTTCAGGCAAGTACGGCGGACGACGGTTGGCGGCGGTCAGGGGAGAGGTGCGTCCGACGAGCGACCGCTTGCGTGAAACGCTGTTTAACGTCTTGCCTGATGTTGAAGGCTCCGTCTGGCTCGACGCCTTTGCGGGGTCCGGGGCGGTCGGAGTTGAGGCTTTGAGCCGTGGCGCCCGTCAGGTCATCTTCAACGACCGGAGCAAGGATGCCATCCGGATGGTGAAGAAGAACCTCGAGTTGTGCGGTATCGAGGAAGGGTACGTCATTCGCGAACAGGACGTTTTCTCCTTGCTTCGCAGCCTGAAGCCGCCGTTTCCGGACTTTGTCTTCTTTGATCCGCCGTACGATTTTGGCCGGCATGTCAAGCTGCTCGAAAAGATGTCCGCCTTCGGCGTTACGACCGGTAAAATGCTGATTATTCTGGAGACCTTCAAGAAAACCACGATCGTGCCGCCGGAGGAATTTGTGATCGTGCGGGAGGTCCTGAGCGGCGACAGCCGGTTGGCATTCCTGAAGGTCAGGCAACCGCCGGCCGCTTAGGGACGGCAGGCATCGGCCTCTGGTCCGTAACGCTCCGTGGCTTCGTTCGGGCGCAGGTCCGCCGCGCGCTACCGGCGGGCTAACGGCACGTCCCACCGCTGTTCGATGTGGAAGCGGCTGCGCATGTCGCCCAGCCAGGGGTCGATGAACCGTTCTTCCAGGTCCACCTCGGCGGTTTCGATTCGTCCGGATTCCTTGGCTGAGCAGAGTATCTTGCCGGCCGGGTCGATAATCGCCGTCTCGCAGTCATAGCCGGACGAGACCAGGAAAACGTGGTTTTCCAAGGCGCGGGCTTTCATCAGATCCAGGCTGCCTCCCCAAATCGGCAGCAGGACGATTTCGGCTCCCTGGGCGGCCAACGCGCGCGCCGGATCGGTATATTCCAGGTCCCAGCAAATCATGATTCCCAGACGGCCGAAATCCGTATCGAAAACCGGAAATCCGGTTCCGGGTGTCAGACCTCCCTCGATTTCTTCGCGCGGAAGATAGACTTTACGGTACTTGCCGGCGACCTTTCCTTTGCGATCAATGAGGACGGCTGTGTTGTAAACCGCATGGCCCTCGCGTTCATACAGTCCGGCGGCGATATACATCCCGTACTGGGCGGCCTTCCGGCCCAGCCTCTCGGTTGTCGGCCCGGGAATCGGTTCAGCGACATCGGCGTGTTTTCCGCCGTGACCGACGACGGTAATCCCCTCTCCCAGGCACACCAGATCCGGTTTCAAAGAACCCGCCCGGTCGAGCGTGTCCAGAAACGCTTTGACACTGCCTTCTTTGCTTCCGGTGTTGCGCGGCCGGAAGGAAACGGCGGCAATTCGGACCTTACGAGCCGGCGGCGCCGGAACTTCCTCGAATGCGATGTCGTCGAACCAGACGGTACCTTGCGGGGCCCAGCCCAGCATCAGCTCAATCCTTGCCTGGCATGCCCCCTGAGGCGCAGGCGCCCGCAGCCAGATCTTGCGCCAGCCCGAATCTGATTCGGTCTGGTAGCCGTAATCCGGCTGGCCCACCCGCTTGCCGTCAGAGCCGAGCCAATCCACTCGCACCATGATCTGCCGGCGTTCTTCGGCGACGCCCTGTGCTCTGGAGAAAGCCGTCAGGCGGTAAAAACGGCCGCCCTCAACTCCCGGCACTACATATGTCCAGCCACCGTAGGCCGCCGAGTTGGCATTGCCCGAGATGGCGAGCGAGTCAGGAGCCGACCGAAAGAAGGTGGAATCGACGAAGCAGCGCGGCGCGATTTCCTCTCGGGGCGCCCACGGTTTCCAGTCGTTCTTTCCGAAATCGCTGAGCTGCACCTTCAGCGGCAACAGAAGACTGAGGATCAGCAGAGCTTTCATGAAGTGAGAATACCACGAGAACCTCAAGGCGCAAGAGTGTGGTCCCGGGGGGTTGTTGCCCGTCCCCCGTCCATTTCGCCGGAAGCCGTGCGGGACGCGACCGGCAGAAATCGGCAAGGCCCCACTTCCGAGTCGTGTCGTGCGCCCCTCCGGTTACGCGATCTCTGCCTCGCGCTTTCGCGTGTGAACACTTATCCCGACGATCATGATCGCCACGGGCACCAGCAGCAGGCCGGCAAGGGTCACCCGGCACAGCCAGCTTCCACCGGCCGCGGGGCAAAGCCGCCGGCCCGGCGGTCCGACATACGTGATTCCTGCCCAGAAGTAAGGATGCCGGCCGGATACCGCCACGCCTTCGCGTTCCAGGCGAAAGCCCAGAAACCGGCGTCGCGCCTTTGTGAGCGCTTCATTCATCGGCAGTCCCTGCCGGCAGTAAGTGTAGAAATCCCGGTAGATCCGCAAGGACAGGTCGTCAAGGGCCCAGCGGCTGACCAGCAGTGCCCCGGCGCCGCGACTCAGGAAAAGCTCCGAGAAACCCAGCCAGTAAGGCGAATTCAGCGAGTAGGCGTTGGCGGCGTGGCAGACGCCGAGGGAGACCAGAGCGCAGGACCGAGTGACGGGCAGAAGCGTGAACGCGTTCGTCCGCCCTTCGGCGACGTCAAAGCCGGAAGCCAGCCAGAAGTCGGGATCCAAACCGAAGTGGGCCGAGACGTGAAGCCAACCGGGCGTTCCTATCAGTGCGGCGTCCAGCTTGTTCAAGACCCGTGCTTCCGGAAAAAGACGCCTCAGCAGCAATTCTTCCCGCTCTGTTGACGCAAGCACTGGGTTGGTTGCGGGAAAGACAATGACTGGCGCCGGCGTTCGAGCCGCAGTCGGCCGCACGGAAGCAGCAAGTGGAAGGTAGCTGACGTTGTATGACTCCAGAACGAATCGCCCCTTCTGGTCGATGAGCATTTCCAGGGGAAGGTTTTGGAGTTCTTTATGAACGACCGCGACCAGACAGTCTGAGTCAAGAAGAGGTGCCAGCGGTTCGAAGATATCCCGATGAAGCCGGCTCAGCGAGGTCTTATCCGGAGCTGGAGGCAGGGTAGTCCCAGCCGCGAAGACGGTCGAAAGAACCGGCTCCAGTGCGCGGTTCAGGCTTGCCTCCAGCCGGAGCACGCGAAAGAATCGCGCCTTGGAATTGGACACCCAGGCATAAATCCGATCCCCGTCCGGCCACAGTTCAACGAGAACCGGCTGAGCTGACCCTTCGTGCGACGAAAACCTTCCTGGCTCGGGATCAACCGCTATATCGTCCCAATCGGCTTCAATGCGTGCGCCTTCCACACGGGCCGCGCTGGTAAAAGCCTCCAGACCTGTTCGGCCGGCAAGAGCCGGTGGAATCGCCGGGTCGACCGCCTGGGCTTTGGTTCGCCTGAGGGCTACCAGGCGATGGATTCCCTCGAGGGCCCGATGGGGGTCTCCAGACTCAATGATGCTGCGGACCCAGCCGTCAAAAAGCGGGGAGACGACTCGGGAATAGGGGAAGAGCAATTCGGGTGAATAGAGGTTTTCCTCCTGCTTGAACGCTTGCTCATAAAGCTCGGCGGCTTCCTGGTAGCGCCGGTCAGATTCAAAAAGTTTTCCGAGCGCAGCGACACAACGCCGTTTCTGGTAACGCAGTCCGTGCCGCGCACTTTGCTCCACCGCCAGGCTCAATATTTGCAGTGCCTTCCCGCGATCTCGGGCCGTGTACAGCTTCCCGAGCAGGAGTGCTTTTTCGATTTGGAGCGACACGGCTTCCGGCCTGAACTCCAGAAGCGCCCGCTCGCTTCGGTCCAACCCCTCAACCTGGGCTTTGATCAGCAGAAACTCTTCAGGCGACTCCTGCCTGAATGCACGTGCAGCATCGAGCTGTATTTTGGCCTCGTTTTGGCGGCCCAACTGGAGTAGCAGCGACGCGTAGTTGGCATGAAGCGTGAACCTGATACCGGGGTCTTGGACGGAGTCTTCCAGCTCGAGTGCCTTATCGTAAAAGCCGGCGGCGCGTTCCCACAGGTTCAGCTCATCGTGTAGCGCGGCCAGATTGTTCCAGGCGCCGACGAGGCCGTCTGGATAGCCGAGCTTCAGCCAGCAGTCTGACGCGCGACTGAACGCTTGGGTGCTTTCCCGGAGGCGGTCAAGGAACCAGAGACAAAATCCCGCGCTTTCATTCATGAGCGCTGTCAGATACAGGCAGTCACGAGAAGAATCGAAGGCCCGTTCGAGGACTCCGAGCGCCTGGACGTACTTCTCCTGTTCACTAAGTATCTCCGCGATGTAGTAAAGACAAAAGCCGGCCTCGCTGATCGCACCCTCTTCCAGAAAAATCCGATAGGAACGAGAGTAGAGCCGGACGGCCGAGACAAGGTCCTGAGAGATCCAGGCATCCCAGGCTGCCGTCTGCAGCTTGACGGCCTCGACTTTCCCCGCACTACTTGATTCAAGCGAGTCAAATGAGTGATCGCCGGTCCTGGTTCGATACTCGCGGACACGAGCGGAAACATCCCGGCCGGCTTCGAAGTCGTGACGCAGCTGGACCCGGAAATCCAGAGGAGAAAAAGGAGCAGCCTGAGAAACGCCGAGCAGAACGGAAGACCAGGGAACAGACAGACTCATGATCAGGAAAAGGCGGGCTCGTAGGAACATTGGTCTCTGCACGGCTCGGTGTGACAACGAGTTGCGCCTCTAATCCAGCTTTTCAAGCAGCTCTTGCGCCTTCCTTTTGTATTCGCCGTCTCCCGTGAGGATCTCACGCAGCGCCTGCTGCGCTTTTTCCTTCTGACCTGTCTTTAGATAGGCCGCGGCGCGATACCAGGCGGCAGGCCCGCCCCACTTCGGGTCGATCTCTGTCGCCCTCTGCAGGTTCCCCAGAGCCTGCTCAGGCTCATTGGAAAAGTACTGAGAAACCCCCAGGTAGAAGAGCGTATCGGCGTCCCGGGGCAGCAACTTGAGAAGAGCGCTGCTGCGTTCGTACTGGCCGCGCTGGTATGCCTCGTAGGCTTCCCGCCGGACCTGTTCGAGAGCGCTTACTTCGACACCTCCCCGGGTGACCAGTGGGAAGGCGGCCGGGTACCTTTCAGTTGTAGCCAAATCGCCGATCCCGGTAGACGACATTTGCAGGTAGAGGATGGGAGCGACAAGGGCGATGATGACTCCGGCGGCCAGGAGCCAAAGCGTCCGCCTGCCCGGGCTGTAGCGCTTTTCGACGCCGCACGCTCGATAGGAAGCGGCGATGGCAGCCATGACCCGGAGACGCTCCCGGCAGTCGGAGCAGCTGTCGACATGCTGCAAGAGCGCTTCAGTCTCGTCTGCGTTCAACTCCGCTTTCAGAAACTCGATGAGAGGCACTTCCTCGCAATGAGTCATTTGGGCACCCCCTCATCTTTCGGCAACAGTCTGCGCACCCGGAGATGCTTTCGAATCTGATCCACAGCCGAGAGCACGCGGCTCCGAAGCGTGGTGTACGGAATCCCTGTTTCCTGGCAGACTTCCTTGAGTTTCTCGCTGCGATTAAAGACGAGTTCCAAGGCCTCGCGACGGTCAGGACTTAACCGGCTGAGGGCCGAACCCAGTTCTCGCATGACGGCCGATTCCACCTGCTCCACTTCGCTCTCCATCATCATGACGAGGGGCGTCCGCTCGTCCAAATCGCTCTGCTGTTGCTTGAGAGCGTGCAGCAAGGCCAGGTCCCGCTTGGAACGACGGTAATGATTGATGGCGGTGTTGATAACCGCGCGGCGCAGGTAGTTGTAAGCTTCCTGCTCATCCTCCAGCTCGGGCGCGGTAGATATGACCTGGGTAAAAGCGTCTTGAAGGACATCTTCGACGACGGACTGATCGAAAAGAATCGTTCGTACGATCGCTTGAAGGATGGTTTTGTTTCGTTCCCAGATATCTGCAAGCGACCAGTCGGCCTGCATCCAGACGCATCCTTTCGCACACAGCGGGAACTGCCGGACCCCGGCGAAGTATAGGATCGGCCAAAAGATAGTGTCAATCGGTTTCGCACCCGAGCAAGGCATTTGGTGTCCCCTCACTATAAATAACGCTCGAGTTGAAAAAACTACGAAAGAATTTTTTCTAGCCAGTCGCGGCCATTGAACAGGTGGGACTTACGCGGAGGTCTTAAGGACGGGCTGCAGCTTTGTGCTCGCGTTTGTGCTTGGCGCGGCGGTTGAGTGACGCGTTTGTAGCGTCGTATCGAAACCCCGCGCCGCGTCGATGAAGCTATCCAGCATCCGGGCGGCGGTGAGGAGATCGCCTTCGGAGAGGATATTGTACCTGTCGAACACGCTACGGGTCAGATGCCCGGTCAGTTGCATGGCGACGCGTTCCGGGACTCCGGCCCGGGCCAAATTCCTGACCGCGGTTCGCCTGAGATCGTGGGGAATGCGTCCGAAGACTCCAGCCTTCTCGCGGCTTTGCGCCACGCAGCCCGAAAGTCGCGGATCACTTTGCCCTTGCGATTGAAGACGCAGGGGCGAGTGACGCCCTGGGCCTTCCCGCTTCCGGACGGGATGAGACGAGAAGATAGGCGTGGATCACGTCCATCCCGGTGAAAACGGCCTACTTTCTGGCCGGTGCTAACACATTCCCTCCACAAATGCCTGGACGCAGAAAGAAGTGGAACCCTGATGGGTCAAATAGGTGAACCAGAGCTTGCCGACATTCTGGCTCTTTCCTTTCGCCGCTGGCTGGCGGATCCGGACCTACACTCTTTCTCGGAAAACCTTTGCCGCAGATGCGGGGTGGCGTAGCCGAGGCTGAAGGCGATTATCGTTGGGCAGATACGAGATAGTCGTGGGGTAGTCGTGGGGTAGTCGTGGGGGAGTCAAGCGTTCGCGGCTGCTGTCGCTAGGTCATGCAATTTGGCATTTCCGAATTCGCTTGACGCCCTTTTCCCTTTTGTGCCAAGTCTAGCCATGCTCTATCGATGGGTTCCCGTGCTCGCAAAGCGCGACTGGATCCCCCGAAATAACCTTCCACTTGTGAGGTGAGCTATGCTTCAAACCCTTTTCGGCCTGGAAGGGGCACTGCCACCAGTGAAGTTGAGTGTAGGAAGTTGCGTGGTGGGAAAAACCGGGACTCGGTGCCCTTCTTCGGCGGTCTTAGTGAAGTGTGACGTCTGTCCCCTTCAACTCGCGCGAGAAGCCGAAAGGAACCTGAATGAGATGTTGCAGGCTATCAGTTATCATGCGCGTTTACGCTGGATCCCGAAGTGGGTTGAGGATCGTCAGGGGCGGGAAGGTCTGAAGATCACCGTCAAAGAGGCGGCCAGCCTGTCGTGTTTGTCGGCGCCAGCCTTCTTCCGCTTTTTTAAGTCGAAAACCGGGCTTTCCTTTCATCAGTTCCTGCTGCGGCTGCGCAACGCTTTGGTGACTCGGATGATCGAGTCCTCCGATCAAACAGTAACGCAATTGGCGTTCTCCTCAGGCTTTGACAGTCTAAAGAGCTTCAACCGGACGTTCAGGAGACTGATCGGGTGTTCTCCTACTCTGTATCGTAAACTCCTCCTCTGCCGCGAGAGGACGTGCAGAACAAGCGCTGGTCAGGCTAGGGAGTGAGGTTCCGGCGAACTCGCGGGGGCCGAGCGAACTAGAAGCGGTCAGACGGAACGCCCTTTCGGGACAATACTACCGGGAAACAGTTAACGGCGCAATTGGAGACGAACTGCCACTGTTTCCTTTCTTCAGCCCCGATGCCTGCCCATCAGGATCGCGTGTTTTCGAGACGGAGTCAACGCCACCTGCCATCGCCGTTTGTGACAGACATTCGCAAAGGAGGAAGCGACAGGACAGCTAGCCCCAAAATAAGCGCATTGTTGATGACGGACCCTTTCCCAAGGCCGGGAGCCCCT
>JBHGBF010000126.1:0-15296 GCA_041946865.1 Acidobacteriota bacterium | reverse complement strand
AAAGCACCGGCCTCTCTCCTCGTTGCTGCCACACTCCGAACAAAAAACTGAGAAGTTACCCCTGGAGCAGGGTCGAGTCTGAAGTTCGTGGGAAAGGAAGGAAGAATATGTCGACAGTTGACAAAAACGCCCATCTCTCATAGCGTTTTAAGGGGGTTCAGATGAGACGTTTGTTGGAAAACGCGACGGTGGTGCTGCCTGACCGGGCTCAGCCGGCCTTCTCGGTCCTGATCGAGGACGGCAGCATCGCGGCGGTTGCTCGTCGGGATCAGCTGGGCGCCCAGGTAGTCGATGAGAGGGCCGATCTGGGTGGAGATTTCCTCGCGCCCGGGTTCATCGACCTTCACATCCACGGAACCGGTTTCCACCTGGTCGACGACGGGCCCGAAGCCCTGGCTGGCCTGTGCGCCCTGCTTCCGAAATATGGTGTGACCGGCTTCCTGCCCACCGTCGCTCCGCGTCGTCCAGGCGAAGACGCCGATTTCCTTTTGACCCTGTCCTCGCTTCGGCCGGCGGGGACGCGAATCCTCGGCTTTCATCTGGAGGGGCCGTTTTTGACCCTGACCGGCGCATTGCCCAAGGAGGCCCTCGGGGAGGCCGACCCCCGGCGGGTCGAGCGCCTGGTGGAGGCATGCCGGCCCTATCGCGCGATCTTTAGCGTGTCGCCGGACTTCGCGGGAATACTCGGCCTGTTGCCCATCATGGCCGCTGACCGGACGCCGGTTTTTATGACGCACACGAGCGCGACGGTCGACCAGACAACAGCCGCGATTGAGGCGGGTGTCAGGCATGCGACTCATTTCTACGACGTTTTCCCCGCACCGCCCGAGGTGGAGCCGGGGGTGCGGCCTTGCGGCGCCGTCGAAGCGGTGCTGGCCGACCCGCGGGTGAGCGTCGACTTCATTCTGGACGGCGAGCACGTGGCGCCGATAGCTTGTCGGATGGCGCTGGCCTGCAAGGGAATCGAGGGTGTCGCTCTCATCACGGACGCCAACGTCGGCGCCGGCCTCCCTCCCGGCCGGGTCTACCGGTTTGCCGATTACGGCGTGACTTTCGCCTACGCCGGCGGACCGGCCCGCATGATGGAGGACGGCCCGTTGCCGGGGGCGCTGGCCGGGAGTGGTTTGACGCTGGACGCCGCGCTTCGCAACGCGATCCGAATGCTGGGCCTGGACCTCCCTCGCGCTGTCGCGATGATCAGCTCGACTCCTGCCCGGATTGTTGGCCTGGCTGAGAGCAAGGGACGGATCGCCCCTGACTTTGATGCCGATCTCGTGCAGCTTGATAGGGATCTGCGGGTCAGGCAGACTTGGATCGCCGGCCGACCGCAATTCTGAAAGGTTAAGATGACGACATATTTGCAGGCCGGCGCGGCGGTCGCCGACATCACTCCGGCCGACTCACAGTTTCTTTACGGTTACCCGTTCGTCCTGCGCTACAGCACGGGCGTGCACGATCCGCTGCTCTCGAGCGCTCTTTACCTGTCCGATGGCCAGGGCGCCGCGATGTTTATCGCCAACGACCTGATCTGGGTCGGCAAGGCGAGCACGCGGCGGATCCGGGAACGGATCGCCGCCGCCACCGGACTGCCGGCGGGGGCCGTGATGGTCACGGCCACTCACACCCATTCCGGCCCGATGACGCTCGATTACATCAGCAACGAGGCTGACGAAGTCGTCCCCAAGACCGACCAGGCGTACGTCTCGTTCATGGAAGACCGGATTGTCTCAACCGGGATCCAGGCGTTTGAGGCCGCACGGCCGGCAGAGGCCGGGCTGGTTTCGGTGGAGGTCGCGGGTCTCGGCACCAACCGCCGCGACCCTGACGGTCAGGCCGACCGCGAGGTTCCGATCCTGATGGTCCGCAGCCTCGAATCGGGGCAGCCTCTGGCCTGCATGCTCGTCTGCTCGATGCACCCGACGGTGCTTCACGAAGACTCGCGGCTGATCAGCGCGGACTTTCCCGGCATGGCCCGGTTGTACCTCCAGAGGGAAGTCCTCGGGGCTGACTGTCCGGTCCTTTACCATACCGGGCCGGCCGGGAATCAGAGCCCGCGGCACGTGACGCGTTCGAACACCTTCACGGAAGCTGAGCGACTGGGCGCCCTGCTCGGAAAAGCCGTGGCGAAAGTCATCCCGGCCGCCCACTACGACTCCTCGCTCAGGGTTTGCACTCGCCAGGTTTTCACCGATCTGCCGCGGCGTCCGTTGCCGTCGCTGGCCGAAGCCCGGCGCAAACGTGACGCGGCCAGGCGCCGGCTGGAGGAGTTGAAAAGCGGCCCGGCGCCGCGGCAGAAGGTGAGAACCGCCGAGGTAGACTGGTTCGGTTCCGAGGAGACGCTGACCCTGGCGCGGGCTGCCGAGGAAGGGCGGTTGGAAGGCGCGTATGCCTCAGTTCTTCCGGCCGAGATCCAGCTGATTTCGGTGGGGCCCTGTGCGTTTGTCGGGTGGCAAGGAGAGATTTTCGTCGAGTATGCTTTGGCGGTGAAGAGCCGGCGGCCGGGCGCCTATATCATTTCTTTAGCCAACGGCGAGCTGCAAGGCTACATCGTCACCCCGGAAGCCGTGGCGGAGGGGGCCTACGAGGCTTCGAACGCCCTGTTTGCACCGGAGAGCGGCCAGATCCTGGTCGAGCGCACGCTTGATCTCCTCGGTTCTTGCCAGCCCTGACCTCGGGAGACCGTTTATGGCCACAGTGGACCTCGTTCTGGCTGTTGATCTCGGTACGACCTGCTTCAAGGCGGCCCTGTTCGGCCGGTCGGGTAGGATTTGCGGCTTGGGACGGGTGACCGTCGACAAGGACGAAGCTGTCGGCCAGAGGTGTGAGCTGCCGCTCGAGCGATTCTGGGCGAGTCTGAGCCTGGCCGTCGGTGAGGCTTTCCGGGCGGCCGGCGCAGGTCCGGATTCCGTGCGCGCGATGTGTTATTCCTCCCAAGCCAACAGCTTTCTGCTGATGGACGCGGGCGGGATGCCTCTCACTCCGCTCATCCTCTGGCCGGATCGGCGAGCGGCGGGGTTGCCCCCCGAGCCCCGGCTTGAAGCCTTCTGGAAGCGCCCGGATTTTCTCAACACCACGGGGCTGGGCCTGGGCGGACCGGAGTTCTGCGTGCACAAGCTCGCCTGGTTCCGGCGCCTGCACCCTGGCCTTTGGTCCGCCTGCTCGCGGGTGATGACGATGTCCGATTACCTGGTTTTTTCGCTTACCGGCGTTCCGGCGGGAGACCAGGGGACAGCCGCCCTGCTCGGTCTCCTGGACCTGCGTGCCGGACGGTGGTGGGACAAAGCCCTGGAGGCGGCGAGAATCGCGCCGGAGCAGCTGTTTTCCCCCCTTCCGCCTGGCACGGTGGCGGGTGTGACATCCTCCGGAGCAGCTGGGCTCCTGGGACTGCCTGCCGGAATCCCGCTGGCGGTTGGGAGCCTGGATCACCACGCCGCAGCAATCGGCGCCGGCATCTGTGCAGTGGACGCGCCGAGCATCTCGATTGGCACCGTGGTCGCCTGCGTCCGATACTGTGACAGCTTCTCGTTTTTGCCGGACTGTGCCATGGGGCCGGGCACGCATGGGTATCCCTTTTATCTGCTGGCTTTCGAGGAGAACGGGACTGGCGCAGTAGACCGCTATCACCGGGAGCACTGTCCCGGGCTTTCTTTTCCCGACATGCTCGCGGCCGTCGACTCAGTGGGGCCGGGAAGCGATGGTCTGATGGCATCTCCGGCAATTGCCGGGAAAAAGGAGGTTTTTCACCGGCTGGGAGTCGGCCACACTGAGCCGCACTTTGTGCGCGCCCTCATGGAAAGCACGGCCGCGAGTCTTTTGGAGATGATCGAGCGCCTTTACCCCAGTGGCCGCTTGCCGGCGCGCGTGGCGGCCACGGGAGGAGGGGCCAGAAGTGACGCCTGGCTACAGGTTTTCGCCGACGTCTGCGGAATCGAGTTCGCGGTGCCGGCTTGCGCCGAGACCGCCTGCCTGGGGGCGGGCATGATGGCCGCGGTGGCTGCCGGCTGGTTTGATTGCCTGTCCGAAGTCACGCGGTCGTGGAGCGCGTGGAGCCGGGTGATTCGACCCGATTCCGAACGACACAAGCGTTACGGTGAGTGGCTGTCCGAGTACCGTACGATCAGCCGTCAGCCGACAACCAGCAGTCAGCGATCAGCCCTCAGCGATCAGCAGTGCTGATAGCTGATCGCTGATCGCTGACTGCTCCTGCAAGGGAGGAGAGATGAGCGCTTTTACTTACGAGCCGTCCCAATGGGTTCCTTTCCGGGACAAGGAGGTCCTGGAAAGGGTTAGAAGAATCAAGAAGGAAGACATCACCCGGCACCCGAATCCCGATTTCAAGATCCGGGTCGTCTGCGATCCGGATGTCGAGTTCATCTGGCTCTCGGACATGTTCTACCGGATAAAGGAGTCAGACGACAAGAATCAGCGCGTGGTGTTGATCATGCCGAATCCGGCCTTCACGTACCGGAAGGTGGCCCATCTGATCAACCGTTTCGAGGTGAATTGCCGAAACGTCTTCGTATTCATCATGGACGAGTACGCGGACCAGGATGGGAGCATCGCGCCCGAGACCTGGCCACAAGGCTTCATGTACCAGTTCAAGAAGTACTTTTACGAGGAAATCCGGCCCGATCTCCGGCCGCCGGAGAAACAGATCTGCGGCCCGACGACTCAGAACATAGGGAGCTACGGCCGGATGATCGCTGACATGGGCGGTGCGGACGCCTGCTACAGCGGTCCCGGGTGGACCGGTCACCTGGCCTTCATCGAGCCGGATGCGCCCGAGCTGCAGGGAGACTTGGAGGAGTGGAAGAAGATGCACGCACGGGTCGTGACGTTGAGCCCCTTCACGATTGCCCAGAACTCGCTGCACGGGAGCTTCGGCCGCAGCGGCGACCTCGCCCTGGTGCCGCCCAAGGCAGCGACCATCGGCCCGGCGGAGGTGATCGGGGCCAAATACCGAATGGACATGAATGCGTTGGCCATCGGCGGGACGAGCATCTCCTGGCAGCGGCTGATAACACGTCTGGCGGCGCATGGGCCGGTGACCCCGCGGGTCCCGACGTCCCTCCTGCAAACGCTTCCCACCGACTTCCTGATAGCAGAGACGATCGCCGAGGACATTGCCCCCGACTGGACGGTGGCGTACTGACCGCGGCGGCGTGACACGAGCAAATCAGACGAAGAGGCTGGCCGCCTCTTCGTCTGATGCCGACAGCTCACACCTGCAGCCGCAGCCAGCGGATGTTGGTCAGGCAGCCTTCCTGGCACCAGAACAGCAGCATGACCTCGCCGCCGGGCAGCTGGCAGAGGGAGGGATAACCGAATTTGAGCTCGCTCAGCTCCTGCCCGCTGGACACCTGCCCGGCCATGCCCGAGCTGGCGCCCTCCCACAAGGGCGCCGTAACCAGATTGGTCCAGCGTGACCCTTCCAACCGCGCGACCGTCGCCCAGAGGCCCGGCTGGTCGTGCCGCCGGTAGGCGCACAGGATCCGGCCGTCGGCGAGTTGCAGGATCTTGCAGGTCTGGGCCAGGAAGCCGGTCAAAAGGGGCTCGGAGAACGTCTCGCCCCGATCCTCGCTGATCGTGAATTCAGTCGGAAAGGTCTCCCCGCTGTCAAAGGAGAAAACCCAGGAGACGGCGAGGATGCGGCCGTCGGCCATCTGGGTTGCGGAGACCTCCAGATGACTGCGTCCGCTCGAGCGCCCATCGAACATCCGGGTAAAGCGGGGCCAGCTCTGCCCGCGGTTGTCACTGACAAGCGCTACGGTCTGCTCCCCGGGCGGGTTGCTCCCGTCCCAGCTTCTCCAGGTCGCCACCGGCGCCAGCCACCTGCCGTTCTGGAGCTCCAGCAGCGGGTGGCAGAACTCCCAGGCAGTCGAGGGCAGAGGCGAGACGACTGGCTGGGGCCGCGACCACGAACGGCCGGCGTCCGTTGAGCGGATCCAGAAGAGGTCGGTCGCAACGTACCCGGAAGTCTCACGGTTGACCAGGCCCTCATCCGGGTCTTCACGATGAAAGAAGGCGCCAAGTCCGACCAGCGAACCGTCAGAGAGCCGGCGTACCCGAATCGTGTGCGTGGTTCTTGCCGGAGGATCACTAAGCAGCGGCGATTCGAGCTGCCACGTCCGGCCGCCGTCGGCTGACCGGGACGCGACCGTGTGGTAATCGAGCGATTCCACTGCCTCGCCCAGGTCGAAAGTCGCCAACAGATTCCGGTCTGCGAGCAATACAACCGAAGGGTGATAAGCAACCACACTGCGCAGATAGGGTTTCGGATTTCTGTAAACCAGACCGCTGTCAACTACTCGCACCGCTGACGACATCATCTGACCCCCCTCCCGCCCTCCGGGGCTCGGCTGGCCCGGCCAGCGAAAGGCCGGCCAGCTGGGCCGCCGAAGGCGTATCCAGTAAGAACCCAGTTCCAAAAGAAACCAGCAGGCTCACGAGAAGCGAAGCTGGCATGATCCACATGAAGGAGATGCTTGTTCGGAAAATCTCGCCGCTGAAAGACACGACGAGGCTTGTGAGGACACCCGCCAGAAACCCCAGGATAGCCGACCGGGTTCCCGTTCTCCTGAAGAAAAGCCCGGCAAAGAACAGGGCCGCCAACGGGGCGACGAACAGGTGGTTCGCCCGCTCGATCAGCTCGACCAGGTTCCACTTGCTGGTGCGCATCAGGAAGTCGATCGTGACGGCGGCGAAAAAGCCCAGGAGCCCCGCTCCTACCGTCAGCCAACGTGCGAGCAGAAGCGGTTTCCGGGCCGCGTCCCCGCTGCCGAAACGGTCAAAGAAGTCCGTGACGAGCACGGTCGAGATGGAGTTGACCCCCGACCCGACGCTGGTCATGGCCGCTGAAACAAGCGCGGCCAGCAGCAGTCCTGCGATTCCCACCGGGAGCTGGGTTGCAATGAAGCGTGGCAACAGGTTGTCGGCCTCGGGGGCCACGGCCGCCTGAAACTGGCTGATCGACAGGCCCGAGATGCTGTAGTTGTAGAAAAAGAGGCCCAGCCCGCAGACCGCGAGCAGACCGATCAGGCCAACGTTGGCCAGTGCGAACAGCCAGACGGAGCGGGCTGCCGACGCTGCCGAACTGGTCGTCAGGTAGCGCTGGGCGGCCACCTGGTCGGCCCCGTGAGTGCAGAGATTCCAGGTAATCTGCAGGATCACCATGCCGATAATCGTGATCCGGACGGTCGCATCAAAGCTGAAGATGGGAACGGCGCCTCGGCCCGCCTGGCTGAAAGCCGCCCACCACTCGCTGGGTCCGCTATCGGTCAGTATCAGGATGTAGACCGGAACCAGGAGGGCCCCCCCGAACAGGATGACAAACTTGATGACGCTCATCCAGATGACCGCGGTGATGCCTCCCGCCGTGGCGAAGAAGATGGCCACGCTGGCAATCACCAGGGCGATCCACGGAATCGTCCATCCGGTGATGGCCGAGATAGCGAACGAAGCCGTGTAAGTCACCAGTCCGATCCAGATGATGCGGGTGACCACAAACACCGCGGCGGCCAGCGACCGGGCCCCGACGCCGTAACGCTTTTCCAGGTACTCGTAGACGCTGGTGACCGGCAGACGCATCAAGTACGGAATGATCAGCCGGTTCACAAGCGGAACGGCGGCGAGGAAGCCGAGGTAGGCAAAAAAGTACCCGACCCCGTAGCGGATCATTTCACCAGGGATCGACAGGTAGGTCATGGTGGAAAGCAGGGTCGCGAAAACGCTGATACCCACCAGGTACCAGGGCATCTGGCGGTCGCTTACGAAATAGCTTTCCTTGGACGTTTGCTGCCTGGCGAAGTAGAGGCCAATTCCCAGCGTGACCACCAGGTACAGCACGATCACCACCAGATCCAGGGGTCTCAGCTGCATTCTCGGGGCTCCTTACCAGAGAAACCGATACCGCGACGAACCCAAGGACGCCCGTTAGCTCGGGATGGTCGGAGACGTGGCCGGGGGAGTGTCGGCCACGCCTTGCGGACTGCCGCCTGGAAGGGCTTCCGACCCAGGCAAGTGCGTCCTCAGGATCTGCTTGATCCGTTCCTCGATTAGTGGATCCGTCACCGGGGCAAAAGGTTTGATTGTGATCTTGTTGCAGATCCCCAATTGTCGTAAGGCCACTTCAAAGGCCCCCCAGACTCCACCCACCCGAAAGATCGAGAACAGATCGATCAGGCGTTGCTGCAGTTGGTCGGCTCGCATCAGGTTGCCTTCACACACCGATCGGAACAGCTCAACGGCAATGTGGGGACACACGTTGTGAAGCCCGGCGATGACGCCATCGCACCCCATGGCAAGGGCCGGGGCCGCGAGGAACTCCGTCCCGATGCAGACGGAGAAGTTGGTTCCCCGGAAGTGTCGGACCATTCTCATCCACTTCTCGAAGTCCTGCTTGCTGTCTTTGACGCCGGCCGCGTTCGGATGTTGGCCCAGCTCGCAAATCGTCTCGAACTCCAGATCGAGCTTGGTGGTGGCCGGGTTATTGTACACGAAGGTGGGGGTGTTCACATGGTCCAGGATATCGCGGTAAAAACTGGCGAGCTCGCTCTGTGTCAGGAGGAAGTAGAAAGGAGGCAGGACAGCGAGGTAATCGGGGTTCAGCCGCTCGAACTCCCTGGCCATGCGCTGGACCCGGCGAGTGCCGTTTTCCCCGATGTTTGCGACCACCGGAATGCGGCCCCCCACCTCGTCCAGGATGATTTCGACGCCCCTAAGCTGCTCCCGGTCCTCGAGATGCGCGAAACTCCCCATCGAACCGTTGGCCAGGATCGCCTGTACGCCGGCTTCGGTCAGATAGCGCACCAGCCGTCGCAGGCCCTTCTCGTCAACGCGCTCCTCCTCGTCAACCGGCGTCCCAATCGGTACGATCACTCCCCTGAGTTTGTCCTTCATCCTTCACCCCTCCGAATTTCGGCTCGACGAGCCTGTCAACAGTTGACATGAACTTCGCCGTTTTGTCAACAGGTTTGTGGGAGGGAGGGGCCCTGAGAGGGGCCCCTGCGGCGAAGCCTCGGCCCGGGGCGGCTCACTCCCTGCGGCCGATCAGAAGGCCAGGGAAGCGTGAACCGCCTGCATCCTCGCCTGTTGCTCCATAAAAGCGGCCGTCGCCGAAGACGAATTTGGTGTCGGCCAGGGGAACAGGGATGCGCGAGACCCGGGTGTAGTTGTTGCGTCCCGCATCGTAGCGGTACACCTCGTCCAGGAACTTCACTCCGTGTCCGCCGAAGATGTAGATGCTGCCGTCAGCTGCCGCTATCCCGGCAGCCCTTAAGGGCAGTGGCAGGGACCTGATCGTCTCCCACCGCGTGGCGCCCTTGCGGAGCCGATAGGCGTCGTCCAGGTCGGTCAGCGTGCCGCCCGGCTTCTGCGTGCAGCCCCCGAACAGGTAGAGAGAGTCTCCAAGAGCGGCGAGGACATGCAGGAGACGCGGCGGTCCGGGCACCGCGGGTCCCTCGGACCATTGGCCTGAAACGGGATCATAGGTCCACGTTTTCCGGGTCCCCGTGGTCAGGTCGTTGATGTCATAACTGCCCGCTACCTGGTAGATCCTGCCGTCGAGCACCGCTGCGGCGGAGTAAACGAGAGGCTCCGGGATCTCGCCGATCCGGGTCCATCGGTTGTCCCTGAACCGGAGCAGATCCCGGTACACCTGCCTGTCGTCACATCCCCCCAGCAGGTAAAGTGAGCCCCCGAGCTCGACCAGGGAGCCGTACGCGATGGGGCGGGGAAGGGGCTTCATTCCGCTCCATCGGTTCAATTTTGGGTCGAAGGAGCTCACATCGTCAGTCCAAAGCTTCTTCCCGTCCCGCCAAAAGGTGCCGCCGGCCAGCACCAGTCCCTGGTCGTGCCAGGCCATGCCGTAGCCTCCGCGCGGGAGCGGCACGTCCGGTCCCCGACTCCATACGATCGTCTTGATCTCGTTCATCGTTACTCCCATAAAACTTGCGCCAAGAAGCGCAAGCGCCATTCCGCAGTGTTTGCGCATCGAAACCCCCTCCGGCCCTTCATGCTAGCATGTCGACAGTTGACAGGAAAGCAAAAGCTGAGACCCTGATCGGCTTGCCGGGTAACCCCTTATAGTTTCTGTCGAAGCCGGAGCGACAAAGAGAGATCAGGCGATAGTCGTAGCCGCCTTTCTTTCTCCGTCCTTTTTGGACTCGTCCCGGAAGCGCCCTATGGCGCTTGCGGAGTGACGCCCTGAGAATCGCGGCCCTGGGCGCCGGCGCCAGGGCCGCGATTAGGTGTTGCATGCCCGAGATCGTTGTTTTACCATCGATACGTGCTGTCAACTGTTGACAAAAGACCGGAGGCAAGGGAGGGGCTATGATCACGAAGGGAAGCAAGGCACTCACGCGACGAGGATTCATCGGCTCAGCTGTCGCGGCGGTCTCACTGGCCGAAGTCTCTCGGGCGCGCAGCGCACCTTCCCCGGGCCCCATGAGCCCGGCCGAGCTCAAACGCCGGATCCGGGGGCCGATCCTGGCCATTCCTACCCCGTTCACCTCGACCTTCGAGGTGGACTACCAGGCGGTTCGAAACATGGTCCGCCTGGGCCTGGCAAACGGGATCACGGCTTACGAGCTGACCGCCGGCGACAGTCAGTACCAGGTCCTCAGCTTCGAGGAGATCAAGGAGCTGACGCGCGTGCTGGCGGAGGCTGTCGGCGACAAGGGGACGTTCATCGCCGCGACCGGCGCCTGGTGGACGGCGCCGGCCGTCGAATATGCCCGGTATGCCGAGTCGGCCGGCGCCGATGGAGTGCAGGTTCTTGTCCCCGCAGGTTCGGAGGAGGGCCGGCTGGAACACTACCGGAAGATTGCCGAAGCGACCAGGCTCGGCCTTGTCCTGCACGGTAACTTCCCTCTGTCCCTGCTTGAAAAACTCCTGGCCCTGCCTTCCGTTGTCGCCATGAAGGAGGATGTCTCCGAGAAGTATTACTTCGACATCCAGAGAAAATACGGCCGGCGCCTGGCGATCTTCTGCGGGGGCCAGAAGTGGCGCTTCCTGATCGGACAACGCTATGGCTCGAGGGGCTATCTGAGCACCTTCGCCACCTTTGCGCCGCAAGTAGCCGTCCGGTTCTGGAAAGCCGTCGAAAGGAACGACATGGATCAGGCCAAGGAGATCGTCCTCAGGTATGACCAGCCGCTTTTCGATTTCTGTCTCTCGGGCAAGCGTTCCTTCCACGCCTACTGGCGAGGGGTGCTCGAGTACTTCGGCATCGCTCAACGCTATCTGCGCCCGCCGAGCGATGTCTGTACCGATGCCGACCTGCGGGAGATCAAGGCCTTGTTCGATTCCATGGGGCTCGAGCCCAAAGCCCTCCCGAAAGCGAGCTGAGACATGAAAGCTGCGACTCTCCTCGGGGTAGGTGCTCCCGTCCTGATCGCCGGGCTTGGCCTCTTGCTTCCCGACAATCGAGACTTCTCGCCCGTATGGGTGGGTCGAGCAGGGCACCGGATCCTCGTCCGGGTGGACCCGATCGATTCGGGCGCGAGGCAGCGGGACCAGATGCCGGCCCGGCTGGTGCTGGGCCGGGAACTCGTGGCCCAGGCCGCCGGGGAAGCCGGCAGGCGGCTGGACGTTGCGTCACTTCAGATTGCGCGCTATCGCGAAGGCGAAGCCCAGCCGGCCGACTTCAGCAAATGGGCGTATGGTCAAGCTCCGTGGGAAGTGCCTTTCCGCTGGTACGACGACTCGATTCCCTGGGACTTTCCCGAATTCGCCGGCAACATCGACCGCACCGAAGGACGCCTCGAGTACGGCCAAAGGCCGGGCTGGGGCTACTTTTACGAGACGCTGGGTGAGTGGGAAAGCGGGCGTCTGGCTTGGGTCCACACTCAGGAGCGAAACAAGCCCTCCTATTACGCGATCTACTTCGACCTGTTGCCTGCCGGCCAGGAGCCGGGTGCCGTGCCGCGGCGAGGCTTCCTGGGCGATGGTTTCGAGCGGATCACCGACGCCGGCGCCAGTACCCATGGAGTTCGCACCGGTCGCGTCGAAACGACGGATTGGAACGGCGACGGCCTGACTGACATTCTGCTGGGCGGCGAGCGGGGCGGAATGATCTGGTTCCCGAACCGGGGGAGCCGGTCGGCGCCTTCCTTCCCCTATTCGAAGATGCTGTTCATGGCCGACGGCCGCCCGCTCGATGTGGGCTTCAGCAGCGCGCCGCTGGTCGTCGACTGGGACGGTGACGGCCGCCGGGATCTGCTGAGCGGAGCCGAGTGGAACCGGGCGCTCTTTTACAGGAACGTCGGCACCAACTCGAACCCCCGGCTCGAATATCGGGGTTTTCTCCAGGCCGACGGCAAGCCGCTGGCCCTCCCGCATGAGCCCAACCCGGAGATCAAGGGTATCTACAAGACCGACTACCATCCGGTGCTGGCGGCAGGAGATTGGGACGGGGATGGGGATGAGGACCTTCTGGCGGGCGGCTATGTGACCGGGATGGTCTTCTGGTTCGAGAACATCGGCCGGGACGCAGGCGGGGTACCGCTGCTCAGATTCCGTGGACCGGTCGAGGCGGACAACGCCCCGATTGACACCGAGTGGTGCGCGGCTCCCTGTCTGGCCGATTTCGACGCGGACCATGATCTCGACCTGATCAGCGGGTCCATGGCGATGACGGCGGAAGGGGGCGACTCTGCGAGCAGCGAGAACTTCCTCTACTACTTTGAGAACGTCGGGACGGCAGGCAAACCGGCTTTGAAGCGGCGGCCCTTTCCCGTCAGAGGACGGTTCCACCAGGGACACCTGGCCTCTCCCCGCGCGGCCGATCTGAACGGGGACGGACTCCTCGATCTGGTCGTCGGCTCGGGCGCGGACCTTTACCTGTTCTTCAACGTTGGCGCCCGCCAGGCGCCGCTCTGGCAGTACGACCCCAAACGGCTCTCGGGCCACTGGACCACCGACCCGATCTGGGGGCAAGTTGTCGACTGGAACCAGGACGGCCAGTTCGACCTGGTGCAGGGATTTTCCGTGTGGTTGAACCGGGGGGTGGGCAACCCCGGGCTTTTCGAGGCGCCGCGAAGCCTGCTTCCGCCGGGGGAAGAGGTTTTCCACAAGTCGCCCCGAGGGGACCAGTGGACTTTCACCCAGGTAGCCGACCTCGACTCCGACGGCAGGGCGGACATCCTCTACGGTGTTCACGAGGGCTGGGTGTACTTCCATCGTAACCGCGGCGGCACAAACCGGCCGCGGTACGATACGGCGGGTGTAAAGCTCAGGACGACCGGCGGGCTGCCTTTGCAGGTCGGCCCGCAGCCCGGGCAGAAGTGGGACTTCGACGTTTTGCAGGGGGCGCGCACCACGCTGACGGCCGCCGACTACGACCGCGACGGTCGCCTCGACCTGGTGGTCGGCGACACTTACGGAAAGGTCCGTTACTATCGACAGGTCAGCGGCGGTCCCGCGCCCACCTTCGCCGCCCCGGTGCTGATTGCGGAGGTCGGCTCCCGGCTGGTTCCTGCCACGACCGACTGGGATGGGGACGGCTGGCCGGATGTGCTGATCGGCGCCGGCAAGGTTCACCTGGTGTTGAATGCCGCCGGCCGGGTTGAAAGCCCTTTCTGGCCGGCCCGGGTACTCGAAGTCCCGCCTGTCCCCTTCAACTCAACGATCACGGGAGCGGACTGGAACGGGGACGGCGACAACGACTTATTGGACCTGGCCTCCTATGGCTACCTGTGCTGGTACGAACGGTCCTTCCTGGAGCACGGGTACCGGACGCCGGGGTGGCAGAAACTCGAGAAGAGGCGCTGAAAAGGCGCCAGGTGGGAGCGGCAGCCTCTGGCTCCCTGTCTGCGGTGTCTCGTTTGTCCGAGCCCGGGCCTGGCGGCGCCCAATAGAAAGGAGAAGCGATGTCGGAACCAGGTTTGGTGAGGAAGCGGAGCCTCGAGCGGTCGCAGGGCCTGCTCAGGCGGGCTGAGAAAGTCATCCCCTGCCAGACACAGTGTCTCAGCAAGGGGCCGACGCAGCTCGTTCAGGGGGTGGCGCCGGTTTACCTGGAAGCGGGGCGGGGGAGCCGCGTCTGGGATGTTGACGGCTCCGAGTACATCGACTACATGTCGGGACTGGGCCCTATCATCCTCGGCTACAGCTTTCCGGCGGTGAACGCGGCGATCACCGAGCAGCTCGGCCGGGCCACGACGCTTTCCCTGATGCACCCGCTGGAGGTCGAAATGGCCGAGCTTTTGACCGAGGTCATCCCCTGTGCGGAAATGGCGCGCTTCGGCAAGAACGGGTCGGATGCCACGAGTGCGGCCATTCGAATCGCCCGGGCGTTTACTGGCCGCGATCACCTGGCCCAATCGGGCTATCACGGCTGGCAGGACTGGTACGTCGCCTCGACGAGCCGGTCCCGGGGGGTCCCCAAGGCTCTTGCGGAGCTGATCCATCCCTTCCGGTACAACGACCTGGACAGCCTCAGGCAGGTCTTCAAACAACACCCCGGCCAGGTGGCGGCGGTCATCATGGAGCCGGTTCTGACCGAGGCCCCGCGCCCCGCTTTCCTGGAGGAGGTAAAGGAACTAGCGAGGCAAGAAGGTGCGTTGCTCGTGTTTGACGAGGTGATCACCGGCTTTCGGTGGGCATTGGGCGGCGCGCAGGATTATTTCCGGGTGACCCCGGACCTTGCCTGCCTGGGCAAGAGCATGAGCAACGGTATGCCCTTGTCGGCGGTGGTGGGCCGCGCTGACGTCATGCGTGAGTGCGAGGATGTCTTTTTTTCGCTGACTTACGGCGGGGAATGCCTTTCGCTGGCTGCCGGCCTGGCCACCGTGAAGATCCTGCGCGACCCGAGTGTTCTCGACACCGTCTGGCGCCAGGGGAAGAAACTGCAGGAGGGGTTCGCGCGCCTTGCGGCCGAGAAGGGGGTCGGGGAGTACCTGGCATGCCTGGGCTATCCCTGCCGGACGACCATCCGGTTCCTGGATGCCCAGAAGCAGCCGTCCCTGATAATCAAGAGCCTTTTTCAGCAGGAGGTCATCAAGCGCGGAATACTGTGCGCCGGGTATCACAACATGTCGTACTCGCACTCGGACGAGGACATCGACCGGACGCTGCGGGCCTACGGGGAAGCCATGGACGTGCTGGCGGAGGCGCTCGAGAGCCCTGATCCCGGTAGATGGCTCGAAGGCTCCCCGGTTCAGAACGTCTTTCGCCCGGTGACCTAAGCTAAAGCTGAATCGTAACCCCTCAGTTTTTTGTTGGGAGTGTGGCAGCAACGACGAGAGAGGCCGGTGCTTTACCAAGCCTCGAAGGCGATGGCGCACTGCTCCGGAAAACAC
>JBHGBF010000125.1:0-15433 GCA_041946865.1 Acidobacteriota bacterium | reverse complement strand
TGAGGGGTTACCTTCTATGGCAGTCTCAGCTTGACTTTGCGGATCTGGCCGCCACGGATGAACTGAATATCAAAGGCAGACCCATTGCGGAGAAAGGGCTGCAGGTCGGCTGGCGACGAGACGCCTACATCGTTAACCCGGATAAGGACATCGCCGGCCCGCAGGCCGGCTTTATCAGCCAGGCCGTCCGCGGTGACTTCACGCACGAGCAGACCCTGGCCGTCCGGGCATTTGAAGAAGTCGGCCAACTGAGCCGGCAGCGGGTCAAGGTCGAAGCCGAGCAGCGCCAGAGGAGGAAGGCCTGGAGCGATGCGAGGAACCCTTCGAGCGCCCCTTCCAGGCCAGGACTCGCTCCGCACCATCCACTGAATCCGAGGCAAAACATCCATGCGTCGGCTCAGCCTCACGGATATCGTCTTGACCTCTTCATTGCGCTTGAAGGTGAGCGGTAAAGAATGGCCGGCGCCGGCCCACCGGATTCTCTCGACAAAACGCTGCCACTGTTCCACAGGCTGATCGTCGACCTTCAGAATCGCGTCCCCCGGCTGAAGCCCCGCTCTTTCAGCGGGTCCGCCACGGACAGTCCTGGTAATAATGGTGCGCCCGTCCTTGCCGTCGCCCAAATAGGCTCCCAGCCATCCCGCTTCGATATCCGATCGGGTGGCAAGAATCCGGCCCGTCGACTTCCGGATCACGTCGGCGGGCAGTATCTGGCACGTTTCAACTGTTCGGCTGTAGGGGTAACGGCGGGTTCCGGTGACGATACCGACGACTTTGTCTTCGCGGTCGACGACGACGCTGCTTTCCCAACCCTGAGAGGACTTCCCCAATCCTCCCACCTGCACGTCGTGCTCCGGCAAACCCGGCTTTTTCCCGACTTTCAGCAGGAAGGGAGCAGAAGTCCTCCACTCCTGGGGGCCGAGGTTAAAGAACCGTACCTGCCCGTTCTGTGGAAAAGCGGCAAACCGGATGACGCTGGAAGGCCTGACGTCAGCGGACAGCACCGCGAGAGAAATCCTCTGGTCGATTCCGACAACCTGTGCCGGGTACCTTTCGCCATTGGCTGTCTCAACGGTAATCCGGGCATCGGGCACGGCCAGCTCGGGCCAGCGGACCCCGACAAAGGAGACCACGTGTCCCTGTTCATCCATGACCAGACCTGGAAAAGGAATCAGCTGCTGGACTTGGAGGATCTCCAGCATGGAGCTCTCGTCAAAGAGCCCGACCTGCGACCTGACGAGGACTTTTACGAAGGAGTCCGGCCTGCCGTCCGGTTCGGCGAAAGACAGCTGGACAAGCATGGGCATTACGACTGCCAGACTGGCAATTCTGTGGATGTACCGCCCTGTCATCAAACTCCTCGCCAACTAATGACTCACGTTCTCGAGGTAGAACTCGTTGTCTGCCTGCGTCTGGCGCACTTCGATTGTGGCGGGCAGTTCCAGGACGTAGCCGGCGGATGAGCGTCTGGGCGCCTCGAGGCGATTGCCCCGGTGCGATCGCGGCAGGGTCAAAACGTCCGTTTCTTGACTCCCCCACTCCTCACTTCCTAAGTAAAAGACATCGGGCTCAGCTTTCGGTGAAGCCGCCCGCTCTTGGTGCTCGATTCTCTTGATTCGCTCCCCTCCGTTCATGACTTCGGGCTTCAGTTGTCCGTCGCCTTCAGGGGAAAGACCCGCCAGATTCGCCACGGCGACCACCAGGAGGATCAATCCTACGGCAGTGGCGGCGAGGCTCCAGTAAGCGGCCCGAGACCGACCGGAAGCGCGCGAACAGACCCGCTCGGCGAAAAAGGCCGGGACGTGGGTCCGCCCCTTCAGTCCGCCGCTCAGTTCCTGAAGGCTGAGCAGGTCACGCTCCAGCTCTCTGCACGCCTGACAACTCTCCAGGTGTTTCTGCACTTCGCCAGACGCGGCCTGTTGGATATCCTCGGTCAATATTCTCTGAACTTCACTGCAAGTCATAGGATTCCCGCTAATTTCTCACGTAAAAGCATCTTGGCCCGGTGAATCCTGGATTTCACGGTTCCCATGGAGATCTGAAGGACCTGGCAGATCTCGTCATAAGACAAATCTTCAACCTCTTTGAGCAGAAAAGGCAGGCGGTATTTCGGCGGCAGCGAATCAACTGCCGCCTGCAGCCGCTCGAGCCTTTCCTTTCCGTCGAGGGTCCGCTCCGGCGTTGGACGCACATCCGGAATCGGAAGCGGCCTCCCGTCCTTCTCAAAGAGAGCGATCATGTGGCGAAGCGAGAAGCGGCCTTTCCGTTCCCTGCGCCGCAGCTCGTCAATCGCCAGGTTGGTGGCAATCCGGTAAACCCAAGTGGAGAACTGATAATCACCCCGGTAGCGATCCGCGTAACGAAATACGCGTATAAATGTCTCCTGGGCTAGATCCACACTCAGGTCATAATCGTGGACCAGCGTGTTGACGTAGTTGATCAGTTTTCCTTGGTATCTGGAAACAAGGACTTGGAAGGCATGATCGTCGCCTTCCAGGTAAGCCGACACTAACGCATTGTCCCGGGATGCCGAGAACGCATCAGCGTATGCAAAAGTCTCAGCCATAGCTACCTATTAATAACGATCAAAAAGCGCGTTTGTTCCCGCGGATCTTCGCCCGCGGATCAGCGCCGATCCGCGAATATCCGAATATCCGCGAAGATCCGCGGCTGCTGATCCGCGGATATCCGCGATGATCCGCGGCACTATTTCGCTTCCAGCCAGGAGGAGCCGACTGCCAGGTCAACCCGAATCGGCACACTCAGCTGGGCGGCCCCTTCCATCCGGTCCTTGACCAAACGCTTCATCAATTCTAACTCGTCTTCATGCACTTCGAAAACGAGCTCGTCATGCACCTGCATGATCAACCGACTGCGCAGCCCCTGATGCCGCATTTCGCGAAACATCAGCACCATGGCTTTCTTGATCAGGTCCGCGGCCGTTCCCTGAATAGGGGCGTTGACGGCAGTCCGTTCGCCGAATCCCCGCAGGCCCCAATTGCTGCTGTTCAGCTCGGGGATCTGCCGAATCCGCCCGAACAACGTGGAGACGTAGCCCGTCCGGCGCGCGTCGGCCAGGGTCCGGTCGATCCACCGCTTCACTCCCTGATATTTCTTGAAGTAATCATCGATATACTTCTGCGCCTCTTTCCGGTCGATCTTGAGATTCTGGGCCAGGCCGAAGGCGCTCAGGCCGTACATGATGCCGTAGTTGATGACCTTCGCGTGACGCCTGAATTCCTTGGGGTTCATGACCGCGCTCATTCCGAACACTTCGCGCGCGGTCCGGTCGTGAATGTCCTCGTCCTTGTGGAATGAGTCGAGCAGGACCGGATCCTGAGAAAGATGGGCCATCACACGCAGCTCGATCTGGGAATAATCGGCGGCCAGCATCCAGAATCCCGCCTCCGGAATAAACGCCCGGCGGATCTTCCGTCCCACCTCGCTTTTTATCGGTATATTCTGCAGATTCGGGTTGCTGGAAGACAGGCGCCCGGTTGACGCGACCATCTGGTTGTAAGAGGTGTGGATTCGCCCAGTCTTGCGATTAACCAGCCGCGGCAGGGCGTCCAGGTAAGTACCCTTCAGCTTGGTCAGCTCCCGATACTCGAGGATCTGCTTGGGCAGTTCGTGTGTGGCCGCCAACTGCTCCAGCACCTCGAACCCGGTGGCATAGTGGCCCGCCTTCCGCGTCTTCTTGGGCTGAGGCAGCTTGAGCTTTTCGAAAAGGATCAGTGCCAGCTGACGCGGAGAGTTGATGTTGAAACTTTCGCCCGCCAGCTCGAAAATCCTGTTGGTCAGGGTCGTCAGCTCGGCCTCCATCTCCTGGGACATCTGCCTGAGCAGCTCACAATCGACCCGAACGCCGTCCCTTTCCATGGCTGCCAGGACTTCTACCAGGGGAATCTCCACGTCTGTCAGCAGCGGTTCAAGCTGTTTCTCGACCAATTGGGGCTGGAGCTTGTTGAACAATTCGAACGTCAGATCCGCCTTTTCGCTGGTTGCGTTTGCCAGCGCCTCACCGAAGAGATTCGGCGGTCCTCCTTCCCCGGCCCCGGTCAGTTTGCTGCCCAGATACTCGATCACCATTCGGTCCAGCGCGAAGTTCGACTGATTCGGCGCCAGGAGGTACCCCATTAACATGGTGTCCCGGATATCGGAGGGCAACTTCCAGGAGAAACAGGAAAGCAGGCCGTAAAAGGGTTTCAGGTCGTGAACCACCAGCCTTGACGGCTCAAGGAGCAGCTGCCCGACCAGCGCCGCCTGGCTTTCGACAAGCTGACGCGGGAGGAACCAGGCCCTTCCCTCTCCTGCCGCCAGAGAGATTCCTTCCGAGCAGGTGCCCGGATGCGCGCCTTCGCCAAAACTGGCCGCGATGGCCGCGGTTTTTCCCCGCAGCTCCTGTGCGAGCTCTGCTATCTGTTGCGGCGTTTCAAGGACGGTGTACTTTTTTTCTGCCGGGGCCGGCGCCGGAAGAAACTCGTCAAGCAGGCTCGTGAACTCCAGCTCCGCAAACAACTCACGGGCGGCCGCCTGGTTCGGCTCGCACCTTTTCAGCTGGTCGAGATTCAGCTCCAAGGGAAGCGTGTCGCAGATGGTCACCAGTTCCCGGCTCTGGCGGATAAGCGCCTCGTTCTGCTGCAGGCTCTCACGATAGGTCTTACGGCTGACTTGATCGCGGTGCTCGAGCAGCGCTTCCAGCGAACCGTATTCCTGGATCAGCTGTTTCGCCCCCTTGTCCCCGATCCCCGGCGCTCCCAGGATATTGTCGGAACTGTCCCCCACCAGGCTCAGAACGTCCACGACTTTTTCGGGCGGGACACCAAACTTCTCCTCGACTCCCTTGCGATCCAGCCGGAGCATGGTGCGCGTGTCCAGGATCGAGATCCGGTCGTTGACCAGCTGGAACATGTCCTTGTCGATGGTGACGATCACGACGTCCAGATTCGAGCCGGCTGCCTTCCGGGCGAGCGTCCCAATCACATCGTCGGCTTCATAGCGCGGATAAGAGAGGATGGGGACGCACAGCGCTTCACACACCTTCAGCACGAAGGGGATTTGGGAGGCGAGATCATCCGGCATAGGCCGTCGCGTCGACTTGTAGCCTTCGTACTGTTCGTGCCGGACGGTCGGACCTGTCAGGTCGATCGCCACGCCGAGGTACTCAGGCTGCTCTTCCTTGATCAACTTGCGCAGCATATTGGTGAACCCATAGACCGCATTGGTCGGCATTCCCTTCTTGTTGCGCAACCCCTGGATCGCGTAGTACGCGCGGTAAATATGCGACATACCGTCGACCAGGTAAAGCCTGGAGGATTGAGGGTTGTCATGTCGGGGTTTCACAAGGCGTTATGTTACTACAGCAGGGCGATGAGAGGACGGCGATGCGGCCGATGGCGTTCACAACAGCCCCCAATATCAGGCTATTCTTCGAAACGCCCGACGGCGGGCCGGCGGCCAGCCGCTTTTCTGGAGCGCAGTGGCAAGTCAACGGTGTTGGGTCTTGGGTGGCCACCGCGCTCCAAGAAAGCAGCTGGTCGCCGGTTCAACGTCAAGCGCTCCTAAGGTCGGGTGATTATCCGCGCCCGATCAACTGGTCAAAGCGCAGCCCGTTGGTTGACCAGCGCTCGGCGCATCTCGTAGCATGTCTCGTGATGTCTGTGTTGGCCACGGTGAACGTCATCTGGCGGGTTCCGCTCATCATTTTCCTCACGGTTTTCATGGGGACACTCAGCGTGATCTGCTCGCTTTTCGACGGAACCGGGCGGCTCCAACATGCCTGCGCCGTCGCCTGGAGCAAGATGATCCTGCGCATCGCCCGGGCGCGCGTCCAGGTGTCAGGGCGGGACAGGCTGACTCCCGGGCGCGCCTACATCTTCGTCGCCAATCACCTGAGCATGTTCGACATCTGGGTTTTTCTGGCCCATCTTCCGTTTCAGTTCCGCTTCGTCGCCAAAGAATCGCTCTTCCGCTGGCCTTTCCTCGGCTGGCATCTGAAGCGAGCGGGAAACATATCGATCGATCGGAGGAATCCCCGCCAGGCCCTGCAATCGTTCGAGGAGGCGGGCAAAAAGGTCGCTTCGGGCATCTCCATCGCGATTTTTCCGGAAGGGATGAGAACCTGGGGAGATACGGTGGCGCCCTTCAAAAGAGGCAGCTTTCTGCTCGCCCAGAAGGCGGGCGCTCCAATCGTCCCGGTCACGATAGTGGGGTCGCACCGGCTGCTTGCCCGGGGCTCGGTTATGATCCGGCCGGGCACAATCGAAGTCAGCATACATACCCCGATCGAGTATGATGAGTACAGGAATCTGGACTTACAGACTCTGGCCGAATCGGTTCGCCAGAGAATCTTGAAAAGTTACCGGCAGGTGTCATGACCACAAACGAGATCATCGCACAGATCCAGTCGGCGCTCACTGCTGCCCGCGTACCCGCCTGGCTTTTCTACGGGTTTCACGCCAATGACCCGATCGCGCTCAGCATCCTGGGGTTTGGCCCCGGCTACCACGCGACGCGCCGCTGGTTCTATCTTGTCCCGGCTGAAGGGGAGCCGGTCAAACTGGTTCACAGGATTGAGTCCGGAATGCTCGATCACCTGCCTGGGCGTAAGCTGGTGTACCTTCGCTGGCAGGAACTGCGGTCTTCGCTGGCCGAAATCCTGATCTCTTCGAAGAGCGTCGCCATGCAGTACTCCCCTGAGAACACCGTCCCCTACGTCTCGAAAATTGATGCCGGCACTGTGGAACTGGTTCGGTCCTGCGGGGCAGACGTCGTCTCATCGGCCGATCTTGTGCAGCAGTTTGAAACGCGCTGGACCGCCGAGCAGGCGCAGCAGCACCGGGTGACAGCATTGATCCTGACCGAGATTGTCAACCAGGCTTTTCAAGAGGGGGCCAGGTGGGTTTCTGAGAAAGGGGTTACGACCGAGCTCGAAATCCAGAGGTTTATCGAACGGAGATTTCATGAAAACGGTCTCATCACCGATTCGCCGCCGATTGTCGCTGTCAACGGAAATGCCGGTAACCCGCACTACTCGCCGTCGGAATCAACCCACTCGCCCTTGCGGAAAGGCGATTTCCTGCTGATTGACCTCTGGGCCAAACCGCTCGGGCCGGATTCCGTTTATGCCGACATCACCTGGACCGCTTTCTACGGCAAGCCGGTCCCGTCTCGCATTACCGAGGTGTTCGATGTGGTCAGACGCGCCCGAGATCGGGGGGTTGAGTTTCTGAAAGAAACGACCGGCGGCCGTTACCCTCAGGGCTGGGAAGTCGACGACGCGGTTCGCGGGGTGATCCGGGCGGCCGGCTATGCCGACAAGTTTGTCCATCGGACCGGTCATAGCCTGGGTCGCGAGGTGCACGGTAACGGCGTGAACTTTGACAACCTCGAGACCCACGACACAAGGAGTTTTCTGCCCGGCGTCGCTTGCACCATTGAGCCGGGCGTTTACCTCGATGACTTCGGGGTACGGAGCGAGATTAACGTGTTTTTCGGGAAGGAAGGGCCCGAGGTCACGACGGCGCCGCAGGATTCCCTGCTGGTCTTCGAAGTCTGACTGAATTTGCGCCTGGTGGATAAAGGCTTGGAAGGTTTTCGAGCGGAGGGTCTGATCGGTCGGATTTTTCTGCTTCCCGGGTGCGCGATTTTATGAACAAAAGACTCTACGCGCTACTGGTTCTCTGCTTCAGTCTCGCGCTCGGCGCAGAGGATTCACTGAAGGGACGATGGCTGTTCCAGGGGCTTTCGGACAGCGGGAGAAAGGTCCCGCTCTTCATCATCGAGTTCCCGGCTTCCGGGAAGGCTAACGTGCTCAGCACCACGGCACCATTCGAGGTGCAGGCCAAAGACTTTTCGCTCGAGGCCGATTCACTCACCCTTCAGCTGCTTGCGGACGGACTCCCCATGACGCTGAAAGGCACGGTGGCGAACGGGGTCATCAGTGGCAAGACCAGCGGCCAGGCTTTGAACGGCCTTTCGTTCATTGCCGAGCGAACCGAACAGACCCAGCTCGAAAGACTCAAACCACCGGGAGTGGAGGAACGGCAGGCCTTTGACGAGGCGCGCAGCGCCGAAGACCCCCAGCAGAAGATTGCCGGGATTCGGAGTTTCCTGGGTGAGTATCCCGATACCGCACTGAAGACCTCTTCCCTTCTCGAGATCCTCGATGCCGGGTTGGAAGCGGATCAACCCGACGACAAGCTGGCCGCCGTCATGAGCGAGGTCATTGATTCAACGGACGATAAAGCCGTCGTCATGAACGACATCGCCTACCGGCTGGCTGAGAAGAACCGGATGCTTGCGAAGGCCGAGGAGCTGGCTCGGCGAGCATGCGGACTGGCGGCGACGGGGTCGGCCGCCAGAGGGAACTTCCTGGACACTCTCGGCTGGGTGCTTTACCGCCAGGGCAAACTGGAAGACGCGGCCGGGACGCTTCGTGAAGCCCTGAAAGCCTCTCCGCGGGAGGCCGATATCGCTCTGCACCTCGCCGAAGTCTTCGAGAAACAAGGAAAAAACCTGGAAGCCATCGAGGCGTACTTACAGGCCTATGTGGGCGGGGGCACCCGGCAGGCCAGAATTACGGCACGCGAGCTTTACCGGAAGCATAAAGGATCGATGGCCGGGTTCCACGAACTGCTCGATCAGGTCCATGCCAAGCAACCGCCGCTGTTTGACCCCGGCCGTTTTGAAGGCCAGCACTCCGGCTCAGCGCTTGTCGCTGAGCTGTTCACCGGGGCCCAGTGCGGCCCCTGCCAGGCCGCTGATTACGCCTTCGACGGCTTGATCGCACGCTTTCCCGAAAGCACCGTGAATGTTCTCGAGTACCACATCCACGTGCCGAGACCAGACCCGATGACGACTCCCGACAGCATGGCCCGGGCCCGTTTCTACAAAATCCGTTCCACCCCTATCGCCCTTTTCTCCGGAACCGACAAACGCCCGGGTGGGGGGCCGAAGACGCTCGCTGAACTGGCCTTTCAGGAGTACCTGGACGCGATCAACGCCCAGCTGAAGCCCGGGAAAAGGGCGCGGGTCGACCTGCAGGTGAAGAGCGAGAGCGACAGCTTTTTGGTCAAGGGGAAAATCGGACTTCCCGAATCGGTCGCTGCCAGCGACGATCTCCGCCTGCACATCGCCCTGGTCGAAAGAACGGTCCATTACACCGGCTCAAACGGAGTCCACCTGCATCGGAATGTGGTGCGCAAGCTGATTAACGGCAGCGACGGCACCCGGATAACGGGACCGGAATTCGAATTCACGCACACCGGGTCGGTCTCTGCCATCGAAGGCGAGATCAAACAGTATCTCGACCAACTGGCCGAAGAACTGGGGACTTTCGAGGAGGCGCCAACCACCTTGAACCGGGCCGATCTGGCCGTCGTGGCCTTCGTCCAGAACGCCGAGACTTACCAGATCCTCGGTTCCGCCATGGTCTCGCTGAAATAGGCCCTCGCTTGCCCTGCTTTACCAGCCACGCACGCTTGGAGAGTGTTGAAACGTGTTCCGTGTGCGCGGCTGTGAAACAGGGGCAAGCTGGGCGCCGCTCCGTAACTTCGTCAGCAGCGTCACTCCGTGCGCTCCGACACGGCCGGCCTTACCCTGAATCGCAAGAGCTTCGAAAACCTGTCGATCTCTACCCCCTCCACCTCTTCAAATCGGGAACGAAGATCAGCCACGCGTCGCTGAGTCTCCGGATTCCAGGTCACGTACAGAACCAGGTACCAGAAGTCTTCCGGATAGACCGACAACCAATCCTCGCTGATGACGTTCCCCTGCCGCCAGTCGTAGTAATAGCTCATGCAGAGAAAATAGTCGTCGTCCGCTACCACAAGAGGCTTGTGCCGCGCGCTTTGTTCAGCGTGCCGGGCTATCGCCCTCCAGTCTGGATGTGACTGGATCAGGTGCTCGCGGCCGAGCCCTTCGATGTTGTAGGCAAGGAACAACACCAGCAGACAGACCTTGATCGGCGCAAGATTGCTGAGCGAGACACGGAGATAGGCCAGCAACAGAGGCGGGATCAGGAAAAACAGGTACTTGGTCCGAGTGAGCGTGATCGTGTGGTGAAACAAATCGTTGCCCACCAGGAGCGCATAGGGAACGACTGCCAAAACCAGCAACAGGGCGAGCTGGTCGCGTCCGACGACCTTCCTCCACCTCAGGAGGCCATAACAGACCAAAGCCACGGCCACGATCAGGACCAGGGTTCGCGACTGGAAAGTCGAGCCAAAGACGAGTCGCGAGAGCGCATCCAGACCTTCATTAACCACCATCTGCAAGTAAGAGCCCGAATCTTGAGGACCGAGCACCCAGAGACCCAACTCATACTTGCGCTCACGTTGTCTGAGCAGCTGAGGGACCCAGGGAAGAAACAGGAGAGCCGGCGCCGGGAGAGTGGCCATCAGCTTCCAGGCGGGTCTTCTCAAGAGCAACCACCCGGCCAGAACCAGTTCGCCGGCGTAGAAGAAAACAAAATAGTAATGGGTGTAAAGGCCAAGCGTATTCGCGACAATCAGGCCGGCGATCTTGAGACGGCTGGCACGGCTGGCTTCGGCCTGCTCGTAGAGCTCCACAAAGAGCGATAGCGACACGCAGACGAAAAAGAACGCCATCGTGTACATCCGCGCTTCACGGGTCATCAAGTAACAGGACGTGCTGACCCCGAAAACCAGGAGGATCCAGGCGGGCAGTTCCTCGCCCGGTCCCCAGAGACGGGCCGATCGGATCAATACCAGCAAGGCCAGACCAAAGAACACAACGCTGAATCCTCGACCCGAGGTTTCCGAAAAACCAAAGACGCGGACCCATTTTCCCAGCGCCCAGAAATACAGGGGCGGGTGGTTATCATTGCGGTAGGTCAACTCCGAGAAGGAGAGCCTGAAGCCGGGCTGCTGGTCGAGATGATTCGTAAGACCGATGTCCCTGGCGGTGTAGATCTCGTCTTCCCAGTAACCGAACCGGTCAAGCTGGTACAAGTAGAGAACCACCAGGCAGATGCCGAGCAGAAATACGAGAGCCCTCCCCGTCCTCGAATTCATCCGCGGCAGCATAGCACGATTGCCGCAAAGCTGAGGAACTGGCAAACTGACGCACTGAAAACCCGGCACGTCGCCCGGAGTTTGTCAGTCTCTCCGTGGTTGTCCGGTTTGGAAGCCTCAGCCAGTCAGTGCCCGGGTTTCCGGCAATCGAAAAGGCCGATGCTGCTCAAGGCCCGAGGAGTGATACGGGCAATAAGCTGCAGGCCCCGGGCAGTGACGCGATTGACTGCGCCGAACAAGTGGCTGGGCCGCCGCCTCCACTCGTTCCCTCGCCGGTTCAGCGTGAGGAAGAGGAGAACAGAACCGAGTGTGAGCCCCCGTTCGAAAACACTTCCTACGGCCCTGACCTGCCGCACCTCGAGACCGGCCCGGGCAAGTTTCCTGGCCAACTCCAGGGGGTCATAGCGCCGGCAGTGCCCAACTACTTCATCATCCTTGCTCCAGTAGTAACGATGAAGCGGCACAGTGATGATCAGCCGCCCGCCCGGGGCGAGCACGCGGGCCAGCTCGGCAAGCGCCAGATCGTCCTCGGGAATATGCTCGAGCACTTCTGAACAGACGATGGTCTTGAAGCTGCTCGAGCGAAGCCCAAGGCGCTGAATATCGAGCACCGAACAGAGATACCCTTCGGCCTTCATGATGCGCATGCCGGGGACGGACATGTCGGACAAGAACATCCGGGGGCCGGCAGGCACCATGGGGGCGATCCCGCTTCCGATGTCCAGGACAGGCTTCTCGCAGTCGCGCAGATAGCGTTCGATAATGCCTTTCCTGAGGAGATAATTGAAAAGCATCCTTTTGTGGTGGATGTAGTTGGGATTCCCGTAGAAGCTGTCGAAAGCAGTAGCCATGTAATGGGATGATTATCAGCGAGAACCCGACAGGGTGGCAAGCAAGGACCTACGGCCTTCGCCCCATGGCCTTTACTGTCCCGTCCCGAGTCAGGAAGTATCCCTCTGGCAATGTTTCCTCGACCTTCGGGCGAAAGCCCCGGACGCTCCAACCCAAATCGATCAGCCGGTCCAGGATGTGGGCCCGGATGCGCGGGCGGTCCTCCGAATCCAGGTAGCATTTCAAAACGGGCTCTCGGGCCTCATCTTCGGGTCGTTTGAAGAAATAGTCGAGCGCAGCCAGGCAGACATCGTCGTCTTCGTGCGTCAGATAATTCTCGATGATCTGTTGCAGCGAGACGGTGTGCAGCCCTTCCATCAGGCGAACCAGCTGTGCAGTCGGATCGGAGCTGGCCGGCGGGTTTTCCCAGTGATAGCGGAGAAGCTCTTCGCCCACCTTGGCTATCTGATCGGTTGTGAGAATCGACTGGAGCGCACGAAACGGCCAGTAGACCTGTCTCTCGCGCTTCAGGAAGCGGACGATGGGAGGAACCGCGGTTTCACCCAGCTCCACGATCCACCTCAGAACTTCTTCTTTCTCTTCATCATCCTGCCGCGACGGCGAAGCACTGATCGTGAAGCGGTCGAGCAGAGCAAAGATGGCCGGCTCGGTCCTCATCTCAAGGAGCTTCCGTGCGGCGTTAATCCGGGTGGACGGGTCCCCATGCGGCTCTTTGACCTTCTTGCGCAGTCTCTCGATCTGCTTCTCAGGAGAAGGGCGGAAGAATGAAATCAGGTCCATGTCTGAACCTCTTTAGTATACATCGCTTAGAGCTTAGCCGGTGGGTAAAAAGGCCACACTGGGTTATCCTGACTGCATGAAAGCCGTTGTCATATCACAATATGGCCCTCCCAGCGTGCTGCGAGTGGAAGAGCTTGAAGAACCGATACTCGGCCCTGCGCGCGTCAAAGTTGCGGTGAAGGCGACTGCCCTGAATCGGGCGGACCTCCTTCAGAGAATCGGAAGGTACCCGCCGCCGAAAGGGGTCGATCCGCGCATTCCGGGCCTGGAGTTCGCCGGCGTTGTCGAGGAGATTGGACCGGAAGTCTCGGAGGTTAAGCCCGGTGACCGGGTCATGGGTCTTCTGGGCGGAGGGGGGTACGCGGCCAAAGTCACTGCGGAAGAGCGAATGCTCCTCCCCATTCCTGACTCCCTCAGCTTTGAAGAAGCCGCCGCCGTTCCCGAAGTGTTCGCCACGGCTTTCGACGCGCTGATCCTTCAGCTGGGGCTCACGATGGGAGAAACGCTGCTGATTCATGCCGTCGCCAGCGGGGTAGGTCTGGCCGCGCTGCAATTGGCTAAGACGGCTGGGTGCGTCGTGTTCGGCACCGCCGGCTCCGATCAGAAGCTCTCGCGGGCGGCCGAATTCGGGTTGGATGTCGGCATCAATTACCGGGAAAAGGACTTCACGGAGGTGGTCTCGCGCGAAACCAGCGGCCGGGGAATCGCTGCGATTCTGGACCTGGTGGGGGCCAGGTACTGGGGGCAGAATCTGTCGGCACTGGCCCGGCGCGGCCGGCTGATCCTCGTTGGCCTCTTAGGTGGAGCAAAGGCCGAGACCGACCTCGCGTTGATTCTTGGCAAGAGGCTGACAATTGTCGGAACCGTTCTCCGAGCACGTTCACTCGAAGAGAAAATGGCGCTCACCCAGTCTTTGCGCCGACACGTCCTCCCGTTGCTTGAAACGGGGCGCGTGCGTCCAGTTATTGACCGGGTTTTCGAGCTGGATCTGGCGGCCGAAGCGCACGCCTACATGGAGTCCAATGCCAACATGGGCAAAATAATCCTGAGGGTGGACGCTGGGAGCTGAACTTTTCCTGTTCCAGGCGGGGCCTTGTTATCGCCTCCGCAAACCCACGACATTTTCAATGTGATACGTCTGGGGGAACATATCGACCGGCTGTACGCCGTCGACCTCGTAACCGTTCGCGAGCGCCTGCAGATCGCGCGCCTGAGTCGCAGGATTACAGCTCACATACACAATCCGTCCTGGCTTCAGCCTGAGCAGGCTGCCGAGCATGTCAGGATGCATGCCTGCGCGAGGCGGATCAATCGTCACGACGTCCGGTACGAACGACGCTTTCTCGGCCAGGTGTCTCAAGTAACCGGCTGCATCCGATTCGAGGAACTCACAGTTCCCGATGGAGTTGGTCTCGGCGTTCAGGCGAGCGAGTTCGACCGCCCGGGCCTGGCTTTCCACCCCGATCGCCCGCTTCACGCCGCCTGCCAGGAACAGAGTAATCCCGCCGATTCCGCAATACAGATCGAGAAGCGTTTCGTTCCCAAAGAGCCGTGCAAAATCACGCACCACCCCGTAAAGCCGCTCCGCCTGCAGTGTGTTCGGCTGAAAGAATGTCGAAGCCTCGAGCCTGTAGGAGACTGGCCCGATCTTCTCGATCAGATCCCCCGGCCCGAAGTCAGTCACTTCCTTCCCCAGCGCCACAGGCGAGCGCCCGGGATTGATGCTGTTGACCACGCTTCTGACGCTCGGGAACCTGGAGGTCAGCTCGTTTGCCAGGTTCGCCATCCGGTCGGGCCGGCGCTCCGACGTGACGAGATTGACGAGGATTTCTCCAGTATGTTCTGAAACCCGAACTACGAGGTTCTTGAGATAGCCTTCATGCGTGATCGTGTCGTAAGGCGCCCAACAGTTATCCTTGGCGATCTGCCGCACCAGGTTGACGATTTCGGGCATGATGGGCGCGCCCAGGTGACAGATTTCAATGTCGAGCACCTTATCGAAGCGCTGCGGGACGTGGAGGCCCAGGGCGAACTCCTTCGGGACAGGTCCGGAGGCCGCGATCTCCTCTTGGGTCAGCCATCTTCTGGCCCCGAAAGTAAACTCCATTTTGTTGCGGTAGTGGTAAAGTCGGGGCGAGCCCAGCAGGGGACTGACCTCAAGGTCCGACAGACCGCCGATCCGGCTCAGCAGGTCGCGCACCTGCTCTCTCTTGAACTCCAATTGAAGCTGATAGTGAGCGTTTTGCCAGCTACACCCGCCGCAAACCTGAAAGTATCGGCAAACGGGCTCCACCCGGCGCGGCGAAGGTCTGAGAAGCGCTTCGACCCCCGCCTCGGCGTACCGTCTTTTGGCTTTCCGGACCCGCGCCAGCACTCTATCTCCGGGCACCGCGCCGCGGATAAACACCACGAGATCATCCACCCGGGCAACCCCCACACCCTCAAAGCCGGCGGACACCACCTCGGCCTCGAACGTCTGACCCTTAACCAGTTTCACCATCGACCTTCAATCTTAGGAAAAGGGATATTTACTTGACTCAGCTCTGGATGCTGCCTGCCCCGAGATGTCGGCGCGACTAGGCTCGCTCGGGGACTTCGCCCCGAACGAGTGACCCCTTCGGGGCAGCGCAAAAAGAATCTTCCATTTTCCATCTGTTATTTTCCATTTTGCCATTTCATCCATAGCTCTGGAGTAACCGCTCAGTCTTCTGCGAGCGAAGCGGCAGGCGCTTTTGGAGTTCATCATGCCCCTTGCGCACCCGGAT
>JBHGBF010000124.1:0-15443 GCA_041946865.1 Acidobacteriota bacterium | reverse complement strand
AAGCACCCGCCTCTCTCCTCGTTGCTGCCACACTCCGAACAAAAAACTGAGGGGTTACACATCCTGATCCGATAAGAAAAGAGCCGGCGGACTGCTGGGAGGGTGTCGTGGCTGGTGCAAACCCACCGAGATTGGGGTTCCAGAATCGGCCCTTTTTTCCGTTCGTCCTTGTCCTTTTGCCGCTCACCGCCGCGGAAGGCCGTCCGCTGGAAACTCTTCGCTCTGATGTCACGGCTGCCCTTAAACTAATGCCATGACTCACTCGGTGATCGCCCTGCGAGGCGTCAGAAAGTCTTACCGGCTGGGGAAAGTCGAGGTCCCCGCACTGGCCGGAATCGACCTGGAGATCCAGGGCGGCGAACTGGCGGCGCTGGCGGGACCTTCCGGAAGCGGCAAAACCACGCTGCTGAACCTGATCGGCTGCCTGGATAAGCCCACGGCCGGTCAGATTCTGCTCGACGGCGTGGACATCACTCAGACCAGCCTCGACGGTCTGGCCGACGTCCGGAGTTCCAAGATCGGTTTCATCTTCCAGACCTTCAATTTGCTGCCCGTCTTAACGGCTTTTGAAAACGTGGAGTACCCGTTACTGCTTTCAGGAGTGCCCCGAAAGGAGCGTCACGAGCGGGTCAGCGAATGGCTCGGGCACGTGGGGCTGTCCGGGCAGGCCGGGCAGAGACCGGACCAGCTGTCGGGCGGCCAGCGCCAGCGCGTCGCGATCGCCCGGGCCATGGTGACATGCCCGGTCCTGGTCCTGGCCGACGAACCGACCGCGAATCTGGATTCAGAGACGGCCGCACAGATTCTGGACCTGCTCGCCACGATCAACCGGCAGACCAGGGCCACGTTTCTGTTCGCCACGCACGACCCGGCGATCATCGCCCGCGCCCACCGGCGTATCCGGCTGCGTGACGGGCGAATTGCGGCCGATGAGCGCAATCATCAGGTCGCCGAAGGAGCCGTCAATGCTCGCTAAAATCGCTTTCCGGAATATCTTTCGCAACCGCCGGCGCACGCTGATCACGCTGCTGGTCCTGGTGATGGGGGCGGCCGGAATGATCCTCTTCGGCGGATACAAAGAGATGAACTTCTGGGGCCTCCGGGAAACGACCATCCGTAACCGGCTGGGGCACCTTCAGCTTTATCGCAAAGGCTACCTCTCCACTGAATCCCAGAAGCCGCTCGAGTATGGCCTTGAGGATGTTACGGCGCTTCGCGCCGCCGTGGAAGAGGACCCTCGTGTGGCGATGACCGCCGCCCAGATCGCCTTCATGGGACTCATCAGCAACGGCGACAAATCGGAGGCGTTCCTCGGCACGGCGGTTGAACCCGCCAAGGACCGCCAGATGAGGTCGCAACGCCTGGAGACCGGCCGCGAGCTCTCTGAAGGTGAGATGGACACGCTTATGCTGGGAAGGGGTCTGGCCCGTTCGATGAACGTCAAGATCGGCGACTACGTCACCCTCATGACCACGACCGTCACGGGCTCGCTGAATGCCATGGACTTTTGCGTCGTCGGGACCTTCCTGACCGGCGTCAAAGAGTATGATGACCGGGCCATCAAGATCCCGCTCTCCGGCGCTCACTACCTTCTGAACACGAAAAAGATCGAGAAGCTTCTCGTGATGCTGAAGCAGACGGAGGACACGGACGCCGTGATGGCGGATTTGACGACGCTGGCCGCTTCCAGGAACTGGCCCATCGAGATGCGCACCTGGTCGGAGCTTGCGGGCTTCTATCATCAGGTGGTCCTTATTTTCAACGGGATCTTCGGATTCATCGGCGCCATTGTCTTTGTGATCGTCGTGCTCAGTATCGCCAACACGATCATGATGAGCATCTTCGAGCGGACTCGGGAGATCGGCACCCTCATGGCCATGGGGACCAAACGCAAAAGGATCTGGGCGCTTTTTCTTTTGGAAGGCACGATGATCGGGCTCATCGGCGGAATACTGGGACTGGTCTTCGGCGCGATCCTGGCTCAGGCCATCAACTACGCCCAGATACAGCTGCCCCCGCCGCCGGGCTATACGGCCGGCTATCAGCTGAGAATCCTGATGCGACCCTCCATCCTGGCCGGCAGCTTTGCCTTGTCGCTGGTGACGGCCACGCTGTCGTCGATCTACCCGGCTTTCAAAGCCTCGCGCCTTACTATCGTGGACGCTTTGGGGCATATATGATACGGAATTTTGCGACGCCTCGAAAAATGCGCCAGGAACGAACCGTTCAAGTCGTCGCGGTCAGGCCTCATTGGCCGGCCGTCCTGTTCACCCTCCTGCTCGCACCCTCGCTTTGCGCTGCGGATGCGGCGGAAATCCTCAAGCAGGTGGATATCTTCCGCAATCCGCTCGAGAGTTTCGTGCTCGACGTCACCGTCATCACGCACCGGAAGAAGGAGACCGAGACAGCGACCTTTAAGGTGTACGGGCAAGGCCTCGACAAGAGCCTCGTCGAGTTTGTGAGTCCCGCCAGCGAGAGGGGCAGGTATCTTCTCATGCTGCGTGACGCCATGTGGATCTACATGCCCAACACCCGCAGGCCGATTCGGATCTCGCCGCTCCAGCGGCTGATGGGCGAGGCGTCCAACGGCGACGTGGCTCGCACGAATTACACCGTCGATTATCTTCCCGAGGTCGCGGGCGAGGACGTGATCGACGGCGTAGCGGCTTATGTCCTGGAGCTGAAGGCCAAGGATAGCGACCTCTCGTACAGCCGGGTCAGACTGTGGGTCGCGAAGAAGACCTTCGAACCGATCCAGGCGGACTTTTTCGTGGTCTCCGGCATGCATATGAAGCGCGCTTACTTCAAAGAGTTTGGCATTATGAACGGCAGGCGGACGGTCACCGGGATGGAGATTCACGACATCCGCCGAAAGGGTCTGTGGACCGAGCTGAAGTACTCGGGTCTTCAGCCCAAGACACTGTCCGACAAGCTTTTCAACAAGAACTACTTAGGTAAATGGTAACGGAAGCTAACCGCCGGAGCAGCTCGGTTCGCCCGGCGCGTCCTTTTCACCGCCTGCGCAGACTGGCCTGGATTGCAGTCACGGCCGTGCTGACCTGCGCCCCGGTCACCGCCGAAAAGCCTGATTTCCGCGTGTTCGGCTCCCTGGGCAACGAGACCCACCTGACTCCCGGCAACCCGTCGTCGAGGCTCAACCCAGGCGACTTTCTCCGCGTGCCGGCCGTCTCGAATTCGCTCGACTTCAACTTGTTCGCGGACCTCGTTCCGGAGGACAAGGCCTGGAAGCTCCACTTGAAACTGCGCGGCGCGAACGACTGGAACCGAGATGACACAGTTTCCAAGATCGAGGTGGGTGAGCTGAATTTCGGTGTTTCCCTGACCTCCTGGCTAGATGTCCAGGCGGGGAGGAGCATCGAGAAGTGGGGAACCGGCTATGCCTGGAACCCGACCGGAGTCGTCAATCCGCGCAAGAATCCAAGTGACCCGAACGACCGGCGTGGTCTGTATCGGGGTGTCGACAACGTCAAGGTGGACTTGTTCATTCGGGACTGGAATGTGACATTGCTGGCAGCGCCGGAGATCGACTGGAAGGGGCAACAGCAGGTGACAAACCTCAGCGCCAGGCTCGGTGCGTCGGACTCGCCGGCTGCGGCGCGCAAGCATCTCCTGGCCACCGGCTGGGCCGTGCGTGCTTACCGCCTGATCCAAGGCGTCGACTTTTCCCTCTCCGCCAGCGGCGGAAACGGCTTGCCGAACAGCCAGGGCGTGAGTGTTTCACGCGTGGTCGGAAAGGCGCTCGAACTCCATGCCGAAGCGGCCGCCTTCCAGGACAGTGTCCGGTTCCGGCCCGTGGACGGCGGCTGGAAAGCGGAGACGAGGAGACACGTTGACCTGCTCTTCGGCGGCCAGTATACCTTCCCCAGGAGCGTGAATCTCGTGCTCGAATACTATCACTCCGGAAACGGGCTGGACGACCGCGAATGGAGAAACTATCAGGACATGGTCATTGCCGCCGGGCAAGATCTCGCGCAGGGGAATCCCACGCCTTTGCTGCTCGACAATCTCTACTACTCCGTCCTGACCATGGCCCGCGATTATGGGTTTGCCCGGTTATACTGGCTGTTCCACCACGACACGCTGGAGGCGGAGGTCCTGGCGCTGGCCAACCTGCGCGACGGCTCGTCTTTGCTCAGACCCGGGCTGTACTGGAGAATCCATCCAAACTGGAGCCTGTACTGGCTCCAGGGTGAGTTGCTCGGAGGAGTGGACACCGAGTTCGGTCACCTGCAAGTATCGAGGGTGTCTGATTTCGGGGTCCGCTTTCATTTCTGATGCCTCTGCTACTGTTGACTTTTCTCCTGGTCTATACCTTCGGCGCCGTAGCCTTTGGGGGCCTCTTCGTTCTGTGCTGGCGTCAATGCCTGAAAAGCCGGCGACCAGCCGACGAGTGGAACGCGGCCATCGACCTGGCTTCCGCCCTCTGGTTTGTGGTCAATCTCATCGTGACCTTCAAAGAGATGTACCAGAAGCCGGAGGCGATGTGGCACTGGTACGCAACCCTCATGGCGATTGCCTGCATCTTTCCCCCGCTTATGATGGGGATATTCTGTCGAGAGGAAGAGGAATGTCTCCCGCCCTCCCGCCTCTGGAACTGCGCCATCGGGTTCGTGGGACTCATTTCTGTGTCGTTGATCGGAGTGGCCGTCGCCTTCGGCCTGGGTCTGACCCGCATCCCGCCGCTGGTTCTCATGCGATTGTACTCCATGGGCCTTTTCGCCCTCTTTTTTCTCACCGGTTGCTTCGCCCTGGCCGTAAAAAAGCTGTCAACCCGTAAGACAAGGACCAGCCGGGAACGCCAGGAGCACAAGTGGAGCATGGCTCTCATCGGCCTGACCATCGGCCTTTTTCTCTTGCTCCTGGTTGCGTTTTACGGCAGGCTGCCGTTTGGGGAGGTGATCGGCCTGACCTCGCGGGCGCTGCCTCTGGGGTTTATCTCGGTCGGCACGTATTTCCGCAACCGCTTTGAGTTTTTCGACGCCTTCGTCAAGCAGGGCGCCTATTTCCTTCTCGCCCTCGTGGTGCTGACGGCTTTCTTCGCCGGGGTTGTGCCCGCGCTCCAGGACCTTGATCTGGGCTGGGCGCGTCCCTGGGTCTACGCGGTTTTCATGCTGCCGATCGTCTTTGCCTGCCCATGGGTCTACCGGCGGCTCGGCGAGTGGCTTGACCGCGCCTGGTTGGGGCGAAGGTTCACGACCGTGGAGGCTGTCAAGTACTTCCTGTCGGAGGTCAAAGAGGCGACGACCGAAGGGAGCCTGGTGGAACGGGCCCGAGACTGCCTGGCGACCATCACCCAGGCCCCAACCCAGGTGACGCTTCTGCCCCAACGGCCGGACCCGCCCTTCGACGTCGAGCTTGAGGTGAGCATACCGTCTCACGGTGAACCGGTCGGCGCCATCCAGATCGGAAAAAGGCAAAGCGACGAGCCCTTTTTCAGCCAGGATATTGCCCTGGTCTCGTCTCTGGCGGATGTCTTTTACTCGCTGCTTGCCACGATTCGCCTCCAGATAAGGAAGCAGGAGCAGGAAAAGCGCGAGCAGGAGCTGATCATCCACGCCGGCCGTTCCGAACTGAAGGCCCTGCGGGCGCAGATCAACCCGCATTTCCTGTTCAATGCCCTCAATGCCATCGCCGGGCTGATCGAGCGCGATCCGGAGCGGGCGGAAGAGACGGTGGAACGGCTCGCCGAAGTGTTCCGCTACACCCTGCGCAGGTCGGAAAGCGAATGGGTCTACGTGGACGACGAGCTGGAATTCATCCAGGCGTACCTGGAAATCGAACAGGCGAGGTTCGGCGACCGCCTGCAGGTCTCTCTTGACGCCCCGGAGTCTGCGCGTCAGGTCCGGATCCCGGCCATGATGATCCAGACCCTGGTCGAAAATGCCATAAAACACGGGGTGGCGTCCGTGCGGGGTCCGGGAACCGTGAGCGTTCGGGCCCTGCGACACGGCCAGACCCTTCAGATCGATGTGCTCGATAACGGCCCCGGCTTCCAACTCGATGACTCCCCGGCCGGCCGGTCCGAGGCCGGGCCGGGCGGCTACGGGCTGAAGAATGTGCGCCGGCGCCTGCAAGGATACTTCGGTGACGCCGGCAGGCTGGAAGTCAGCCGCGACAAGGCGAGCGGCCATACGCGAGTCAGTATTTGCATGCCGGTGTTGGAAGCGACAACTACCGAACAGGTAAGAACCGCGCAACCAGGTGAACAGACCGCCCTCGCCGCGAAGGTGCTCTTATGATCAAAGCCTTGCTGGTTGATGACGAAGACCTGGCCCGCAGCCGGTTGAAGAGCCTGCTCAAAGCCTTTAGCGACGTCGAAATCGTGGGTGAAGCGGCCGATGGCGAGCAGGCCATGGAGTTCATCCAGGAACTGAAACCGGATCTCGTGTTCCTGGATATCCAGATGCCCGGGTGCAGCGGGACGGAAGTGGCCCAGTCCCTGGCCGCTCCCGAACCCAAGATCATCTTCTGCACCGCGTATGACCAGTACGCCTTGGAGGCGTTTGAGCTCTGCGCCGTGGATTATCTCCTGAAGCCCGTCACCCGTGCCCGCCTGGCCAAGGCCATCGAGAAAGTGCGGCAGGTCGCGTCGGCCGGCCCATCGGCGCCTTCCGCCCAGACTCTCGCGCTTAAGGGCCACTCTTACCCGACCCGCCTGCTGGCCAGGCGAGCCGGCCGATATCGCGTCATCCCGCAAAACGAAGTTCTCTACTTCGCCTCTGAAGAGGGCTTAACCCGCCTCCATACCGCAGACCAGGATTTCCTGATGGATCTGACCATCACCGACCTCGAGAACCGGCTGAATCCCCGTGTCTTTTTCCGCATCTCACGGGCGGCCATGATCAATCTCAATCATGTCCAGGAAGTATCCCCCTTGCCCGGCGGCTATGCCTGGGTGACGCTGCGCAACAAAGCCCGACTGGAAGTGAGCCGCCGCCGGCTGAAGGAATTGATGGAGAAACTGGAACAATAGAAAAGAACTTGCTTCACCCAAACCGGTCGCGCTGCTATTATTTACGCAGTCCGTTTTCCGTGCGCCGGTTTTTTCGTGCGCAGGGAGGGTGTAAAAAATGCGAGGACGCCTCCTTCCGATCGTTTTCCTCTTGCTCCAGATGGTTTTGGTCGATCTTGCGGCGTCCGGCGCCGCCATGCTGACGTGCCCGCGCAAGCTTTACTCGGGCTCGCGTTCCTCGGCCACGGTGACCACCTTCGACGCCGCAACCCGGATCCCCACCGATCGCAGCGTAACGCTTTACCTGGTTTCCTTGGATGGCGCTGAGAAGTTGTTTCTGTCCTCCGGGCAGACGGGCACGGCCGGGACCTGGACAGCTCACTTCGACGTTCCTGCCGGTCGATCCGGAATGTACACCGTCCGCGCCGAAGTGGCAGGGTTGTCCGAGGTCCTAGAAGTATCGACGATGCTTGCCGAGGGACATGCGATTCTCATCGAGACGGACAAGCCCATCTACAAGCCGGGCCAGAAGATCCAGGGGCGCGTCATCCTTTTGAATAACAACATCAAGCCGGTCCCAGGATCGGTTGAAGTGACGTTTCTGGACGGCAAAGGGCTGAGGATCGCCAGGTTCCCCTTGACTGCCGATGAGTATGGCGTCGCTCCTTTTTCGCTCGATCTGGCCACGGAGTTGAACTACGGCGTCTGGAAAATCCGGGCGCGCAGCACGAGCGGCTCAAGCGAAAGGGACCTTCGCGTCGAGCCCTACGTGCTTCCCAGGTTCGAAGTGAAGCTCGACCTTCCCAAATCCTGGGTCCTGGTCGACGAGCCGCTGAAGGGCACGGTCGAGGCCGGCTATTTTTTCGGACAGCCGGTTCAAGGAACCGTACAGCTGACAGCCAGGAGATGGGTGGGGACGTGGGAAAAGTACGCGACCGCGTCGGGAAGTCTCGCTGACGGCGCCTTTCAGTTTGACCTGCCGCCGGCGAATTTTGTGGCCGGGACCGCGGCCGACGGCGGCCAGGGCTCCGTCACTCTTGAGCTGTCAGTCGTCGACTCAACCGGGAACGAACAGTCCCTGACCGACGTGGTCAAAGTCGTCCAGGCCCCGGTCATCCTCAGTATCATTCCCAGTCAGGACTCGTTGACGCCCGGGGTGGAGTTACCGGTTCTCATCCGGGCTGAGTCACCGGATGGTTCTCCGGCGGCCGCTTCCATCAGCGCCGCCGTGGTTTATCGAGGATCGGACGGCACCGTGCTGAAGCAAGAAACGTGGAACCTGCCGGCGGCAGGCGGCTCCACCACAATGAATTTGTCTCCCCCCGCCAAGACGAGCCTGGCTGAAGTCCGGGTCGAGACCACGGTCCAGAAACACAAGACAACAACCGAAAGGACCATCGGCGCCGCCTACTCCCCGACGGGACACTTCCTGTCTCTCACCAGGGTCTCCGGTGACGGCCCTGCGACCCTGGGCCAGACGCTGACCTTCAGCGCTGCTGGGTTTTCCGGGTCAACGCTTTACTATGAAGTGTACGCAGGGGGAAGGACGGTGCTGTCCGCTGCCGCCAGTCAGACGGTTTTTTCGTTTCCGGTGACTCCCGAGATGATTCCGAAGGCTCGGGTCGTCGGATACGTGATCATGGACAACAACGAGGTGGCGGCCGACAGCGTCGATTTCGATGTGAATCTGGCTCTTTCCTTGACCGCAAAGGCTGAGTTCGCAGGATCGGAGATCAAACCCGGTGACCCCGTCAAGCTGACCATCGACGCCGGAACGGGACGGCGCACCATGCTCGGCCTTTCCCTGGTCGATCAGTCGGTCCTGGCGCTGGGAAGAAGCCGCCTGCACATGGCTGAAGTCTTCGGCGAGCTGGAACGCGAGTTCATGCAACCTCAGGTCGAAGTCCACGAGGGTGAGGATCCGGGCCCCGTTTTCATGCCGAGCTATCGGGTTAAAGGCGCTTTGGACGTGCTTCGCGAGGCCGGGCTCGAAGTGGATGTCAGCGCCGGAATCACGGTGCCCGCCGGACAAGACTTCCCGCTCTGGTGGAAGGGTGGGGTCGTTATTCCAGTCTCACCGCCTGCCTTCGATTCCGAAACGACCGCCGGGGCGCCCGAGGCGCCGCGCGTCCGCCAGTTTTTCCCCGAAACCTGGCTGTGGAGGCCGGCTCTCCTGACCGACGACACGGGTAAGGTGACGCTCGACCTGATCGCTCCGGACAGCATCACGTCCTGGAAGCTCTCGATTGTCGGCACCACCCCGGGAGGTCCGGCCGGCCAGCCGGGCATCGTGATGGGCGAAGCAGAGGCAGTGGTCTTTCAGGATTTCTTCGTTGAACCGTCGCTTCCTTACTCGGTGACCCGCGGCGAGAAGTTCAAGGTCAAAGTGGACGTCTTCAATTACCTGAATCAGGCTCAGGATTTCGAGCTTCGATTTGAGGCGCCTTCCGGGCTGGAGTTGCTCAGCTCTAGCCGGCAGACCGTAACTGTACCGGCCAACGGTGCGGTTGCAGCCTACTTCGAAGTCCGCCCGACTGCGCTCGGGAACCTGGACTTTACCGTGACCGGCATCGGCGCGAGTCGGTCTGATGCTGTCCTGCGCCGGATCAAAGTCGTTCCGGAAGGTCTGCCGGTTGACCAGGTCCAGAACGGCGTGATCGCAGCCGGACAGAAGGTCACGCTCTCCGTGACGGCGCCCCCTCTTATCACGCCCGAGATCATCACAGCCGATTCTCACAGCGCCATCCTTTTCCTGACACCCAGTCCGGTGGGGCAGAGCATGCACGGCGTTTCCGACCTGCTCGGAATGCCGTACGGTTGCGGCGAACAGAACATGATCTTCCTCGCGCCCGACGTGGAGATCCTGCGTTACCTCAATGAGATAGGAGAACTGGCGGCGGAAATCCGCGCGAAAGCGGAGTATTACATTAACGTCGGCTACCAGCGCGAGCTGACCTTCCAAACTGATGACGGCGGCTTTGCCGCCTTCGGCGGCGAAGAAGGGAGCCTGTGGCTGACGGCTTTCGTGCTTTCCACGTTTTCGGCCGCGCGGGAGGTCCGGGACATCGACGAAACGGTTCTTGCCAAAGCGGCCGAGATGCTCAAAAGCCGCCAGGAGCCGGATGGTTCGTTCCGGACCGACGATTTCCTGATTCACCAGGAAATGGCCGGAGGATTGGCTGACCTCTTCAGTATGACAGCGTTTACGGCCAACGCACTGGCCGATTACGGACAGAGCGCGTCGCCAGCCGTCCTGAACCGGGCGGGCGGTTACCTGCAGGCCAACAGCGCGGCGGTCTGGCAGGATTCCTACTCCCTCGCGATCGCGGCCGTCGCGCTCCAGAAGATTCCCGGCTTCGAGGCTCTCGCCGAACAGATTATTGACCAACTCCTCAAGCTGGCAGTCAGGGACGACGTCGGAATCCACTGGGAACCCTACCCGGTGGAAACCACCGCCTACGCCACGATCGCTCTGATCCACTCGCGAAACGGAGCGGGGCGGCCTGAGGCGAGCCCCGCAGTCGAATGGCTTTCCACGCAGCGCAACGCGCTGGGGGGATACGGCCACTCGACACAGGACACGGTCACGGCGCTGCGCGCCATGTTCCTCGCGGCCCGCAAGGTCCAGCGGGCCGTCGCCCTGGACGTCACGGTGCTCGATGCCGGAAAACCCGTCTTCACGACTCACGTGGACCAGAGCAATTTCGACCTCCTGCAGCAGTTTCCCCTGCCGACGGGAAGGGAACTGGTGCTCCAGGCGGCGGGGACGGGAAGCGTGGCTTATCAGCTGGCCAATCGATTCTACGCGGCGCCAGGGACCGAACCTGAGCAGCGCGACATGGAGCTGGACGTCACTTACGCGACCGACCATGTCGAGGCCGACCAGACCGTTGATGTCGGCGTCCGCGTCAACTATACCGGCAAGAAGGAAAAGACCGGGATGGTGATCCTCGATGTCAGCGTCCCCACGGGTTTTGAGGCCGTTTCGGCCTCGCTCCAGAGCCTGGTCAGCAGCGGCAAGGTCCAGAAAGTCGAGCAGGCCGGCCGGAAGGTCGTGTTCTATATCGACGGGCTGTTACGCGATCAGCCCCTCGTGTTCGGCTTTCAGGTCCGCGCCTTGTATCCGGTCCGCACCGATCCGGCCGTCTCGAAGGCTTACGAATACTACGACAGCTCGGTTTTCGCTTACGGCAGAACGTCAGTGAGGAAGTTAATGCGCCGTCCGCGCCGGCAAAGCCGGGGGCAATGACACGTCGGCAGGGCCGGGCTCTGTCGTCCGAGGAGCCACCCAGGCCTTATTCAACAATGTGACTCCGGCGCACAGCTCTGTAACGGCTACCGTCGCGCCGCTGCCGCCTTGGCCATGAGCTGGACGGCCGGCGGATAACCGGCACGAGCCGCCTGACGGACGTACTCCCAGCCTTCCTCGCTCTTCAGGACCCGCATCTTCGCGACACCGACGTTGTAGAGCAACTCGGCCGAGCGCCCGCCTTTTCCCAGCGCCTCCTCCAGGGTACGTTCCGCTTCCACATGGCGCTCCAGATGGGAGTAGCAAATACCCAGCTGCATCAGGGCCTCCGCCGAGCGTTCCCGCCTGGCTACCGCCTCCCATTGGGTCGCAGCCTCCTGATATCGCCGGAGGCGGGTCAGACACCCGGCCAGGTTCTTGCGGGCCCAAAAGCCGGCAGAGTCGCCGGCGCCTCCCGTCCGCTGAAGACCACGCCGGTAATCGCGAACCGCGCCGGCGAAATCTCCTGAACGTTCCCGCGCATACGCCAGGTTCAGGAAATGGCTCGGGTTGGACGGCTCCTCGCGCGCCAGCTGCGAAAAACCGGCTACGGCGCCCTGCCAATTCTCCTTGTCCAGAAACCCGGTCGCCTGCTGGAGGATGATCTCGCGCCTGATCAGATCGACCTCGGGGTCATCGCTGCGGATCGCGCGAGCCCTCTCCAGATGGGCCAGGGCCTCATCCGGCCGGCCCAGCTCCCGCAGGCACGTCGACATCAGCTTCAGAAGCTGCACATTCAGAGGATTGCTGACCTCGACCTGCTCGAGAAGGTCCAGCGCTTCCTGCCAGCGTCCCTGGCTGATATGGAAATAAGCGCGGGTGAGCAACTCGTTTTGCACCGCCGGCGGCGAACCCTGAAGCAGGTCCAGAGCGGCGCCCACGTCGCCTTGCTGGATCTTAAGCCATGCGCTCTTCTCCCTCGCTTCCAGCCGGGCGGGATCCTGGCGCAGGGCTTCGCGGTAGAGCAGTAACGCGCGATCGCGGCGCCCGGCTCGGGCTTCGAGATCCGCCAGAAAGAGCTTCCCGGTGACGAACTCAGGGTTTGATCTGGTGACTGCTTCCATCGCGGCCAGCGCCTGCGTCACCTGACCTTGCGTCGCGGCCTTCAAGGCTTGCGCATAGGTCGCGAAGGCGGCCAGCAGACGATTGGCGACCGCCTGGTTCTGTTCAGCCAGCTCCTTCTGGTTCAAGCGCTCATACAAACGAGCCAGCGAGGAATAGTAGAGCGGGTTTTCCGGGTCGGACTCGACCGCCATATCCAGATACTCGAGGGATTCGCTGTATCGACCTTCCCGCCGCCTGGCTTCACTCAGCTCGAACAGGAGTCTGACGTTTCCGGGCTCTGCAGCCAGAGCCGCCTTCATCTGCCCGTCTGATTCGTCGTGGCGGCCATTCAGACTGAGCAGCAGCGCATACAGGCGCAGCGTCTCGGCGCCGGGCTTGCCTTTGTCCGCGGCTTCTCGCGCGCTTTGCAGCGCTTCCTCCTTGCGTCCCTGAAAAAGCTGAGCCAGCGCCAGATCGCACCACACGCCCGGATCATCCGGTTTCCGGCTCAGCGCTTCCCTGAAAAGAGCCGCCGCCTCGTCATGCCCGCCACGCGCCAGCCTGGCCTGACCAAGCAGCTGCAGTATCTCAGGGTCGCCCGGATGACCGGCCAGCAGCCGGCGGAGCAGCCCCTCGGCCGCACTCGCCCCTCCGAGCCGAATGAGCAAATGGGCCTGTCTGAGCCGCAGTTCGATATGCTCGGGATGCTTTTCGGCCGCCTGACCCAGGAGCGCCAAGGCCTCCTTCCACTGGTAACTCGCGATCATCTGATTGGCCTGGGTCAGATAGTCCTCGGCAGACTGAGCTGAAACCAGAAGCCAGCGACCGGCCAGAAGCAGGACCGCAAAGAGGATCCGTTGCATCCTGAGGACATTGTAAAACAACGCGTCGCGCCGTCCACTCCTCCCTGTCGTCCAGGCCGTCAAAGTGCTACCCTGTAACACGATATGGCAAAAGTCACGGTCAGATCGGGTGCACAGTCCTACCAGCAGGAAATCGTGGCCGGCGCTCATCGATGGACCGCCGATGAGCCCAGGAACGTGGGAGGACAGGACGGCGGGCCGAGCCCGTACCAGCTGTTGCTGAGCGCGGTCGGCAGCTGCATGTCCATTACGGCCCAGATGTACGCCAGGCGGAAGGGATGGCCGCTTGAAGCGGTTGAAGTCTCGGCCGAGGGCCAGAGCCGGGAGGGGGCCTATGTGATCAGCCTATCCTTGAGGTTCGAAGGCCCCCTCAGTGCCGAACAACGGGAGCGGCTGGCCGAAATCGCCGGCCGCTGCCCCGTCGCTGTCTGAGCCGATTCTGTTCGAAACCCGCCCGTAATCAGATGTCGAAATAAAGGGCGAATTCGTAAGGATGCGGGCGCAAGCGAATCGCATCGACTTCACGAGCCCGCTTGTAATTGATCCACGTTTCGATCACGTCCGGTGTGAATACGTCTCCCTTCAGAAGGAAATCGTGATCCTTTTCAAGCGCATCGAGCACTTCTTCCAGGCTCCCGGGCGTGGATTTCACCTTGGCCTTGTCTTCGGGCTCCAGGTCGTACAGGTCCTTGTCCATCGGATCCGGCGGCATGATCTTGTTCTGAATACCGTCCAACCCGGCCATCAACATCGCCGCAAAGGCGAGGTAGCCGTTGGCAGACGGGTCGGGCGAGCGGAATTCCAGCCGCTTGGCCTTTTCACTTCGCGAATAAGCCGGGATGCGGATGCAGGCGCTGCGGTTCCGCTGGGAATAAATCAGGTTGATCGGGGCCTCATAACCAGGCACCAGCCGCCGGTAGGAGTTCGTTGTCGGCGCGCAGATGGCCAGCAGGGCGGGAGCATGCTTGAGCAAACCGCCGATGTAATAGACCGCCTCTTTGCTCAGATCGGCGTACGTCCCGGCCTGATAAAAGGTGTTCTTGCCGTTCTTCCACAGGCTTTGGTGAACATGCATGCCCGACCCGTTGTCCATGAAGATGGGCTTTGGCATCAGCGTCACCGTTTTGTTGTGCCGGCGCGCCACGTTCTTGATCACGTACTTGAACTTCAGGAGCTTGTCTCCCATGGTGACCAGCGTGTCAAAACGCATGTCGATTTCGCACTGGCCGGCCGTGGCGACCTCATGGTGATGGACTTCGACGGCAATGCCGATTTCCTGCAAGGTCAGCATCATTTCCGTGCGGATGTCCTGCAGGCTGTCCATCGGCGCAACCGGGAAATATCCCTCCTTGTAGCGAGGCTTGTAGCCTAGATTCGGGTCCTCTTCCCGGCCACTGTTCCAAAAGCCTTCTGCAGAATCCAGGTAGTAGTAGCCCTTGTTGTAGGTCTGGTCGAAACGGACCTCGTCCAGGATGAAGAATTCCGGTTCCGGGCCGAAATACGCGGTATCGGCCACGCCCGTGGAGATGAGGTACTTCTCGGCCTTCTGGGCGATGAAGCGGGGATCGCGGCTGTACGGCTCGCCCGTAACCGGATCGCCGACGTTACAGATCAGGTTCAAGGTGCGCGCCTGCGTAAACGGGTCCTCAAACCCCGAGTTCGGATCGGGGAACAGCAGCATGTCGCTTTCCTGGATCTGCTGGAATCCCCGGATGCTTGAACCGTCGAACCCGAAGCCCTCAATGAAACTCTCTTCGGTCACCTCGTTGCTGTTGACCGTGAAATGCTGCCAGAGTCCCGGCAAGTCAACAAAACGCAGGTCCACAACTTGAATCTCACGATCCTTGATCCACTTCACAACCTCATTGGCATCCATAAGTCGTCCTTCCTCCTGAACGTTGATCGAATTCAACTCCACCTGAAGCGGCAGACAAACAGCAACACTCTACATGACGACAGTGACAACTTTCAATGGCGATTGACCAAACGTCAGAAGCAAAACGGCCCTTTGATCAGATGATGACTGACACCTGTCCACTTTCTTTGAAACAACCGCTGGCACGACTCACACGCTGTCTTCGTTTTGGCTGAACGCTGATCTCGAGCGGTTGAATTACAAAAAATGTTTACGTGCGCGCCGGTGACGGTTACCAGGGCTGGCCGGAGAGAGCTCCTTTTGCGGCAATTCTCGTTACCGCCGCGGCAGAACGAATTTTCCAGCCCTTGTTGAATCAATTGGCTGAGAACGGGAAGCTCATCATCCCGGTGGGAGGAG
>JBHGBF010000123.1:0-15452 GCA_041946865.1 Acidobacteriota bacterium | reverse complement strand
TTCCCCTTCAGGGAACGGGCGTACACACCAAATTACCCAGGGTAGCTGAAAAGCGCTACTCTGGCTGTCATGCTTCACGCTTTCAGCGTGGTACAGCCACACAGCGGCGGTTCCTGTTGATTCATCTGTATACTTTCGCGAAAGTCCAGGAGAAGGTGACACCTTCTTGATCAACGCCCGCAGCGGATTCTTGCAGAATCCGAGCTGCGGCTTACTCGTCAGTCACGCTTCGACGCGGCTAAGCTCTTCTCCTGTCGGGTGTTTCTCCTTCTTCCAGCGAACCGGCCCGCCGTTTGCTCTCCGGATCCGCGAGGAGAAACAATGAACGGAACGTTTCAGGACTCCAGACGCGAGCAGACAAGCCTTGCAGCTCCGGTCGAACGCCGGGTGCTGGCCTGGCTGGCCAGGCGGATGCCGGTCTGGGTCAATTCGGATCACTTGACGGTGCTCGGTTTTCTCGCCTTCGGGGGCGCGGGCGTCGCCTATGGCCTGACCAACTGGAGCCCGGGCTGGCTGCACGCTGTGAATGCCTGCCTTTTTCTGAACTGGTTTGGCGACAGCCTGGATGGAACCCTGGCGCGATACCGGAATCATCTCAGGCCCCGGTACGGCTTTTACGTCGATCATGTAACGGACACGGCCGGCAGCCTGATGCTGGTTCTGGGGTTGGCGGGCTCGCCGTACATGAGCGCCGGAATTGCGCTGGCGCTGCTGATCGCCTTTTTCATGCTCTCGATCAACACGTACCTGGCCACTCACGCTCTCGGGACCTTCCGGCTTTCTTTCTGGAAGTTCAGCCCGACCGAGGCCCGGCTTCTGCTGGCCACCGGGAACCTGGTCCTGCTCTTTCACCCCACCGCCACGCTCGGCGGACGCCGTTACCTGCTCTACGACGTAGGAGGCGCGATAGCCGCGGCCGGGATGGTCATGATGTTTGTGGCCTCGGCGATATCGAACACGGCCCGGCTATACAGGCTGGAACCTCGCCAGGGCAGGCGGGTATGAGAGCAGGCGGGTGGATCCGATGGTTTCGTTTCAACACGGTCGGGGCAGTCGGAATAGCGGTTCAACTCGCCGCGCTGTGGTTCCTGACGGCGGTCGCCGGCATGCATTACCTGCCGGCCACGTTCACGGCCGTTGAACTGGCGATCGTGCACAACTTCCTCTGGCACGAGCGATGGACCTGGGGCGACCGGCGGGGCATCCGACGGATTCAGCGACTGATCCGCTTCAATCTGGCGACCGGCCTGGTGTCCCTGGTGGGCAACCTGGCGCTGATGCCGCTTCTGGTGGATCGGCTTCATCTGGGCGTGGTGCCCACCAATCTCGCGGCCATCGCGTGTTGCTCCCTGGCGAATTTTCTGCTGGCTGATCGGGTGGTGTTTTAACGAGCGACAGATCAAGAACGCAGCGCGGGTCTCAAAGCCGCACAAGCGGCGGGGACCGCGCTTTCAAGCCTCGCCGGCCGGGTGCGCGGCCCGGAGGGCTTGTGCTACTCTGATTGACGATGATTCTGGCGATGGCCGGTCTGCCAGGTTCCGGCAAAAGCACTATGGCGCAAGGTCTGGCTCGATTGTTACCCGGCTGGGTGATCAACAAAGATGAGATCCGGCTGAAGCTGTTCTCCGGCGCCACGATCGATTACTCCCAGGCGCAGGACGCGATCTGTTTCGACGAAATGCTGCGCTTGGCCGAGGAGACGCTGACCTGCTCGAGGGGTGACTGCGTCATCCTCGACGGACGCACCTTCTCACGAGCGGCTGACCTCGAGCGAGTGAAGAAGCTGGCTGGACGTTTGAAGGAACCACTGTCCGTAATCCATTGCATCTGTTCCGACGAGACAGCACGAAAGAGGATCGAATCAGACGTGCGGGCGGGCCGCCACCCCGCCGCAAATCGAAACTACGAGCTTTACCTGGAAATCAAAGCACGTCAGGAGGCCTTGCCGTTCCCCGCGCTGCGCCTGGACACCGATCTCGATGTCAGGACCTGTCTATCGCTTTGCCTGCAGTACCTTAGTCTTCCGGCACGCGTCTGATCGGGGCCGGATCGGTCCGATGCAGAGGCCGGATTCCCGGTCAAACGTGCCCCGCCTGTCTCTTCTCGTCGAGCTTCTCTGCAAGCAGGCGGCACCACTCGTCTATACCCTGCCCGCTGCGGGCCGAGGTCAGGAGGAACCGGGCCTTGGGACTGAGCGTGCGGACTTGAGCCCGCACCGCCTCCAAGTCAAACTCGACATGAGGGAGAAGATCGACCTTGGATATAATGGCGACGGCCGCGCGGGAGAAAATGCCGGGATATTTAAACGGCTTGTCGTCCCCCTCCGCAACCGACAGGAGCACGACCTTGAAATCCTCGCCCAAGTCGTATGAGGTCGGGCAGACAAGGTTCCCGACGTTCTCGATAAACAGGATATCGGGAGTCCCTAAGCCGCCTTTCTCAAGCTCGCCTCGGACCAGGCGGGCATCCAGGTGACAGGCGCCGCCGGTTACGATCTGCCGGGCCGGAATACCAAGTCGCCGGAGCCGGTCGGCATCCCGCTCGGTGGCGATGTCTCCTTCAATGGCCGCCAGCCGATGGGTTACCGACATCGCTGCCACGGTCGCTTCCAAAAGGGTAGTCTTCCCCGATCCTGGGGACGAGATGAGATTGACGACCAGAGTTCCCTCGCGGCCGAACTTCTCGCGCAGCAACTCGGCCGCCTGGTCGTTCTCGCTCAACAGACGCCGGTTGACCTCGATCTGGTTCATGGCGCCACCTCCCGGCTTTCGCAGTCTGAAATGTAGGTAATTTGCAGCAGATCGAGCTCGTAGCCCCCTTCGACGCGCAGCGGGCTGCCACAATCCGGACAAATCATCAGCCACGAATCATCGGGACGTGGCTTGATTGCCCGGCAACTCGGGCATAGCTGGACGGCGGGTTTCCAGTCGATCTCCAACTCGCACCCGGCATCCGGGCCTTCTACGGTTGCTTCCCAGGCAAAACGCAGGAGCTCTGGATCAATCGCCGAGAGTTCACCGACCGCAAGGCGTATTTTCTGGAGGTGACCAGCGCCGTATTTTTCGACTTCCTTGCGACAAGTCCGGTAAAGACTCATCGCAATTCCCATTTCATGCATCGCAAAATCTCAGCGGGGTCAGTACTTCAACGAACCGCGCGCTGTCACAGTCACCCTCGCTGCAATAATCGAAGGGGTTCGGCTCTGCGACCTGCAATAACCCCACTCGAGATTCTAGATTCTATCCAGTTTCCGGTAAACAACCATCCCGTCCTCGCATTGGAGATCCTCCGGATGGTACCGGGCAATGGGGAATTCGAGCTGCTTCAACTTGACGGGGGCGACCTTCTTGTCAACCAGGCCGAGAGCGACAGCCACTCCGTAGACAATGGCTTCGGGACGGGGCGGACACCCAGGAACGTAAAAATCGACCGGAATGACCTTGTCGACGGGCCCTATAACGCTGTAACTATCGTACCAGATTCCTCCGCCGCAGGCGCAGGATCCCACGGCAAACACGAGCTTCGGCGAAGGCATAGCTTGATAGGCGCGCTCCAGGGCCTTCGCAGTGGCTCGGAGCGCCGGTCCCTGGCACAACATCACGTCGGCGTGGCGTGGTGAACCGACCAGCTTGATCCCGAAACGCTCCACGTCGTAATAAGGTGTCAGGACATTGAGCACCTCGATGTCGCATCCATTACACCCGCCGCTGTCGACGTGATAAACCCAGATCGATTTCTTAAACGCCTTCTGGCACAGTTTGCTCAGCATATCCCTTAATCCAACTCAATCTCGACGTCCGGTACGCCTTCCGAGAACACAAAACTCCGGGACTTGTAGATCCATCGACCGGCGGGAAGATCGTCCATGCGATAGCCCTTCATCATCAACTGCTCAAGGGGCCCGGGCGCGGCAAAGCAGCGGCCGCAGCGCTGGCACGTACCCATGAAAATCTCCAACTCCTGCTGCAGGTCTTTCTTGTCGTTCGTCGCCGTCTCGAACTCGCCACTCATGGTGATGGCGTGCTCAGGGCAGACATCGGCGCAGCGACCGCAGTAAGTGCAGCGATGACCCAGGTACCTCATCACCCGGATCTCCTGGCAGGCGTCGGAAATGAGGATTTCCCTCGCGGGACAGTTGTTGGCGCATCCTCCGCAGCCGATGCAGCGTTCGATATGGAAGACCGGACGTCCTCTGAACCGGCCGGGGACCGGCGACGGCTGAAGCGGGTAAGGCAACGTCACCTTCCCCGCTTTCAGACAAATGATGGCTTCTCTCAGTTTACTGATCATGTTTTTCCAACCCTTAAAATCCCGCCAGCGCGAACGTCAGCGCCACCAGTGACAGGACCATCAGCGCCGCGTAGTACCGAATGGCCTGATCGATGCGGTAGCGCGCATGCGTTGCCCCGAGAACGGTGATCAAAAGAACCAGGACAGCCACTTTTGCCAGCAGAAGGACCAGGGCAATAGGGTAGGGCCAGCTCGTTCCCCAGGGGAAGAAGACCCCCACCAGCAGAGCGCAATAAACAAAAAGCTTGCTCATCTGGGCGTACTTGAACAGGCCCAGCTTTGGACCGGAATACTCGACAAGCGGTCCTTCCATGATCTCGGTTTCGGCTTCCGCCGTGTCAAACGGGACCCGGCAGACGAATGCCTGCAGCGAGAAAAGCAGCACCAGCAGCATCAAAATGCCGGCCAGGGGAAGACTTTCGAGGGAGTAGACTGAAGCGCCCAGCACTGAATTCAAACTAAGAGAGCCGGCCTCGACCGCGGCCACGATCATCGCCACCGCCAGCAAAGGCTCCAGCGTCAGCATGGTCATCATTTCCCGGCTGACGCCGAAGAGCGAGTAGGTGGAACCCGCGGCCAGGCCGGCGAGAAGCGTCGAGACACCGCACAGGGTGAGCAGGTAGATAACCAGGATGGCGTCACCCGCATCGGAGAGCGGCGCCGAGGCGCCCATCGGGACAAACCAAGCCAGCGTGAGAACTGCCGCCAGCGAGAGACAGGCGCCGAGGCGTTGCAGCGCCGGGCTTTCTCCCGATTCGATGTCTTCCTTACCCAAGAGCTTCAGCAGGTCCAGGTAGGGCTGCCAGATCGGCGGCCCTTGTCGCGATTGAATCCGGGCCGTCACTTTGCGGATCAGCCCTTCAAAGAAGGGGGCCGCCGCCAGCACCAGGATCACGTTCGCAACCCCTTTTAAAATGGCCAGAGTCATACTGTCCACTACCGTCCTTTCCCTCTCAACATCTCCACCAGTTCCTTCTGCTCGTAAACCCGCACGCCGCCGGAGCGGATATCGATCGCCTCAAGACGGTCGGTGCAGGAGAAACAAGGGTCAATGCTGCCGAGAGAAATAGTCATGTCCGCCAACTGCTGATCCCTGATCATGGCGGGAATGCCCTGCAAGTTCTGGTAGGTCGGCGCCCGCACGCGCCATCGGCGCGGGCGGTTTTCTTCACCCGTCACCACGAAGTGGTGGGACTCGCCGCGGGGCGCCTCGACCGAAGAAAGCCCGATCCGGCCGGGCGGCAATTCGTCGTCGAGCTTCAGCTGGATCGGCCCGCCGGGCATCTTTTCCAGGCATTGGCGAATGATCCGAACCGACTCGAAGACTTCCAACACCCGAACCAGCACGCGCGACCAGACATCGGCGCCCGACTGGGTGATCACGTTGAACTCGAGGTCGTCGTAAGCGGCATAGGGGAAGTCACGGCGACAGTCCTGCGCCACTCCCGCCGCTCGGGCAATCGGTCCGAGCAGGCCCATGTCTTTCACGAGAGCGCGGTCCGCTATGCCAACGCCTCTGGTCCTCTTCTGGAGATTCCGATCCCCCTGGACCGCCTTTGCCGCAGCGATCCATTCCTTCTCGAGCTGATCCAGAACCCGGCTGATGTCGCCGGCCAACTCCGGAGTGATGTCCCAGCGCACGCCGCCGATCACGCACAGCCCGTAGGTCTTGCGGTTCCCGGTGATGCGCTCGCACAGCCACATGATCGGCTCGCGCATCCGGAAGCTCTGCATAAAGAGAGTGTCGAAACCGAGGATGTGGTTGGCGAGGCCGACCCAGAGCAGGTGGCTGTGGAGCCGCTCCAGTTCCAGCATGATCGTGCGGATATACTTCGCCCGGGCCGGCGGCTCGATCGCCGCCGCCTGCTCGACCGCCTGGGCGTATGCGACGCTGTGGACACAGCCGCAGATCCCGCAGATCCTTTCGGCCATCATCGGGATCTCGTTGTAGGTCAGGACCGTGTCGGCCAGCTTCTCGATGCCCCGGTGAACCATGAAGCCGCGGTACTCGCAGCCTCTGACGATCTCTCCTTCAACGTACAGCCGGAAATGGGCCGGCTCGTCAAGCGTCGGATGGAAGGGGCCGAACGGGACGACCACGCAACCGGGCGGCGGGTCATCAAAGGCGAAGACTTTGTTTTCGTCAAATTTCGGCGGCTTTAAATCCCATGAGAAATCCTTCCTCAAAGGATGCACCCCTTCAGGCCAACCGTCCGGCAACACCAGCCTCTTCATCGACGGACAGCCGAGCGGTTCAATGCCGAGCAGATCGCGGAATTCGCGCTCCGCCCAGTTTGCCGCCGGCACCATCGGAGAAATGCTGTCAATGACCGGGTCAACGGCGGGCAAATGAACCAGCACGCTGCAAAGGACCTTCTCACGTTCGAAACCGAAGTTGTGAGCGACGGTGAACTGACCGGAATAAGGACGATCATCAATACCGATGCTGATGACGTAGCGCGCATCAAGGTCACGGAACACGTAAGCGCAAAGGTCCAGGACGACGCCGGGGGTCACGTAGAGATACAGCCGATTATCTGACGGCATATCTACCCTCAGGATCGAGGGTTCGAACTTCTCTTTTATCTGATTCAAAACATTACGAGCCGGCATCTGTCTAACACCTTTCTGTCTGTCCTCGGACCGACCGGGCGCCATTCAGAGCCGTGAGCAAAGCGCGTTGGCAGAGCAGCCGGGCCCGGGTTCGAAGCCCGTCGGGCCGGGCCGCCTCGCAGCAACAGACGCTGGCGCTTACGGCTCCGAGTGGTGCCCTCCAGCCCAGCCGAGATAACGCTTCACCTCGCCGTACAGCCCGTGCGCCGTATAGCGGTTGACCTCCGTCTCCACAGCGTAGCCGCAAAGCCACGGCGCCGCCTTCCGGCGCCGGCTTCCACCCGATCGAGCCAGGAGCCACGCCAGAACCAGCATGGCCACCAGGACAAGGCCCAGCGCGACCGGGATGATAGTCGCCTGCCCGCCCGGTCCTGCTATGCCAAGTGGGCCCGCGGCCGGCACCGCCTCTGCGAGGCTGGTCCCGAGCCCTGGATCGCTGGCCTGCAGCCCAGCCTTGAAAAGCCGCAGCGCCGACTGCGGGAAAAGGCCGAAAAACACGCAGCAGGCGCCAAGCGCCAGTTGCGGAACGAGCATCGTCCATCCAACCTCGAACCCCTTCTGCTTCTCCAGGCGTTGCTTGACCAGCAGGCTTGTCCGGGAGAGGAAAGAAGTCCCGAAGAACTTGATGAAAGACGCCAGGGTCAGGCCGCTCGTGACAATGGCGAACAAGGCGAGCACTGCCAGATACCGCGCATGAGAGCTGCCCAGTACGGTCGAAACATAGATCGTCCACTTGCTGGCGAATCCGTTGAACAGGGGCACCCCGGCAATCGAGAAGGACGCGATCAGAGTCATCAGGCCCGTGATCGGCATGTACTTCATCAGCCCCCCGATCCGGTTCAGGTTCTGGGTCCCGGTCGTGTACAGAATCGAACCGGCATTCAGGAACAGGAGGCTCTTGAAAAGTCCGTGGTTGACGGTATGAAAGAGAGCGCCGGCCAAGGCCATCGCGGCCAGCACGCGATAGGTCTCTGTGCCCGCGGCCGGTAGCAAGGCCAGGCAGGCGCCCAGTCCCAGGAGGATGTAGCCGACCTGCCCGATGCTGTGAAAGGCTAGAAGTCGTTTCGACTGCTCCTGCTTGAGTGCCTGGATAGTGCCGAAAAACAGTGTCGCTGTGCCCAGTATGGCGATAATCAGACCCCAGGCGCCCGCCGGGTAGGAGGCCACAACGGCCGGCGGAACCAACCAGAGGAAACAGCGCAGCAGGCCGTACACGCCGGTTTTGATCATCACACCCGAGAGTAGCGCACTGACCGGGGAGGGCGCGGCCGGGTGCGCCGCCGGCAGCCACAACTGACCGAACGGCCACATTCCGGCTTTGATCCCAAACCCGACCAGGAACAGCAGCAGGGCCGCTCCTGCCGTAAAGGCGTCAGCCGAGAGCATCACGGAAAAGTTCCTGCCCAGAACCTCAAAGTCATACGCGCCAAGCTCACCCGGCTGAAACCGGTCCGAACCCAGTAGAACCGCACCCGCCATCACCAGCGCGCACGAAATCTCCATCATGAGCAGATAGCGGTTGGCCGCTCGCACGTTCTCCTGCTTTTTGAACTCGTATCGGACCAGCGCAAACGAGGGCAGCGTCATCAGTTGCCAGAACGCGCAGAAATAGAGCATCAGGTCCGTGACCGCGACGATCCCGTACATGCCTCCGATAAAAAGAAGAAAGTACGGGTAAAAGCGCCCTACCCCGTACTCCGTGTAATGAGTCATGTATCTGACGGAATAGAGCGAGGACAGGACAGCAATCACAGAGATCAGCAGAAGGAACACTGCACCGAGTCCATCGATGAGGATGCGGCAAGGGCCCAGTCCGGGTAAGGCAAACAGAACCGCGCGTGCCGCCTCCCCTTGCCGTAAGACACTGACACCAGACTGAATGACCAGCGCGCTAGACGAAAGGACCGCGGCAAAAGCGGCCCACCCGGCAATCCCCTTCCAGCGGGACAAGAGCAGGGTGACCAGGGCGCCGGCCAGACAAATTGCCAGTGCATACGCAAATGCCAAATTCGGGCTCATTCTAACGGGTTCCTTCCTGTCTACTTTTCAATCAACACTTCAAGCAACAATTCCTTCAGCAGCCCCAAGGTCGTCCTGACCGGCGCTGACAACCCGCTTCCGGCCGCCAGCGACGCAGGCTTGACGCCCAGGCACCAGACGCGCGTCGGCGCCTGGTCCTCAATCAGCCGGGCCAGTGTGCCGAGTGTCAGCTTATGGGTCGAGACTTGCGGGTATCGGCTCTCGAGCTGCGCCGATTCCAAAAACACGACTGAACCCGGCTCGCCGGGGAAATCCGTGGCGTCGAGAAGGAGAACGTTCTCGAAACCTCCTTTGCGGATCCAGTCGATCCAGCTCTCCGGCGTGCTGCCGGCCAGAACCACGTTCGGACAGCCGGCGTCCTCGAGGGATTGAGCCAGCTCCACACCCAAGCCGTCATCTCCCCACCGGCTGTCGCCGATCCCTATGACACAAGTTCGGCCCGCCAGCTTGGAAACCAGGTCAGCACGCAGATCGGAGCTCAAATCTCCTCACCCAACTTCTTGATCTGTTCGAGATTGAAAACCGGGCCATCAACGCAGACGTAAGCCACGCCGATGCAGCAGTGTCCGCATTTGCCGACTCCGCACTTCATGTAACGTTCCAAGGTTGAAACCATCTGCCGGTCCTGGAACCCCATGGACTTCAGATCCTTCAGGACGAACCGGAACATCACCGGAGGCCCGCAGACAAACACCGTGGTGTTTTCGACCGGCAGCTCGACTCCGGACTTTTGGAACAGCGAGCCGACCACGCCCACGTTGCCGTGCCAGGAGGCGTCTTTTCGATCCACCGTCAGGTGGCACTCGAACCCCGCGCTTCTCTCCCATTCCTTCAGAAGGTCGACGTACATCAGATCTTTCGGCGTCCGGGCGCCGTAGAAGACCTGAACTCTCTGGTAGCGCTCCCGATTATGGAGCGCGTAAACGATGCAGGAGCGCAGGGGAATCAGCCCGATCCCGCCCGCCACAAACACCAGGTTCTGCCCGTAATACTGCTCCATCGGGAAGCCGTTCCCGTAAGGGCCGCGGACCGCGAAGCGATCGCCCGGCTTCATGGCGTGCATCGCCGCCGTGACCGTTCCGACCTTCCGGATGGTAAAAAAGACTTCCTTCTCGGTCGGGCTCGGCGGAAGCGATGCCGGGAATTCCCCGGCGCCGAAGATCGACACCTGGGCAAACTGGCCGGGCATGAATTTCCTAAAAGACTCCTGTTCCTGCTCGTCCTCAAAACGCCAGAAGAAAGTCTTCACGTCCTCTATCTCGTCGACTACCCGCTCCAGGATGGCGGTTTTCGGCAAATAGACGTTTTCGACCGTCTCGCTCATTTCTCCTGCTTCTCCGCGCACGATCTGCGTATTATCTCGACCACACTCGGCATGCCTACGTCTCCGTGGCAAACGTTGACACAACGCCCGCAGCCAATGCAGGCCACCGACAACTCACGCTGGATGTTGTAATGGGCCAGCTTGCGGAAGAACCGGCGGTTCCGCCGGTCGTGGACGGCCTTGCGGGGATTGTGCCCGCCCGCCATGCGGGTAAAACCGCTCAGGGCGCATGAATCCCACAGCCGCATCCTCTCGACCTCGCCTTCGCCGGCTTTCCGGTCCGTCACCGTGAAGCAGTTGCAGGTCGGACAGACATAACTGCAGCCGCCGCATTCCAGACACCGGTTGCCGACCTCCTCCCAGACTTCCTCGGGAACCTGTCCCAGGCTGATGTACCGGACGGCCGCGGTGTACCAGCTGGTCGCGGAAGCAAATTTCGTCCGGACCTCGCGCAACATCTCCTGCCGTTTTTGGACATGCGCCGGATTTGCTTTTCCAAACAACGGGCTGGAAAACAGCTGCTCACCTTTCTCGGTCCCTGCCAGCACCAGAATCACGTCACCCAGGTCCATCAGCTGCAGGTCGAAGTTCGAGCCGGCGGCAGGCCCCGTGTCCGCGCACACGCAGAAGCAATCCTCGTCGATATCGACACCCGGCTGCGTACAGACGACGTTGACCAGAAAGAGATTCCTGCGGAAACGTTGGTAGTAGACGTCCTTGTAGCTGCCACCCAGATAGATCCGGTCCAGATGATGAATGCCGGCCACATCACACGACCGGATCCCAAAGATCGCTCTCTTCCTTTCCTCGTAAGTCGGTTCGATCCGCACCCTTCCATTGAAGCTCATCCGCATCATCCGTTGAATCTGGGGCAAGACGTACTTCTTGGGCGGATGGTAAGGATTGGGAAGGTGCAACTCGAGGTGCTCCTTGTTCTGGTCGGTGACCACTTCGAAGTAGGTATCCCGTCCCCTGCCGTAAAAAGGCGCAACCACCTCGTACTCCTGGCGGAGCAGATCGACCAGGGCAATCAGGTCCTTCTTGTCGATGATTCTCGCGCGCATAATCAGACTTTCTCGACGCGGACGAAAATCCGGGAATTCCCGGTCCGCGCCTTCGCGGCTTCATCCCACTGCATTTTCTTGGCGATGTCCGTCTGGAAGTAGGGCAGAAAGACGGTCCCGGGCCGGACTTCGTCGGTGACGCGGGCAGTCGTAACGACTGATCCCGTCTTCGCTACCAGCCGTATTTCAGCCCCGTCTCGGAGGCCCAGGCGGTGGGCATCCTCGGTATTGATCTCAACGAAGCCGTTCGGGTAATCGAGGAGCAGTATGCCGTATTCCCGGCGCAGCGTCTCGCTGTGCCGGACGAGGATGTTCCGGTGCCAGTAATAAAGCGAGTAGCCGATCGCGAGCACAAAGGGATACTGCGCCGACAGCCTGGCCAGGCCTTCCGGGCGCTCCGGGGGAATAAACCGGAAGCCGGCCTCCGGCAATCCGTCTTCGAACAAGAATCGCGTGCCAAGCGGCTTGTCTTTGGTGCACGGCCACTGGCGGCCATACTCGCGCCACAAGTTCTCGTAGCTGGCGCCGGAGTAAAACGGGACGGCGCGCCCGATTTCGTCCATGACATCGGCAGCCGTCTGGTAGTTCCAGTTGGCGCCCAGCCGGTTCGCCACCGCCTGGATCTGTTCCCAGGCCGGAATCGGCCCGTCGGGAGGTTCTATGGCCTTCTCGGCCACCTGTATCCGCCGCTCGGTGCTTGTGAACGTCACGCGCTCCTCTCCAAAAGCTACGATCGGGAGGACCACATCCGCCAGCCTGGCGGTCTCCGTCATGAACAGGTGCTGGACGACCAGCAGGTCGAGCTTTTGGAGCCTGTCTTCGGCCTCAGCCAAAGCCACCGTCACGATCGGATTCAGCCGGTCAATCCACAGCGCCCGGATTGGGCTCTGCGTCGAGAACATCGACCAGATGTCCAGCCCCGGCTTGGCCGGAAGCTGCCTCCCCCAAAGCTCCTCCAGGTCCTTGCGCTCCTCGGCCTTGTTCACGCGCCGATAGGCAGGCAGCCGGTCCGGCAACATGCCCATGTCGCATCCGCCCTGCAGGTTGTTGTATTCGGCCAGCGGCATCAATCCCGCACCTGGCCGGCCGATGTTTCCGCACAGCAGGCAGAGACTCACCAGGGCCTGCACGGCGCCTTTGCCGCGCGCTTCCACGCCGGTCGAGTAAAGAATCATGGCGGAGGAAGCCTTGGCGTAGGCCATAGCGGCCTGTTCAATCAGCTCCGGGTCGACCCCGCAGTGTTCGGCCGCCCACAACACGTCGAACTCCTGAATCCTGTCCAGCCATTCCTCAAAGCCGCCGCAGTGCCGGCGGATAAACTTCAAGTTCATCAGGCCCCGGTCAACGATGATTTTGGCCATGGCCCCGTAAAGCAGAAGATCGGTGTCTGGCTTGATCCGCAGGAACAGGTCGGCGTGCAAGGCCACCCGATGGCTTCGACTGCCGATGACCATCAATTTGGCGCCGGCCAGCTTGGCCCGTAACACACGGCCCCCGATAGTGGGCAGCTGGCGTCCCAGGTCGATCCCGTCCACCACGATCAGCTCGGTCTCATCCAACTCGTCGATCGAGCTTGTCGCCGCCGGGATGCCCACCATCTCCTGCAGAACGTCGATGGTGTTGACACGGTGTAGAGAACCTCCCCGGTCGACGTTGTTCGTGCCGATGACGGTGCGGGCAAACTTTTGCAGAAGGTAACTCTCCTCATTGGAGCAACGCGGGGAGTTGAGAAAGCCAATCGAGTCAGGCCCGTTTTCCTTCCGAATCATCCGCAGGCGCGTGCTCACGTAATCCAGAGCCTGTTCCCAGCGAACCGGAATGAACTCGCCGTCCTTTTTCATCATCGGCTGCGTGAGCCGATCCGGAGAACTGGACACCTCATGCACGTGCCAGCCGCGCACGCAGATCCGGCCCTGATTAGCCGGATGAGTCATGCTTGGATAAGCGCCGGTAATGAGACCTTCAGAAGTCTCGAGGTAAATCCCGCAACCAACTCCGCAGAACGTACAGGTCGTGAGAGTGTGATCCGCAAAATCCACAGACTTGGATGGAAGAACCAGACGAGGAGAACTCATAAATGTTTGCACCACGGTAATCCGCTATCACCGGCCCATCATTCTGGCGCGCGCCTCGGGGATTGTCAAGTTCGTCAACCTTTTCGGTTTATTTTTACGTGCAGGCCCCGGAAACCCCTGTCAACGCGGACAAATTACTGATTTTCCGCATTTTGTCATGCATGCATAGAGTTGCTTGCAGTGAAGGGAAATCCGTCCGCTCCGAGGGTGTTGAAAAAAAGTTGTCCACGCCGGAGGCGTGGAATGGATGAACAAACAGGGGGGATCTTTGGCTGTTTAGACTGCAAACCGGACGAGGAAGTCAAACGGGCAGAGGCCACCCCAGGGTGAAGGTGACACTCCTCCCTTGCCACCTCCGTGGCACCGCGCTCAAAATCAGAAAGACGCCGGCAGACGGTCAGAGCTAGACCTTGTCCTTCTCTGTCGGCGATATGTGCAGTTTATCCAGGTGGTGGGCTTCTTCTTTTTCTGCCCGGACAAGCCAGTAGAGAACCGCCGCGACGAGAATTACCGCCCCGATAATCGTGGCTATTGTCATGGTTTGCCTCTCTTTCTGGCGGCATTCAGAAGGCGTGTTGAGCCGGCAGCGCGCCGGAAGAAGGCGGAGCCGACTACCCTGCGCCTCCTGCCTGCAACCCTGAACCCCATTATAAACATCCTGGTGCTGAAACGGCATCAAAATCTGTTTCTCGGCATGAAGGGACGAAGGGACGAAGGGAAGGATGAAGGATGAAGGATGAAGAAAAGCAGGGTGACAAGGGTGACAGGAGCTAGAAAGGATGAAGGATGAAGGATGAAGCGAGACCCAACAGAGCCGCAAGCGCAGCGTCTTTTGCGGACCGTCAGCGGACGGGGAGCGCGTCGGGTGCGTGGGGAGACGCTTCATCCTTCATCCTTCCCGAGGCACTGCCCGTCCGCTGACGGTCCGCAAAAGGCAGGTTCCCGGGGCGTTTTTGCGGCCTTGGGGCCGGCGGCAAGTTGCCAGGCCGTTGCTCGATTGCCTAAACTGGGTGCCTGTGGAAGGCCTCTCCGGACCCTCACCCCAGTTTTTTATAGGCGCCACCCCTGTTTACGGCGATCTGGTGCTGGCGCCCATGTCCGGATACTCCGACCTCCCTTTTCGATCCCTGTGCCGACGCTTCGGGTCTGCCTTGAGCTACACGGAATTCGTTTCGGCCAAGGAGATCGTGCGCGGCGCAGGCTTGCACTGGAAACGCGCGCTCACCTTCCTCCCCTGGGAGCGCCCGGTCATAATCCAGATCTTTGACGGGGACGAAAACCGTCTTGTGGAAGCGGGCCTCCGAGTGGCTGAGCTTGAGCCTGACGTCATCGACGTGAACATGGGATGCTCAGTGCCCAAGATAGCCGGCCGCGGCGCCGGCGCCGCTCTGCTGAAAGAACCCGCGAAGATCGCCCGGATATTCGACCGCCTGACGAAGGCGGTTGCACTTCCGGTGACGGGGAAAATCCGTCTGGGATGGGATCAGAATACCCGCAACTACCTCGAGATCCTTGCTGCCATGCAAGACCACGGGGCCGCGATGGTCGCGGTTCATGCAAGGACCCGCGAACAGGGTTACTCCGGCCAGGCCGACTGGGACGCCATTGCAGAAATCGTGCAGGCGGCGAGAATACCGGTCCTGGGAAACGGCGATGTGCAGTCGGTTCGGGACGCGGAGAAGATGAAGGAAACGACAGGCTGCGCCGCCGTCATGGTCGGACGAGGGGCCATCGGTAACCCCTGGCTGTTCCAGCGCAGAGAACGCGGCGCCGTTCCCCTTTCCGAGAAGATCCGCACCGTCAGGTACCATTTTCAGCTCATGGAGGATTACTACGGGCAGCCGCTCGCGTCAATCCTCATGAGGAAACATCTGACGAAGTACTTCAACGAACACCCAGGGGTCCGCGGTTACCGTCCCCGCCTGGTAAAGATCGAATCCAAAGAAGAGTTGAATGACTTGCTCGAGTTGATTGGCCAGCTTGTAGCGTAACCCCTCAGTTTTTTGTTCGGAGTGCGGCAGCAACGAGGAGAGAGGCCGGTGCTTT
>JBHGBF010000122.1:0-15509 GCA_041946865.1 Acidobacteriota bacterium | reverse complement strand
CCTGGGTTCGCGAACAAATGGAAAATGGCAAATGGCAAATGGCAAATTGGATTGGATCTCGGGCCGAAAAACATCATCGACAACTTTTTTGACAAACCGAGGCGCTAAGCGCCTAAAAAAGTAAAACTCTAGACACGGCCCCCGTTACCGGCCCCCGTTACCCGAGGAGAGCCAAGCCTTTACGCGCCGCCGGTTGCAACCGTTTCGCGCCCCGACATATATTTGCGCCAGTCATGCGCCGCTCGCCTATCCTGGATTTCGACGTTCTGCTCGACAAGTTAGCCAAGGCGTGCCGGGAGGTGTACGGTGAACGGCTGATCTCCCTCCTGGTGTTCGGCTCGGTTGGTCGCGGCACGCCGAATCCGGACTCGGATATCGATTTGCTCCTCGTCGTCGCCGGTTTGCCCCAAGGAAGGGTGCGACGAGTTCGCGAGTTCTTTGCCGTGGAATCCAGGGTGAGGGACGCGATCTGCAGGGGACAGATGTGGTGCTTTCGCCGGTAATTAAGACCCCGGAAGAGGTGGAACAAGGGATCCTTTGTTCTTCGACATGACTGAAGACGCTCTGTTGCTGTACGACACTGATCGATTCATGACAAGGCAACTGAGAGACCTCAAGGACCGCCTGGCGAGGTTAGGTGCGCGACGAGTCTGGCAGGGAAACGCGTGGCATTGGGATCTCAAGCCCGATTACAAACCCGGGGACGTGTTTGAACTGTGACAAACACATCGCTCGCACAAAGCTATCGGCTGAAGGCCAGGATCAAGGTTCTCGAAGTGCTCGTGGAAGAGGGCGCCTATTCGACCTCCTCGATCAAGTCGGAATTCAGTGTTACCGTCGTGGCCATGATTCGAGCATAACATCCTGTTGTAGTCTTCGCAACAGGCCGCCACCGACGGATACCATTTCAAAGACGTACCTGAAAGTCTCCCCTCATACGGCTCCAGACCTGGATCCCGGCTTGTTGGTATCAACCACTTACGAGCGAATGACGTGCGTGTCGGGGATTTCCTCGAGCGGAACGTCCGCCGCTTGACCGATTCCCCGAGAGACGCTTACAATCCCGCTCACCATATGCATAATACCGGCGAATTGGCCCGCTTTCGGGCAAGCGTCGAACAGGAACTGCGCGGTAACATCATTCCCTTCTGGCTTGAACGGACTATCGACAAGGAAAACGGTGGCTTCTGGGGAAGGATGTCGAACGACCTCGACGTAGAGCGGGAAGCCGACAAGGGTCTCATCCTCACGACCCGGATCCTTTGGACGTTCTCGCGGTTGTTTGCTCGGTACCGGGATCCCGCCTGCCGCGACATGGCCAGCCGGGCCTATGACTATCTGATCGACAAGTTCTGGGACCCGGACGCGGGGGGGACGTACTGGATGGTCGACTTCAAAGGCCGGCCGGTCGATACCAGGAAGAAGACTTACGGGCAGGCCTTCACCCTCTACGCGTTAAGCGAGTACGGAACGGTCTTCAAGCACCGCAGCTCACTGGAGAGAGCCAAGGCGCTCTTTGCCCTGATCGAGGAAAAGACGCGGGACCCGAAGTACGGCGGATACTTCGAGACCTTCGAGAAGGACTGGTTGTCGGCAGCGGACCAACGGCTGAGTGATGTCGACATGGATGAAAAGAAGTCGATGAACACTCACCTGCACCTGCTCGAGGCGTACGCCAATCTGTTTCGCGCCTGGAACGACCCCCTCCTGGCGCGCAGGCTCTCCGATTTGCTCAAGATCTTCCTCGACCACATCGTCAATACGGCGAACTGGCACCTGCGCATGTTCTTCCGCGAGAACTGGGAGTCACGCTCGGAGAAGATCTCGTTTGGCCACGATATAGAAGCGAGCTGGCTTCTGTGTGAGGCGGCCGGTGTTCTCGGCGATCCGGCGATGATCGCCTCGGTCAGGCAGACGGCGCGGATGATGGCGATGTCCGTTATGGAGGACGGTCTTGATGTCGACGGAGGCTTGCTCTACGAAGTGGAAAAGGGCGAGGTTATCGATGACTCCAAACACTGGTGGCCCCAGGCCGAAGCTCTCGTGGGCTTTTTAAACGCCTATCAGTTGACGCGGGAGCGGCCCTTCCTGGACGCTGCCGTCGCTTCCTGGCAGTTCATCGAAGGCTATATTGTCGACCGGCGATGCGGCGAGTGGTTCTGGAAGGTGTCACGCGAAGGAATCCCGGACGGCGAGCAGTACAAGGTCGACGCGTGGAAGGGGCCCTACCACAACTCTCGCGCCTGCCTGGAAGCGATTTCGAGATTGTCGGAGCTGGAAAAGGCAGGCGAGTGAGCCCATCCCGGCGCCCCGCGAGCCGGCAAAGCCGCCGCGCACGCGACCCGCGCGCGGGGCCACCGCTCTCGGCCGCGTCCCTGGCCGTGCGCTGCGCGCCTCACTTCTTCGAGCACGGAGGTTATAGATGCATCCCAGACTCGAAATGCTTCTCAAGCGCCATGGCGAGCTCATCAACCGGAAAAACATAAAGGTCGAGGATGGCACCGGCATCTATGATCGCTATTTGTTTCCCGTCGTGACGGCCGATCATACTCCCCTGGCCTGGCGGTACGACTTCGATCCCGAGACCAATCCGTTCATGCTGCAGAGAATGGGCGTCAACGCCGCCTTCAATTCAGGCGCCATCGAGCTCAATGGCCGCATCCTGCTGGTGGTGAGGGTCGAAGGCTGGGACCGCAAGTCGTTTTTTGCCGTGGCGGAAAGCCGGACAGGCGTGGATCAGTTCCGGTTCTGGGATTATCCGATCCTGATTCCCGAAACCAGTGATCCCGACACTAATGTGTACGACATGCGGGTCGTCCAGCACGAGGACGGATGGATCTACGGTCTGTTTTGCACCGAGCGGAAAGACCCGAAGGCGCCGGCATGGGACACCTCCTCCGCCGTCGCCCAGTGCGGCATCGCGCGCACGCACGATCTTCTGTCCTGGGAACGTCTGGATGATCTGAAGACCGGGTCGCCCCAGCAGCGCAACGTCGTTCTTCATCCCGAGTTCGTCGACGGGAAATACGGCTTTTACACGCGGCCGCAGGACGAGTTCATCCAGGCGGGCAGCGGCGGGGGTATCGGCTGGGGATTGGCGGCCAGCATGGAACATGCCGTGATCGAGGACGAGCGCATCATCGATCCGCGGGTCTATCACACCATAAAAGAGATGAAAAACGGCCTGGGGCCGGCCCCGATCAAGACGGGCCGCGGGTGGCTTCAGCTCGCGCACGGAGTCCGCAACACGGCCGCCGGTCTGCGGTACGTCCTTTACCTGTTTTTGACGCGCCTGAACAAACCCTGGGAGATCATTCACCAGCCGGGGGGCTACTTCCTTGCCCCTGAGGGCGAGGAAAGAGTGGGCGACGTGTCTAATGTCACGTTCAGCAACGGCTGGGTCGCGCGCCCGAACGGAGAGGTCTTCATCTACTACGGTTCATCCGATACCCGGATGCATGTCGCCACCAGCACGGTCGACCGGCTGCTCGATTACGTCCTGAACACGCCGCCCGACGGGGGCCGATCGTACGCCTGTGTGCAGCAGAGGATTGCCCTTATCCGCAAGAATCTGGCAAAAGGCGTTGAGTAGTCCAGTCCGAAAAGCTCAAACACATCAACACGTCATCGTATTTATGAAAACGACCACTCAGTCAGTCCTCCAGGGATAGCTCTTCGAGGCGGACGGGCCGGGCTTCGGCGGCTGATCGATCTGCTGCGAAAACCACGCGATGTGTTTCGAAGGCGACGTCGAAGTTGGTTCGAGGCATGTCTTCACCCCGCCCGGCGCTCTCGAAAAAAGCGCGAAACTGCGGCAAATAGGGATGATGGCCGACATCGCCCGAGTCGATAAGCGACGTCTCCAGCGTGCTCCAGCGATTCCGGTTCATCCCGTCCAGCTTGTGGCTGTAGATCCGATTGTCGAGGAGGCTTCCCTCGCTTCCGACCAAATGAATGTGGAAGTAATAGGGCTGCAGGCAATCAATGCAGGAGGTGACCTTGGCGACCCGTCCGTCCTGGAATTTCAGCATCGTCACCGTTGTCGTCGGATATTCATACGGCTCGAAGATCGGGCTTGCCGAGCGGGTGGCGAGGCTCGTCACTTCGGAAACCGCCCCGGACATGAAGAAAAGCAGCCCGTCCAAGGCATGGCAACCCGCCGTCAGTAATGAGCTGCCCCCGAAGTCCTTCCTGACATTCCAGCCAAACTGGCCGTACCACGGTCCGATGCCATGGTAGTAGTCGACCTCCCCGTAGTGGATCTGGCCGAACAACCCCTGTTCAATGCACGACTTGATGAGCCGAAAATGGTCGCTGAACCGGCATTCGAAGCAGACGCAGGTCTTCACGCGGTTCTCGCGAATCGCGCGGCGCACGCGAAGAGCATCCTCGTACGTCAGGGAAATCGGCTTCTCGATAATCAGATGCTTGCCGGCTCGGGCAGCCGCGATGGCTTGCTCCGCATGAAGGGGATGCGGAGTGCAAATGTCCACGACATCCACGGATGGATCTGCCAGCATCTCCTCATAGCTGCTGAACGGCTTCAGAGGAAGGCCGTACGCAGCTTCCAGGCTGCCCGGCTGCAGGGGCCGGCGTGAGGAAACGCCGACAACCTGCACCCCCGGGATTTTCTTGAACGTGTCAATGTGGGCGCCGGCAACCCAACCCAGTCCAACGACTCCAACTCCGATTTGTTTCGCCATTGCAAAAGGATACTGACAAACGGCGGGGCTGACAAACCGTTCGCGTGAACCGCGTGAGGCGCTTCGACGAGCTGAGAGCGGCCTACTGTCGCGCTCCCGGCATTGCAACAGCTCTGAACGGATCGTTCTGGAGCCGATATAGCATCTCCCCGGCCTTGGCAACGTAGAAGATTCCCTCCTCCTCGCGGTTCTGCCAGTCGCTCACCTGGATCGACTCGGGATTGCGGTATCCCAGATTGATTTCTCGGCAGACATCTGCAGGAATCTGCGTTGCCAGCACCACGTTGATCCGGGGCGACTCAACACTGTTCTCGAAGGCGCCGATCCCCTTGACATGAGTCGAGTGCGCCATCACGCCGCCCGGAACATCCTTGAATTTCTTCATCTGCTTGATGAAGTAATCGCGGACGTGGTAGCCGATGCGGCGGATGATGGCCCCGTGAGTGATGGAGACTTCGGTCACGTGCGGCGCATAAATGATCAACTCACCTCCGTCGGCCACGACCGGCTCCAGCTTGTACATGCACTTGCCCCCGGTCCAGATGTCGTCATACATCCGGGGTGCGCAGGAAAGGACTTTGGTGAAAGGACGATCCAGGTAGGTGATGTGCAGCTTGTCGGAGAGATCGGCAGCGGCGCTGAAAGCTTCCTCGGGGGCGCCGACGAAGAGGCCCGCCAGTCCGGCGCCCTTGACGACGAGGCTCAGGCAGAGCCGTTCCATCGGGAGAAAAGCCGCGGCGCGGTCGACGACCTGCCGGACCGGAGTTTCCTTGGTTCCGATGATGACAGGATTGGTAATCAGGGCGCCCAGCCAGTGAAACATGTCGATGATTTCCTGGCCTGCAATGCCTGGAAACAGGTACTTGTTGCCGCCTGAAAACCCTACCACCTCGTGAGGGAAAGTGGGTCCGATGATAAGCAAAACGTCGTAATCGAACACCATTTTGTTGATGGTTACTCGCACCGGCTCGCACATCAGCCCGTTTGAAATGCGGCCGACCTCTTCCGCAGGTATTGTTCCGACGTGGCGCAGCTGTTGGGGGTCCTTCCAGTGGTGATTGAAGAACCGGGCCTTCGGATACCGGGTGCGCCGCTCGTCCGCCGTGATTCCGACGCGCTCGTTGATCTGGGTATCGGTCATCGGGGGATGAGTGCCGAGCGCCACGATGAAGTCGAGAGCAGCGGCGCGATCGGCCAGCAGCTCATAGACCACCCGAAACATCATGTCGATCGGGGCGGTGCGGGAGTGGTCAGGGATGATCGCCAAAATCCGCTTGCCTGTCAGGTCTCTCTGCGCGAAAGCCTCGGCGCACAAGTCATGCACCTGCGACTCGCTCAACAACTCGGTTTCCGATCCCTTGCCTGTTACCATATTCGTATCTTCCTCATAAGGCTTCTATATATTGGCGAGCCAACCCCCGTCGACATACAGGATCTGCCCGGTTATGAAATCGGCCGCGGACGAGGACAGAAACACAACCGCGCCGACCAGATCCTGTGGCTCGCCCCAGCGCTTCATCGGCGTGCGGTCCAGCACCCACTTGTTGAACGCCGGGTCTTGGTGTAGCGGGCTGGTCAGCTCGGTCTTGAAATAACCGGGACCCACCGCGTTGACGTTTATCCGATACTGGGCCCATTCTACCGCTAACGCCTTCGTCAACTGGCCGATTGCCCCTTTGCTGGCAGTATATGCCGGAATCATCGGTCTCGTGGCGGACGTCATCAACGAGGCAATGTTCACGATCTTGCCCGGCTTCCCTTCCCGGATCAAGGGCCGTGCAAAACACTGTGACAGCACGAACGGCGCAGTCAGGTTCAAATCGAGGACGCTCTGCCACTCCTTGAGCGGAAAGTCTACGGCCGGCACGCGGAAGTTCTTCCCCGCCACGTTGACCAGGATGTTGACCTCGCCGGTTGCCGCCAGAATCCACTCGTAAAGCTCGGGTATCCCCTCGATCCTGGAGAGATCGTAGGGGAAGCAGTGGACTTCGGCGTCATTGGCTCTCAACTGCTCTGCGACGGCCTCGAGGTTGCTCCGGACTCGGCCGATCAGGGCCAGCCTGGCGCCGGCCGCTGCAAAGCCGGCGGCAATTGCACGACCGAGACCGCGACTGGCGCCTGTGATGAGCGCTATGCGTCCCTCGAGCGAACGTGCCACGGTTGTTGGAGGTTGGGTCGAGCTTGTCATAGTTTTTCAGATCACCGGCGCGTGCGCTCTTAAGACTTCCAGCATAGCATCGTGGATCCGACCGTTCGTAAGCAGGATACGCTGGTCCCGGGGAGTACAAGGCCGGCCGTCGAAACTGGTGACCCGTCCGCCGGCTTCCTCAACCAGGAGCATTCCGGCCGCCACGTCCCACGGATGGAGCTGAAATTCCCACACACCGTCGAATCTCCCGCACGCGACGTAGGCAAGATCCCGGGCCGCAGAACCCACCCGGCGGACGCCCGCCGCGCGGGTCATGAATTCATGGAAGAGCCTGAGGTTGACCCGTAAGCCGTCGGGATCATACGAGAATCCTGTTCCCAGAAGACTCTCGCCCAGCGCCTCCTCCTCAGAAACCCGGATGGGCTGATCGTTCAGGAACGCGCCGCCGCCCCGGGAGGCCGAGAACAGCTCGCCGGCCATCGGGTCGTAAATCACGCCGGTTTCCAGTTTTCCGTCGTGCTCGAGCGCAATCGAGACGCAGAACGCCGGAAAGCCGTGAGCGTAGTTGGTCGTCCCGTCCAGAGGATCAACCAGCCAGTTGAAGCGAGAATCGTTCGAATTTGGACCGGCCTCCTCGGCCAGGATCCGGTGATTCGGGTAAGCGGAGCGAATGCGATCAAGAATCAACTGCTCTGCTCTCACGTCCATCTCGGTGACAAAGTCGATGGGGCCCTTCTTTGAAACGCGGAAGTCTGTCCGGAAACGCTTTCGCAGCAGCGCACCCGCTTCCAGTGCGGTTCGCCTGGCCAGATCCAATGTCGCTTCACGGACGGAGGGATCCATAAAGAGAATTGTCCCGAGACTGAGGGCCGCGGAGGGCCGGAGCCCGTTCGAAGCTCCGGCCCTCTTGACGGGCAGCTCTGCGCCCTTGCTCGCACTTCACCTTTTTTACACCGTGTAGGTGCTCGCCGAGACCTTGCCGCCTCTTCCCGTCCAGTTGGTATGGAAGAACTGGCCGCGAGGCTTGTCGATCCTCTCGTAAGTGTGCGCGCCAAAGTAGTCGCGCTGAGCCTGCAGAAGGTTCGCCGGCAAGCGGCCATGGCGGTAACCGTCATAGAAGGCCAGACCGGAGGAAATCGCCGGAACCGGGATTCCCAGCTGAACGGCCTTGGCCACGACCCAGCGCCAACTGGCCTGGTTGCTGTGGATGACGTCGCGGAAGAAATCGTCGAGCAACAGATTATTCAGATCAGGGTTCTTGGCGAACGCATCCCGGATCTTACCCAGGAACCGGCTTCGAATGATGCAGCCACCCCGCCACATCAGGGCAATGCCGCCGTAATTCAGGTTCCACTTGTATTCCTTGGCGGCTTCGCGCATGAGCATGTAGCCCTGAGCGTAGGAAACGATCTTGGAGGCGTACATAGCCTGGCGGATATCATTGACAAAGGCGGCCTTGTCGCCGTCAAACGTTCCGCACGGACCGTTCAGGACTTTGGCAGCCTTGACCCGTTCATCCTTGAGCGCCGAGAGGCAGCGTGCAAAAACCGCCTCACCCACCAGCGTCATCGGCACGCCGAGCTCCAGCGCCGAGATCCCCGTCCATTTGCCCGTCCCCTTTTGGCCGGCAGTGTCGAGGATGGAGTCGACGACGTACTGCCCGCTCTCGTCTTTGGTCCCAAGGATGTCGCGGGTAATCTCGATGAGGTAGGAATCAAGCTCGCCCTTGTTCCATTCGGCGAAGACGTCATGCAGTTCCTGATTGGACATTCCCAGCCCTTCGTGCATCAGCTGGTAGGCTTCCGAGATCAGCTGCATGTCGCCGTACTCGATCCCGTTGTGGACCATCTTGACGAAGTGACCGGCGCCGTCCTCGCCCACCCAGTCGCAGCACGGCTCCCCTTCGGGGGTTTTGGCGCAGATGGACTGGAAGATGTCTTTCACATGAGGCCATGCGGCGGGAGAACCGCCGGGCATCATCGAGGGGCCGCGCCGCGCGCCTTCTTCTCCGCCTGAAACACCGGTGCCGATGTAGAGGAGGCCTTTGGACTCGACGTACCTGGTCCGGCGTATAGTGTCCGGGAAGTGCGAGTTGCCGCCGTCGATGATAATGTCGCCCTTTTCCAGATGGGGAAGCAGCGCCTCAATGAAGTCGTCAACCGCCTGGCCGGCCTTCACCAGCAGGAACACGCGGCGAGGCTTCTTCAGAGTCTTGACCAGTTCTTCAATGGAATGAGTGCCGATGACGTTCGTCCCTTTGGCCTCATTAGCGATGAAATCATCGACTTTGGAAACCGTGCGGTTAAATGCCGCTACCACGAATCCGTGGTCATTCATGTTGAGAATCAAGTTCTGGCCCATAACCGCCAGGCCGATCAGTCCTATGTCAGCCCTTGCCTCATTTGACATTTCATTTCCTCCTGTATCACACCGTTTCGACTTTAAAACTCAGCCCCTGCGCCTTGGTCCTCAAGCTGGACCTGCCGGCCGGGATAACCAGTGTCGTATTGAGGAATTCCCTTCTCCGGGGGTAATGCTTGCGAAGAAGATCAAACTGCTTGCCTCTGTCGTCCCCCGCGCCGGCAGCTCGCCGGAGATCCGCGTCGTCTTTCCGGATATCATAAATCTGCGGGATCACTTTCCGCAGGATCTCCTCGTCGTCGCCACTCAATGCCTGAAGATCGAGCCGCGGATGCGGCGAAGGCGGCAGAAGCCCCGCAAGATCGATCTCTGGCGGCCTCCCGAGATGCCGGCACAAAGCGTCATAGAGCATCACGGTCGCGGCAAACTTGCCGTCATAGGAATAGCCGGCAATGTGAGGCGTGCCGAGAAACACGCGGGCCACGGTTTCCGGATCGATTTCCGGCTCGTTTTGCCAGACATCGAGGACCGCCGCCTGCAGCTTCTCCGCAGCCAGGGCTCTGCCGAGCGCCGCTTCGTCGACTACCTGGCCGCGAGAGGAATTCAGGAAGCAAGCCCCGGGCTTCATCTTCCGGAAGAAATCATCGTTGCACATGGCCCAAGTCGGGTCCGGCCCGCCCCGCTCGAGCGGGACATGAACCGTGACATAATCCGCTTGGGCGAGCACCGCGTCGAGCGACAGATACTTCGGATCCCCCGTCTCCCTGGCTTTCGGAGGATCGTTGAGCAGGCACTTCATCCCGAGCGCCTCGGCCTTGCGGACCACTCGCGAGCCCACGTTTCCGACGCCGACGACTCCGATTGTGGACCCCTCCAGGCTTTTGCGTTGCCGGGATGCCAGAAGAAGCAGCGCGGCCGTAATGTATTCAGAAACCGAGTTGGCGTTGGACCCGGGGGCGCCGGCAAAGGCGATGCCACGGCGAGCCAGGTAAGAGGTATCGACATGGTCGACACCGATTGTCGCCGTTCCGACGAACTGGACACAAGAGCCGTCCAGAAGTCCCGGCCCGACACGAGTGACCGAGCGGACAATGAGCACATCCGCGTGCCTGACTTCAGCCGGCCCGACTCTCCTGCCCGGCAGGAGTGTGATCGTGCCCAGTCGCCCGAAAGTCTCGCGAGCAAAGGGCACGTTCTCATCCACAATGATGGAAAGAGTCATTGCTGCTACTTTTTTTGGTTGCCGGACCCTCAGAGTCCGGCTGGGCCGGAGTCGGGAGACCCCGGGCCACAATCAGGACCTATACTCCACTGAAAGCCGCAAAACCGCCGTCGACCGGCACCACCACGCCGGTAACGAACGCCGAGGCCGGTGACATCAGCCACAACAGGGTGCCGAGCAGATCTTCCGGGTCTCCGAAACGGCCCATCGGCGTATGGGAGACTATGGCGCGGCCGCGATCGGTCGGTTGCCCGCTTTTCTCATCCACAAGCAGGAAGCGGTTTTGGTCCGTGAGGAAGAAACCGGGAGCGATCGCATTGACCCGGATCCTGGGGGAATACTCCTGCGCCATGTGCACGGCCAGCCATTGAGTAAAGTTGCTTACTCCAGCCTTGGCGGCCGAGTAAGCGGGAATCCGCGTCAGCGGGCGGAATGAATTCATCGAGGAAATATTGATGATCACTCCTTCACCCTGTTTGGCCATATAGCGGCCGAAGACCTGGCTCGGAACGATGGTACCGAGCAGGTTCAGATCAAAAACGAAGCGGACGGCATCGATCGGCAGGTCAAAGAAGGACCGTTCACCCGACGTTGAGGCGCGAGGGTTGTTCCCGCCGGCGGCGTTGATCAGGCAGTCAATCCGGCCGAAGGTATCAACGATCTTCTTGGCGGTCTCCTCGAGCCCGTCACGGTCCAGGACATCGCCATAAACCACGATACACTTGCCGACGCTGGTGTCGATGCGATGCATGAACCTCTCGGCGAGCTTCGGATCACGGTCCAGGATGGCGACGCTCGCCCGGCATCCGACCAGAGCACAGGCCATCTCACCGCCGAGAATCCCGGCGCCTCCCGTGATCACGACCGTCTTTCCGCTGAAATCGTAATACTTGGATATCTCCTCAAGATTCATATCCGGTTCTCCCCCTTTGGCACAGCCCCGCAAAACGGACTCATGTGCCGGACGAAATGCTCCTCCAGTACTCCGTAATAAACCTCTTCGTTCGAGCGCAGGGCGCTGTAAAGCTCGGTTCGAAAGCGCTCGTCGTGGAGCACCGAACCAAAGGTCACGTGCAAAGCTTGCCGTGCGTGAAAATTGTCGAGCAGACTGCTCAATTCCTCGTTGGGCAACCCGCCAATGTCAGGCACTTTGTTCATTTCGGCCGAAACATGATAGGTGGCGCGATCGACCGCATAACGCTCCAGCGCAAAGCAGAGAATGTCACGGAACAGCGCCGGGTTGATGCGGCTGATGGCTCGCAAGGCCTCTAGGTAACTGGTTCCGGCGGTCTTGACATGGACCAGGTCGCCGGCGAGCCGCGAGTAGACCGGGTAAATGGCAAACTTGTCCGACCCCGAGTGCAGACTGAGCTTGTAAGGGCCCAGGGCCCGCGCCACAGCCACGTGACGGGCAAAGTCCTTTTCGAACTCCTGGAGGGCGGCCTCCAGCTCCATCCCCGGACGGCCCATGTAATCCACACCCTTCTCGAAGCGGCCGACATAGCGCGGCGCCAGGCTCACCCAACGTGCTCCGAGCCTTTTCATTTCGGTACCGATGTAAACGTGTTCGGGAAGCGAGGTGACCGAGTTCGTCTCATCCACGCTCATCTCAAGGTCGAAAGCCCGGTCCCCCATACGCTCGGCCAGGTGGCGGAACATCTTGATCGTGTGCGCCACGACGCGCCCGTATTTCACGGCAGCCCGCAGGACCTGCTCTTCGGTCAATTTCAGGCGGAAATTACCAAAGTCGAAATCCTTGCTGGTCAGGTTCCGGACGAGGTCGGCTTGCCTGGTCTCCAGGAAGGTCCAGGGAAGCGCGTCTGCTCTTTGGCGCAGCTCTCCGGCAGGGAGACTGTCGGCGGTCTCATCGACATGATCGCCCGGGTCAACGGTAAAGAAAGTATATCCGGCGGCGACGCAGGTATCGATGTCGGCCGGCGTTTTCAAGTGGTCTGCATCCGCCCCAAAACCACCCCTCCAACCTTCCTGGAAAATCCCCCAGCAGGCATCAGAGAGCACGGATTGCGGGGTCCGTCCGGTTCGGGCGTTCTCCCGCATTGACTGTTGCGCCAGAACCAGGCTGATGCCTGCCCGGCCGTTATTTCCGCTGAGCCGGCGCAAGGCCCGGATGTGGCCTGGAGTGGCCAGGCCGAGACGATCTCCACAGCCAAACGATTTCGCCAGCCCCAATGGTTTTGGGACCAGGAAGCCAAAGAGCCTGGACAGGGCGACCGCATTGTCCGGCGTCAGGGGACAAATGGCGAGATTCGTCATGACGCCTTCGATAACCACACGGTGAACCGGCCCCTGAAAGCCCTTGGGGACGTCATCCACCGAGAGGATACCGAGGCTTTTGGCGCCAGGTCGGGAGATCATGAGAAACAGCGCCTTCTTTCCCGCCGCAATGGATTTCGGGTACACCTGAAAGTTGCCGACCTGTCGCAGCTTTTGACACAGGTCGCCGGTGTCCTGATCGGTCAGTTGACAATCCGCAGTCATATCCGCCAGTCTCTGAACAAGACTCATGGCCAACCTCGTTTCCCGAATTTCGCGCCGTGCTGGACAGCCTGGAGGCCGGAACCGGCAGCAAAGGCGAAAGAATAACACCCCCGGCACACGCAGGCAACCCGGGTGTAACACAACACCCAGGCTCCACCCGGTATTCCCCCTGAAACCTATCAACATGGCCGCAGGCAGTCAATCCCCGGAGGATAAGCGTTGCAGCGCCGCGCGACTCCTCAGCCCTCCCAAGGGCAAACGGACAGAGGCCTGATTCGTTTGTAGTTCCGCCTTCTATGAGGGCTTTTCTGAATAGGATGCGAGTTTTGGAGTGCGGCGGCCGAGGGAGGCCGATGCTTCCTTGGAAGGCCTACCGGCGACGCCGCTTTGGCAGAGGGTCATCCCAGGCATTGAATCGCGGCATCACGCATGTGATCCCGATGCCGGCGAGTAATCCAATGAGGGAAAGCATCAGGCCCCACTTAAGCGCTGCCGGCCGATAGCGAAAGTCAACTCGGTGTTTGCCTGCAGGGATATGTACGCCTCGAAATATGTAGTCTGCCGGAAAAACCCGGAGCTGAATCTTTGGAACTCCACGAGAACGGAGCTCTGGGCAGCATCGACTTCATATGAAGCAGATTCTGGCGTTCGATACAGCAGCTCGGCTCTTGAAGGTCTCAGACCATCAACATGGCGGCACGCGGGGATTGACGCACTTTCGACTATCGCGACGCGGTCCAAATCTACACCCGACATTGTCTTGATGACCAAACGTTCTTCCGCCGTGATCCAAGAATCGAACACTGCGAATTGACGCCCCACAGGACGCACGAAGAGCTGCGTAGATAGGGAGCTTTTCGTCGGCCTGTACCCAGGTGGCACCTTGTCCTGACAACCGAACAAATACTTAATATGCAGGACATCAAAGAGCTCCGGACGGGCTATGACAGAAACACCTACCGACCAGTAGTCGTTTAATTTAAAGTAAATCATCAGCTCTGCTCCGTACTTCTCCAAGGCCGCCCCTATGGCCCGTCTCATGAGCGTATTCGCGTGGATGGAATTCGGATCAATCGCGATGAACGAGTCGTAAGCATTACCCAAGTTCGGATCGATCGCCTGCATAAAACGGAACAACCGGCGAGGCGTGATCACGTCATAACCTCGAACATCTTGGAGTTTGTACAACTGACCCGTGTTGGGAAAGAACGTGCCATCGAGAGCATAGATTCGCGGGGGATCGCCAGTCAGTGAGCGCTCAACTCTGAGTTTTGGGTAGAGGTTTGATGCGTCCCCTCTGGGATGGAGCCAGTACGACATGGTACCGACATCTAGAAGCACAAGAACGACAATTGCGATGGGCCTCCATTTCTTTGCTGTCAGTAAGACAATCCCGGCCGCTATTAACAGGAGCACCGCGCTGCGCCCTGCGTTCCACAACGTGCTTCCTGCAGGATCGAGTTGAAGCAAGAAGTCTCGGAACGACCACAGGCCGAAAGAACCGCAGCAAAGCGAGGAGAAAGCAGACGGCAATCAACTTAAGCAAGCGTTGTCTTGTCGGGATTGCAGCTAACTGGGTGGATCCCCGAGCGGCCAGTTCCGCGAGAACGAAGACAAGCAGGAGAACAAACTTGTTTCTGCGAACGAGGTTAAAGCCGGGCAGGTCGAGCAGGAATTCGAACGGCGGCAGGCCGAACAGAACACCGAGTGTTATCAGGAGGAGGATATAGATCGCCGGCGGGGACAAGCGTGCGATCACCGTAGAAAGCATCCCCGAAGAAGAGAACTGCGAGAAACACGCAGGCGCGAATCCCAAACCTATCGGACATTATATGCGCGTTTTTTTAGCAGTTTACAGTCTCACTGTCAACGCCCCCAAACGGCCAACCACGGAACCGGCCAGAAATCGAGTGTGCGCCCCAGACGACCAACTGAGGCCAACAACGACGAGGTTCTGATTGAGGAAACGAGCAGAACGGTGCGATTATTCCGAACGTGAGATCCTTGCGAGCTGGTAGCTGGCTGATGGTTGGGCTTCTCCTCTGGCTTTTCCTCGCGCAAGCCATAGTCTCTTCATTGAACAAGGCGCCAGTAAGCGATGCTTGGGCTCACTACCTTTTCGGCCATTGGGCCATTGGCAAACCCTATCCTGCGGAAAGAATGTGGGCAAGCCGTGTGATGGCTGGAGAGTTCTTGGTGATTCAAACGTACAGTGGGGACAAGATGAATGGATAGTTGAGGATTGGGCAAAGCGGCAGAGACAACCGGTTCATGTCAACCCGCTCAGGCCAACGAGAGGATTGATTGCAGTTCGTGCCGACCTCCTCGCGGGACTGACACCCGAAATGGCGAATGCCTTCTCGTGGTTAAGTCGTGACCACACGCCTGAATGCTGTTTGACCCCGGGGATTATCATTTACGATATCCGGTGAAGCGGTGTCGCTGGTAGGCCTGATAAAGCATCGGCTCGAAAATAGCCTCGCTCGACTATTTTCATTCTCTGTGGGTGGCCCGAAGGGCCCTGGACTTTGGCGAAAATAAACAGATGTGTGAACGTTTTTTACGCCGAAGGCGT
>JBHGBF010000121.1:0-15707 GCA_041946865.1 Acidobacteriota bacterium | reverse complement strand
GGCCGCGTCAGCGGCTACGTCAGGCCTTAGAACCAGGCGGAAACCACGTTTGAGTCTTCGCTCTTCCCGGCCTGGTTGAAAGCCCGCACCTTGTAGGTGAATGCGCCGGTAATGTACTTGCCGATCTTGTCTTCGTAGCGGGTCGTGTTGGCCCCCACCATTCCGACCACTCGGTATTCCTGGTTATTGTCGGCGCGGAGGACTTCAAAGCCAAGCTCGTTGTCGGACTCGTCGCGCCATTGCAGTATGGCGACTGCGGTCGCGCCGTCGTAACGGCGGGTGGCCTTGAGGTCAAGAGGCTTGTTGGGCACCTTGGTCTCATCCTGAGCGGGAAGAAAAGGAGTGAGCAGCCCAAAAATCATTGCCAGAACCGCAATCCGTTTCCACATATCACTCATCAAGATAAAGAAACCGCGCCGGAGTTGCAAGACGGTTCCAATCGGCGCTCGTTTCTGCACCGGGCCGTGCTGCAGATACGAGAGCCCTGCGGGCGCAAAGCTACTCGAGGTTTGGGGTAAAATAGCCTATCGGAGCATGAGCAACCCTCGTTTGAACCGCATTTTTTACCGGGAAATCACGGGACCTTGCCTGATCGCTCTGCTGATCCTGACTTTTGTCGTCTTCACGCGGGAATTCGGCCGTCTGGCGGAGATGCTGATTCGCAGGAACGCCGACGCCATGACGGTGGTTCAGATCGTGCTCTTCATCCTCCCGAGCGTCCTCATCTTCAGTATCCCTTTCGCCTTTCTCATCGGGACCCTCATCGGCTTCAGCCGACTGTCGAGCGACAGCGAGATCATTGCCATGCGGGCCAGCGGAGTCAGCGTCTGGCAGATGCTCAAACCGGTGCTGAAAGTCGCGACCATAGTGGCGATCATCACCGCCGCGTTCACCTGCTTGTTCCTCCCCCGGGGAAACTGGAACCTCAGGCTGCTGACTCATGAACTGGGTTTCAAGCCTCTCCAGTCGGAAATCAAGGCCCGTGTTTTCAACGAGCAGATACCCAACACCATTCTCTACGTCGAAGATATCGATCTCCGGACTTCGGCTTGGAAGGGTGTTTTCGTTCACATGTCGGGTAACGGCCAGAGAAGGACGATACTGGCGAGCAGAGGCGACTTGATCACGAGCGAAGACGGCCGGCGCGTTCAGCTTCACCTGGAAGACGGGACGGTTTACGACACGCGCGAAGCAACCCCCGAGCGTGACAGTCTGACGCGCTTTGGGACGCAGGATGTGCTGCTCCCGCTCGCGGAAATGGAAACGGCCTTCGCCAAGCCGAAGAGGCCGAAAGACAAGACTCTCCTCGAGCTTTGGAACGACCGCAACCGCGGCGACGTCGCGAGCCGAAGGGCCAACACCGTCGAGATGTACGGGCGGGTCTCGCTCCCGCTGGCAACGATGGTGTTCGGTGTTCTGGCGGTGACCCTTGGAATCAGCCGGGCAAAGAGCGGCAGGGGATATGGTTTTATCGTCAGCATCGTGATCGCGTTCTCTTACTTCATTATGTTCGACATGGGCAGGAGCCTGGCGTCCGGCGGCGTGATTCCCGTGTGGGTAGGGGGATGGGGAGGGGATATGATACTCGCAGCTGTGGCCGCCTTGAGCTTCTACTCCGCCTCGCGCGAGCGCCTGCTCTTGGAGCGGCTCGTCGATAACCGCCTGGTCACGGCTGCGGGCCGCGGCTTAGGACGTTTGTTCAGCAGCATCGGCGGGTTGTTTCGCGGGCTGGCCATTACGATCGGGAAAAGGTTCTGGGACGTGTGCACGGTGTGCGTCCAACTGACCCGGGTTGTCGACCTTTACATGTTGCGGAACTTCCTCTTCTACCTCGTGCCTACGCTCCTTATCTGCATGTCGCTGTTCTACCTTTTCACCTTCTTCGAGTTGATGGACGACATCTTCAAGAACAACATCGCCTATTGGACCGTCATCGACTACTTCCTTTTCCTGATTCCCCAGATTCTCATTCTCCTGGTCCCGATTTCCATCCTGATTGCCACCCTTGTGACTTTCGGAGTTTTGGACAAGACCAGCCAGATTGTGGCGTTCAAGTCGTGCGGCATCAGCGTTTACCGGATCGCCGTTCCGGTCGTGCTGTTATCGGCCTTGATGGGCACGGGGCTTTTCGTCTTGCAGGAGTACGTCACGCCCTACTCGAATCAGAAGCAAGACAGCCTGAGGAACGTGATCAAGGGGCGTCCCGCTCAGACTTACTATCAGCTTGGCCGTAACTGGATCTTCGGTGAAGCCAATCGTCTCTATAACTACAGGCACTTCGATTCGAAAAACGACATGTTCGCCGATGTTTCGGTTTACGATCTGGACATTGGCGAGAATCGTCTGAACTCGCACCTGTACGCGAAAAAGGCCCGCTGGGATCCGGTCACTCGAAACTGGATTCTCAGCCAGGGATGGCGCAGAGACTTCACCGGCGGAAACGAGCCCAACTACGAAACCTTCAGCGAGAAGCAGTTTGCGTTTCCGGAGCTCCCTTCCTACTTCGAACAGGAAGTGAAGGAGTCGAGCAAGATGACCTACGGAGAGCTGAAGGAGTACATACGCGGATTGCAGCGGGCCGGCTTCGAGGTCGATCAGCTGCGGACCGAGCTTTACCGGAAGCTGTCGTTTCCCGTGGTCAGTCTGATCATGACGGTCCTCGGCATCCCGTTTTCCTTCTCCATGGGACGCAAAGGTGCGCTATACGGAATAGCGGCGGGCGTGGTGATAGGGATCTTCTACTGGGGTATGTTTGGGGCTTTCGAGGTGATGGGGGCTAACGGCCTGCTGGCCCCTGTACTTGCCGCCTGGGGGCCGAACATCCTCTTCAGCACCGCGGGCCTTCTGATGCTGTCGTGGGTGAAGACTTGAGTGAACGACAGGGACGAAGTGGACAAGTGGCTGTCGGCCTGTTCACTTCGTCCAATTGGTCCATGTCGTCCATGATATCCACTCGGCCCACTCAGCCCGCCACCTGCGTGACCAGATTCCGAACCGACCAGATGGGCACTCGAACCTTGACTTTCTCGCCCTCGCAATCCACGTCAACCAACAGGTAACCGCCTCGCTTCGAGACGGTTACGTGTTCCTGGCTGCCGTTCTTGTACTCGACAAACGCTCCGTCGGGGCAGTCGCTCAAGGCATCGCAGGCTGCGACGATCAGGTCCTTGCGCCGAGCCAACTCGGCGCGAACTTCGCTCAGCTCCTTGTCGGGGACGCACGCCACTGCCGCATGAGCCAGGATGACCGGAACGGGTATGTACAGATGGTGACCGTGCGGGCTCTTCTCGTGTACTTCCACGTAAAAAATGCCTGTCTGGTAGAGGACCGTCGCCAGCATGAAAACCCCGGTACCCAAGAAGAGCAGGATGGATGTCGCTACTTTTGCCAACATGACTTTATGCCTCAGCGAAGCTTAGAGCTCAGATGGACGGCGGTAAAGCGGCCCGCTTCTTGCGCGGTGCCAAGACCGCGCGCGTCTACTTGTTGCTGACATTGACGTCGTCGATCCAAACTTTGACATTGGTTTCATTGTCCTGGATTGACACCAGTTCCTTGGCGCCGGCCTCCTGAAGCGCCCGCACCGCCGCCAGCAGATCGAGGGTATCGTCCGGCCCGGAAAGCAGCGCGTCCACGACCTTGGTCGGCAGGGTCACCTGAACCTGGTTCTTGGACGATTCATCGGTCCTTACAATCAGGTACTGACCCTCCATTGCAACCCGTAAGTGGGTGTCCGCCGTATCCACCGTCACGTACTCCGCATTACCCTGTTCTTTGACCGCCTGCCAGATCTTGCGCAGATCCTGGGTGGTAATGTCTTTTTGATCGAACCGGATCTTGCCGCCCGAAATCTCTTTTTCCTTGATGAGCGGCAATACGGTCTCAGCCAGCGCGAGCGGAATGTTGACGTTAATCGTCTCGCCCCCTTTTTTGGGCGTATCGACGCGCACATGCAACCACTGCTTCGGTTGTGCATACGCCAGTACAGTCAAACCTCCGAGCACCACAACCGCGAGCGTCAGTCGTCTTGCTATCATTCTTCGGCCTCCTTCTCCAGTAACAACGGAAGTCTGCGGAAAAAGGTTCAATCAAGAAGCACAGCCGGGTCGGGACGAATCGCGCCTATAGCAGTGTCCCGGGACTGGACTCCTGACTTCTGGCTTCTGCTTTTGTTACCATGGCTTTAATGCGTTTTCGGCCTTGGGACGACTTCCGGATCGCGGGGCGGGTCGCGGTAAAGCGCGGGCTTCCTGTCAGTCTGATCTTCTTTGTCACCTCCCGGTGCAATCTGCTTTGCCGTCACTGTTTTTACTGGGAGGAGCTGAACAAGAAGAAAGGTGAACTGGAGCTGCCGGAGATCGAGAAGATCGCCAGGAGCCTGCCCAACCTCCTGACCGTCTCCCTGACCGGTGGGGAACCGTATTTGCGGCCGGATCTTCCTGAAATCGCCTTCGCCTTCGAGCAGCACTCGCACGCGCGCAATATCCAAATCCCTTCGAACGGCTACTCCGTCGCCAAGACGCTGGAGCGCGCCGAAGCGTTGCTGAACAAAGTCCGCGAAGCCCGGGTGGCGACAGGGGTTTCACTTGACGGGCCGCGCGAAATCCACAACGAGATCCGGCAGAACGCCCGGAGTTTCGACTGTGCGCTCGACACGTTGAAGGGACTTAAGGAGTTGAAGAACGCCCATTCGAACCTTTCTGTCGGCGTCGCGCTGACCGTCTCCTCGATAAACCAGAACCGGTTTGAGGAGTTCTACCGATTTGTTTCCGAAGAACTCCAGCCCGATGCCATAACGATTACCCTGGTTCGCGGAAATCCCATCGATCCGTCACTGAAAGCGGTAGAAATCCAGAGGTACCGGAGCATCTCCGCAGACGTGATCAGATACCAGAGAGAAGGGAGGCCGGCAGGATCATGGGCGGAGCGTATGGTGATAGCCAAAGAGGAAGAGACGTACCGCCTGATCGCGGCAGCGGCGAACGCTGACCACCGCATCTCGCCCTGTTACGCCGGAGAATTAATCGGCATTCTGAGCGAGACAGGCGATGTTTACCTGTGCGAGACCCTGGACCGGAAAATGGGCAACGTGCGCCAGTTCGACTGCGATTTCTCCGCCCTCTGGAGATCCGCCGGAGCGGCATCGGCGCGCCGTTTCCAGAAAGAGCTCGGTTGCCAGTGCACCTATGAGTGCGCCATGAGCGTGAATACCTTGTTCAATCCCGGCAGGGCTTTGCGGATTCTGCGGAATACGTTCAGGTAAGGCCCATCCACGAACCAACCCGAACGAACCCGATCAAAACGGCTCTCAGTTCGTGTTCGTTCGTGCCGGTTCGTGGATAAACGTTTTTTTCCCCGGGAGCAACAGCGCGATTTCCGCCCACAGCATCTCGACGAAAAGGAAAACTGCGGCCCGCAAAGCAAACCAGGCGCCCCTCACCTTTCTGCAATAGAACAGAAAGTGCAGATTGAGCAGCAGGAACCCGAAGATCAGCACCGCGCCTGCCGCCAGAAAACGCCGGTCGATAACCCCCAGCAACGCGCACGCCAGAGCCAGGCCCGGCAGTGTCAATGAAATCAGGCGATTCCAGCGGTGAGCCCGGTAGGAAAAGCGCTTCTCTTCGAGCGGCAGGCGAATGGAGGCAAGTTGACGGACACGACGCCAGTCTTCACGGAGGATCCCTGCAAAATCGTAACGTTTCAGATGCCGGCCATTGATATGGCGATCGATCACGAAGCGAAAGCCGCGCGAGCCGAGCTGAGCACCCAGCCGAAAGTCTTCGCCGTGGGTCAGTCTCGCATCGAACCCGCCCGCCTCTTCGAGAACCGTGCGCCTGATACAGAAAATCGGGGTATGAAGAAAGGGACTCTGGGTCTCGGTGATTCGGTAGAGGTAACAGGCCGACAGATTCTTGTAATTGGTGAAAAAGTCGTGGCTGGGCAAATCCTCTGCATACTGCCCCAAGACCCCCGCTACATCAGACCGGTGCTCGTAGAGATCCAGGGTCTCGCGTACACGGGTCAAGGCGTCTTCCGGCAAGACAATATCGGCATCCAGGAACAGCACGTGCGGATGGAGCGCCTGGCGCAATCCGAAATTGCGCGCAGCGGCGGGCCCCTGACGGGCGCCGGCCTCCAGACGGCGAAAACCGTATCGGGCCACGACCGATGGGGTCTCATCGGTTGAGCCGTCGTCGACGACCAGCACTTCCGCGTTGCTCAGGTCGTTGTGCGACAGGGCGGCCAGGCATAACTCCAGGTGCCGGGCGGCATTGTAAGCGGGAATCACTACCGAAATCGGCCAACGATCGGCCAGACACTTTGTTGGCGTTCCCGTCGTATTCCGCATGGTGGACCCGATCTCCGAGCGATCCATGGGTTTTCGAGCTATTCTGCCCCCAGGAGCTCCCGCATCGTCTTGACGAAGTGCGGAAACGCCACTTCGGGCTCTTCGAGCTCGGGGTGCCAGCCCTTCTCCCACTCCAGACCGTATGACCCGCTGTAGCCGCCTTCGGCCAGGATCTGTACGGTCTCCTTGACCGGCCGAGTGCCGGTGCCGAAGAGCACGTACTGGACATCGTCTCCCTTGGGCCGGGAATCTTTGAGATGGACATGGCGGACGTATTTCGACAGCTGCTTCCAGGTCTCGCCCGGAGATTCCTTCCCGAAAGCGACGGTGTGATGAGTGTCCCAGAGCAACGCGACTTCGGGCATATCGACCGCTTTCAGCACCTCGAGAAGATCCGAGGATTTGTTGAAATCACCGTGGCTTTCCTGCAGCACGGTGACGCCGCTGCCTTTGGCATGGGTCCCCAGCTCCCGAAGCCCTTCGACAACCCGATCAATCGTCGCCTGACGCGACTCTTGCTTCAGAAAACGGTCGCCGAAGACGCGCACGTACGGACACTTAAGGTTATGAGCAAGATCGATGAACTGTCTGGCCGAATCCAGGCCCGCTTTGCGCCTGGCGGCATCCGGTTCATGCATCTGGGCCGAGGCGCCCAGGTCGACGATTTTCAGATCCAGCGCTTCGACATCCTTCAGACTCTGCTTCCAGGCGCTGCCCGCGAACTGCGGCAAAGTCGGCAAATCCATTTGCTTCTGAATGCCCCGCAGTTCGATGCCCGTGTACCCCATCTTCTTGGCCTGCTCCAGAATTGTCTTCCAGTCCCAGTTGGGACAGCCCAGCGTAGAAAAGGACAACTCGATGCGTTTCGCCGCTCGAACGGGCGTAAAAGCAAATCGAGCGGCCCCGGCCGCCACACAGGCCTTGGCAAAACCCCTTCGCGTGAAATTCTTCATATCCTCCTCCAAACCATGATTCGGCCGCCGTCGGGCGCCTCCCACTGTCCGACTACCTTCCAGTTCTCCGACTTGAGCTTCTCATAAACCGCCTCGCTATAGCGGGTAACCTGAGAGATTCCCTGGCGGCCCGTCTTACCGACGACGTAATGGAACGTGCACAATGTATCAACTGATTGAGCGGAATCACCCACTCGCACCACGTCCAGCTTTTTTCCTCGCAGCTCTCCTGCCAGCTGAAGCGTCCCGGGATTGAAGTGCGCCATATCGGGAGCAAATCCAATGCGCTTCCCCTCCGGCAGGATTCGCAAAATTTCTTCCAGATGCCACTCTTCACGGTGGGCAGGGCCGGCGGCGTCAAAGTAATGGGTCTGGAAGAAAACCCACTCGCGGCTGAGACTCGTGTAGTCCGAATCGTTCTCCAGATCAAATACTGCCCACTTGACCGGCTGCCCGACAATGTTGAAAGAAATGACCAGAAACTGAAGAGCCGCGACCAACGTCATTGTCCACAGGACCCATGGACGGTCTTTCCAAAAGACACCCAACAAAATGGCGACCGGCGCAACCAGAGGCATCATGTACCGCGGATCCTTCGCGTCGAGCAGGGTCAAGAGGAGTGCGCTTCCCCCCAGCCACCACCACAACAAAGACGTTCCCCCCTCATCCGAACGGGCTCGGCGCAACCATGCGATAAAGCCCACCACCAGCAATAAAGTCAAGGGCAGATACAAGTAGTAGCTCGACAGGCAACGAGCATAGTAGAGCCAACCCTGCCAATGCAGGGCAGTCGGATCACTTTCCAAAGCCGTCCCAACTCCCGACGTCAGGGCGAATCTCTGGGCCAGCGAGTGGAGATTCGGGAGGTACCAGTAGAAGACAGACGGCATGGCGATCAGAACAGCGTCCAGGAGATGAAGGAGCGAGCGCTTCCGGTCCGGCGCTGCATACAGCGCGTAACCCAGAGGGAAAAGCAGGAAAAGCGGGAAGGTCCACTTGGTGAGCATCCCGAACGCAAACACGACACCCAGGAGAAGTGACCAGGCATGACTCTGCAGCATTCGACTGCGCCGGATTATGAGCACGCCAGCCGCGACCCAACCAGCCAGCGAAACGTCAAGCAGCGACTCACGGCTCGTCCAGGCGACCAGCGGGAAAAGCAACGGCAGCAGGCCCGCAAGCCAGGCCCATGCCCGCCCGACATGGACTTCAGCCAGGCGAAAGGTGCAGAAACTGAGCAGAAAGAGGCCCGGCAGGTTTGCGAGCAGCGGCAGAAAACGGCTGTGCGCCGCCACTCCGAGTATGACCGCCTCCTGCAAATAATAGAGCGGCGGGTAATAGGAAGATAATTCCGCAAAACGGCTCCACAACGCGCCTGACCTCCAGGCCGCCAGATACCGGAATCCCTGCATCTGGTGATAAGCCATGTCCCAGACGGGCGGCGTGTCGTTCAGGAGGAGGTAGAGAACGTGAAAGACCAGCACGAGGCTGAAGGACAGAAGGAAAAAGGATGAAGGATGAAGGATGAAGGATGAAGAGGAGGAAGAAGCATGAGGGTTAAAGGATGAAGGGTCTCCTTCCCTGTCACCGTTCCGGCTTTGGACCGTCTCAACCCCATTACCCACCCCCTTCTTCATTCGTCTTCCCTCATCCTTCATCCTTCATCCTTCTCTTCATCCTTCATCCTTCTACCACGGTCGCGTTTGCCGAGGTATCTGCCCCTGGTAAGGCTTCTTAACGCGAAAGACGTTAAACCATTCCCAGCGCTCGCTGTTTTTCACGCTGAAAGGAAGAAGACCCCACCCGGTACTGTAAAACCCCGCATGAGAAGCAAAGTCAAGCAAGCGGACGCGCGAACCGGGATTCACATGACGCTGTTCCACCAGGTCCGCGTACTCTTCGGTGTCGTAGAGGGTCACCCAAGGCATCGCGATGAAAGGTTTGATGATAATATCGCCGGCCTGCGGTCCGGTCGTCGTCTGCAGCAGCGTCCGCGCGCCCGCGCGGTTCATGTAGTAGCGGAAGCCCCATTCACCGGTAATCCAGATGACCCGGTCCGGCCGAGCATACCTGGCGGTCAGTTCGGATGCTGCCTGCGGGTAGACCTGGGCGAATCGATAGTCACCAAGGCCGATCCAGAAGGAATAAGCGCCTGTCAGCAAGACGCACAGGCAGAGGAGGTTGCGCAGAAAATACTCCTCGCGGATCCGGCCCTCCAGTTGGCGGATGGCCAGGAGTACGACGACCGGAAGCGCCGGGAGCGTATAGCGCGCCGACCCGCTGTACGAGAGAACCAGACAGGCGGCCAGCACCGCCGCAAACCAGAGCAGCACGATGCGCCAGCCTCGGACTTGGAAAGCCTGGGACCACACCGAGGCAACCAGCGAAAAAACTATCAGCACTCCGGTCGAAAGAAAGAGGGCAAACAGCAGGGTATGCGGCCAGGACCATCCGGTTACCCAGGTATAAAAAGGCACGAAGGCCGCAAAGAACACTATCAGCGCTACCCGCAGCCGGAAACCCCAGGCCAGGGCGACCCAAGCCAAAAGCGGAAGAAGAAAAAGACCACCCAGATTCAAAGCAAAACTGAGCGCTTTCACTCCGGCAAGATTCCAGTCAAAGGCCGCCCGCTGATTCATGTGCAGGAACGTGTTCACCAGGACAAAGCGACGGTAGTGAACGTACGCCATCAAGAACCAGAGGAACCAGAGCACGAAGGGCAGGCCTAGAAGCAGTGAAAGCAGCCGGCGGGATTCCGCGCGTGCCGGCCGACCGGACACGACTGCGGCAGAGGCAAACAGGAAGACCAGGACAATAGCGGTCACGGAAATAAAGGCGGCGCCGAGCAGACTTGCCGCCAGAATCACCCAGTCGCGCTTTCGCGCACTCCCGTCGATGACCGCGAAGAATCGTGAAAAGGCCAGGATCCAGAGGCTCAACAGGGGCACGTCCGTCATCAGCGTGTGGCTCAGAACCAGGAAGACCGGAGAAAGAACCAAAAGGGCTGACGCCGCGAGCGGGAACCGCACAAAGCGCCGGGCCAGGTCATACATTCCCCAGGCGGCCAGCATTGGGAAGAGAAGAAAGGCCAGATGAAAAACCCATTCCTTCTCGCTTGCCGTCAACACTTTGACAGCGGCCAGATAATACGACGTGAGCGGCAGGTGACTATGGCTCGCCGCGTCCGGCGCCTCGAAGCCCTCGTATATCGCGGGATAGTCGTACGGGTACAGGGGCTGGTCCAGGATGTTGTCGGCGACCTCGAGATAAATCCGGTCGTCAATATGGAAAGGCTGGTTGATAAAAGGCAAACAGGTGCCGGCCACGAGCAGTGCCAACAGCAGGTACGGATTCCTCCAGCCTCGCGCCATAATCCTGGCATTGTACCCGAAGAAACACACGAGGGATAACACCGAGGCTGCGGCTGGGATAAGAGAACGAACGGCGCCTTCCTATTGGAGCGCCGCCGCTTGAAGAGTCACGTTTCCGAACGTGTTGAAGCTCGTTTGCACTGTCCACCTGATCGTCAGGGTCTGTCCAGAGGAAGCCGCCCGGTAGTTCAGGGTGTAGACACCATTGCTTGTCGCCGTCTGATTGATCAGACTGGTATCGACGAAGTCCGGCGCGCTGCCGTCACTCAACATGACCTGTAAACGGCCCTGCGCATCCCAGAGGCCGACATAGAGTCGCAGCGTCCGCAACGTTGTGTCTGCAGGCAGAATCAACTGGAAGCCGGTCCCCGTTCCTATCTTGTAGACCCCGGCCGGCGTATTGCTGGCCGACGTTGTCGGCGTCCCGTTTGTCCAGCTGCAGCTGGTCGGGCTTGCCTTCTGACGGTTCACTGCACCCGGACCAACCGGAGTAAAAGCAGCAATTTGCGAAGCTACCCCCGCCCGGTGGTTGAAGCTGCTCGCACTAACCAACCCCCAATGAGCCCAGTCCAACGTCCCTTCGGCGGTAAGATCCACACTCGCTCCCGGTGTAGCCAGACTGCCTGAGAGCACCCCGTTACTGCTGTTGTTCACCGTGATGACCACGTCGTCGCTAGCCGAAAGCGCGCCGTCGTCCGCGGTCAGACGAAGAGTGTATGGGCCGGCCGCCGAGAACGTCGCAGTCGTGTTCAGCGCGCTTGCATTCGCGAACGTCACGGTGCCGGGACCGGCAACCAGCGACCACGTCGTGGTGAAGGCGCCGGGCGGATTCGGCAGGCCGTCGTCGGACGCGGTTCCGGCAAGGGTTGCGGAATTCGGCAAGGTCACCGATTGGTCGGGTCCCGCATTCACGGTCGGCGCCTGGTTGGCGGCATTCACCGTCACGACGAGATCGTCTGCACTGGAAAGCGCGCCATCATCCGCGGTCAGGCGAAGAGTGTACGAGCCGGCCGCCGAGAACGTCGCAGTCGTGTTCAGCGCGCTCGCGTTCGCAAACGTCACCGTGCCGGGACCGGCAACCAGCGACCACGTCGTGGTGAAGGCGCCGGGCGGGTTCGGCAGGCCGTCGTCCGACGCGGTTCCGGCAAGAGTTGCGGAATTCGGCAAGCTCACCGATTGGTCGGGTCCCGCATTCACGGTCGGCGCCTGGTTGGCGGCACTCACCGTCACGACGAGATCGTCTGTGCTGGAAAGTGCGCCATCGTCAGCGGTCAGACGAAGAGTGTATGAGCCTGCCGCCGAGAACGTCGCAGTCGTGTTCAGCGCGCTCGCGTTCGCAAACGTCACCGTACCGGGACCGGCAACCAGCGACCACGTCGTGGTGAGCGCACCGGGCGGGTTCGGCAGGTCGTCATCGGAGGCGGTTCCGGCAACAGTTGCGGAATTCGGCAAGCTCACCAATTGGTCGGGTCCCGCATTCACCAGAGGGGGCTGATTCAAGCCGCCTGTCACGAGTGTTGCCGCCTGGAGGGTCACATTGCCGAATGGGTCGAAATTCGCATGCACGGTCCATCTGATTCTGAGCGACTGCCCCGCGGTGCCGGCCTGGTATGTAAGCGTATAAAACCCGTTGCTGGTCGCAGTCTGATTAATCACGCTGGTGTCCACCAGACCCGGTGCGCTGCCGTCACTCAACGTGGCTTCCAGCCTGCCTTGTGCGGCCCACACCCCCACATAAAGCCTCAAGGTGCGTACTGTTGTATCCGCGAGGACAGTCAGTTGAAAGCCGCTTCCCTGCCCGATCCTATAGACGCCGGTCGGCGTGTTGGAGGCCGAGGCGGCTGGTGTTCCGTCGCTCCAGCTATATCGAGTCATGCTGGCCTGCTGGCGGCCCAGAGCCCCGCTACCGATCCGCGTAAAATTGCTGATTTTGGAGCCGCCCGTCACCTTGTGGTTGTAACTCGAGCTAGACGTCAACCCCCAGTGGGCCCAGTCGAGGGTGCCTTGCGCCGTCAAGTTGAGAGTCGCCGGGGAGGTGGCCAGGCTGGCCGAAAGCTGGCCGGAGCCGGGCGCTGAATTCACAGCAAGCGCGGCCGACTCAAGCCTGACGCTTCCGGCCGGATCGAATTCGGTTTCTACAGTCCATCGGATGATCAGGTTTTGACCGGCACTGGCCGCCCGATAGGTCAAGCTGTATACGCCGTTGGTCACTCCAACAGTGCTGGCCAGGGAGTTATTCACATACGGGGAAGCGCTGCCGTCACTCAGTGTGACCTCCAAACGGCCCCGCACCCTGAACACTCCCACGTAGAGCTTCAGGGTCCGCTGGGTCGCATCAGCCGGGACGGTCAACTGAAAGCCGTTTCCGGCGCCATACAGGAACAACCCGGTGGCGCTGCCGCTGGCCGATGCAGTCGGCGTGCCGTCGCTCCAACTGTAACTGGTGTTGCCGCTCGAATATCTGATACTGCTGATCGGTCCGATGCGCGTGTAATTGCTGATCTGCGAGTTGCCGGAGCTTTTATGGTCAAAGCTCGTATCGGACACTGTACCCCAGTGAGCCCAGTCGCTGGAGCCTTCTGTCGTCAGATCGACAGTGCCAGGCGGGGTTGAGTTGCTACCGGTCAGGAGCCCCGCACCGCTGTTAGTATTGACCGTGACTGTCAGGTTGTCGCCGGTGGACAGCGCCCCGTCGCTCACGGTCAGCCGCAACACGTAAATTCCAGCCATACTGAAGCTGGCTGATGTGCTCAGTGACTGGGCATTGGCGAACGTGACGGTTCCAGGCCCACTGACGGCGGTCCACAGCGGTGACAGCGCACCCGGAGGATTCGGTAAACCGTCATCCGTGGCCGTCGCGTTCAGAGCCGCTCCTCCTGGAAGAGTGATGATCTGATCATTCCCCGCGTCGACAACCGGCGCCAGGTTGGTGACTCCGCCCCCCGTCTGACTCACGACGAAGGGGTGCCCGGCTACAATGAGAGTGCCGGTGCGGTCACCGCTCGTCGAGTTGTCGGCGACGCTGTAACTGACAACGCCATTCCCGCTGCCCGTCGCGCCGGACGTGATCGTGATCCAGGAATCGTTACTGACCGCCGACCAGGTGCATCCGGTCGAGAAGACGGACACGGACCCGCTTCCTCCCGGGATTCCAAAGCTGGCGCTTGACGGGGAGATTGAGTGCGAGGTTTCGACGCTGGCGGACGTGTAGCTCGTGCCGCAGCTGAGGGGATTCGAAGGTACGTCCGCGAAATCGACAGGGATCGACTGTCCGAAAATGTCCGGCGAGGACTGGCGCTGGAAATGCAAATGATCACCGCAGCCGTTGAAGCTCCCGTTGGTGGATCCGGTATGGCCCTGCCTGCCGACATACAGTCCCTGGCACGCGGTTGCGCCCGGAGCAACCTGGACGGAATCCGCCTCCATGTGCGCATACTTGGTGAATGTCCCGTCCGAATGCTGCAGGATGATTATGTTGCCGAAGAACGTCGCTGAGCAGCCGCCCGCTGCATAGTCGGGGCAGTTGGTATCGACGGTGTTGCAGGTAACCGAGGAGGTGGTATAGACAACCAGGCCGTCCGCAGCCGCCAGAACATGGGCCCCCACCGACGAATTCCAGAGGTCGTAGGCAAAGGCCATGGCATTGACATGCGAACCGACACTGCAATTCCCCGGTGACGCGTATCCCTGGCCGCCTTGGACAACGGTGGGGTTGGCCATCGGAAGGTTATAGGTAAGGACGGTGGTGGCGAGATCGACAGTGGTCCCGCCCCAACTGACGTATTCAAGCGAGGTGCCGGCGGTCGAGAACCGGCGAACGACCACGCCCTCCTCCAGAACGCCGACGAGTTGGCCCTCTCCGATACTAACCGGAGTTCCGCCCGAGTCCACCAGGAAGAGCCGGCCGTTACCGGTGACATTCTCGCCCAGAATTTCGTGCCGTCCTTTTGGGCTTCGTACCCGGAAAGCATATCCGTCCGCAGCCGCAGGAGTCGCTGAGTTGTCGGGCAAGGCCAGGACGGGTGCTCCTTGGCCGGAAGCTGGGGCGCCAACAGGTTGCTTGAGGACCGGGAAGTCGGCGGGTGGAGGCGGGACGACCTGTCGGGCCGGCCCGGGGGCGCCGATCGACACATAACGGGGTAATACCCCCGGCGCGCCGGCATCGCCGGTGGCTTCGAGGTAGTGAATTCCGTTCCCCGAGGCATCCCATCGGAAGGATTCCGGAAGCAGTTTGCCTTGCGCCAGTACCGTAGCGCGCCCCGTGTCCAGCTGAAGCACCGCAATCCCATAGGCATCCACGCCGCCAAAGCTATACGCAATGCGGTTATCATCGGCCGGCGACCAGGCTGCCTGCAGGATAACGTGCGGCGGAAGCCAGGTCACAGTGCTCGTCGATATGTCCTCGATGCAGAGCTCACCGGATGGAGCACCGTTCTTCAGTGGCGTGTAGAGAAGTCGCTGCTGGTCGCGCGAAAGTCCAAACGCCTTGAAAGCGGGCAAGGACGTAGGGACCGGGACCGCCGCCACCCCTTGGCCCTTTTTCTGGAGCGTGAAAGCTACACCGTTTACGGCGCCGACAAACGGCCGCACATTGCTCTCGGGCGCAAGGCGCGCTGAGGAAGGCGCCGACTCCTGCGCCAGGGCGCCCTGGGCGTGAGCCGCCAGGAACAGTACGACCGAGAGCCGGCCGCAGAAAACCAGCAAGTATCTCAACCCGGTAAGCGTCTGCATGGATCTCCCTCGAGCCGCCTCCGCAAAAAGAGAGGCTTAAGGATAAACGATTTGGAATTTGAAATCGCGGCGGTTGTTGGGTTTGGTTGTGCAGCCTTTGGGAAATGGGCACTGTGAAAATTCCAGGTGCGGCTCTCTTGATCCTGATACGCGTCTCTGAAGCAACTCCGCGGCCTGGGCGAGCACTTTTTCGGAGGCGGCGGCGTGGCCTGGCATGGCTGCCGCACTGCTCCGGGAATACGATCGAAAGTGCGGGCAGGCTTTTATCGTGGCCGGACTCTCCAGAGTCCGGCACTGGACTTT
>JBHGBF010000120.1:0-15738 GCA_041946865.1 Acidobacteriota bacterium | reverse complement strand
GGCGCTCAACTGCGCGCCGACCCTGGGCTGTCTTGCCTAACGCCTTCGGCGTAAAAAAAAACGTTCACACATCTGTTTATTTTCGCCAAAGTCCAGGGGGCCCGGAGGGCCCCAAACCCGCAGGGGCGCGCGCAGCAGTCCACGGGCCGCAGGCAGCTTGGCTGCGACCCGCCACAGGTCACCCGTCCAGGCTAGACCAGCGGCATGCTGGCGAGACGGGCAAGATCGATGAAGGGCTGCGGCCAGATACCGATGAGCACTGTGAAGACCGCGGTCACTGCGAGCGAGACCGCGATCCCCCACGAGAAGCTCAGAGGCGCAGGCAGGTACTCCTTCCGCATGAACATGGCCACCACGATTCGGAAGTAGTAGTACAGGGATACGCAGGCATTGAGGACGCCGATCACCGCCAGCCAGGCCATGAGCTTCGCAAACGGCGCTCCAGGGGTGAGGCCCACCTGGATGACAGAGGCAAACACGAAGTACTTCGCGATAAACCCGGCCAGCGGCGGTATTCCCGCCAAGGACAACAGGAAGATCAGCATGAGGACCGCGATGCCCGGTCGCTTGAAGAACAGCCCGCTAAAATCATCCACCATTTCCCCTGGTATGTCTTCCCGCCTGAGCAGGATCACCACGGTCCAGATGCCGAGATTCATGAAGGTGTAAATCAGGAGGTAGATGATCGAAGCCGTGACACCGTTTTCGGTGCTCGCGACCAGGCCCATCAGGACAAATCCGGCATGGGAGATGCTCGAGTAGGCGAGCATTCGCTTGACGTTCTGCTGCGTTATCGCGCAGATATTGCCCCACGTCATCGTGATCATGGAAATCACGGCGAGAACCGGGATGTAGAGGTCGCGGACTTGCGCGAAAGCGATGATGAAAATGCGCAAGAAGACGGCAAACGCGGCAGCCTTTACGGCCACAGACATGAATCCCGTCACCGCGGTGGGAGCGCCCTCATAAGCGTCCGGGGCCCACATATGAAAGGGAGCGGCGGCGACCTTGAAACACAGGCCCGCCATCATCATAAACAGAGCCGCTACAACCAGGGGGTTGGTGCCGCCCTGGGTGGCGATTTCGGCGCCGATCCGGTCGAGGTTCGTAGTCCCCGCCACTCCGTAAAGCAGCGACATCCCGTAAACGATGGTGGCGCTCGAGAAGGTGCCGAGCAGGAAATACTTCATGGCCGCTTCGTTCGACCGTCGCTGGTTCCGCAGAAAACCGACCAGAACATAAATCGAGAGCGACATCAGCTCGAGGGCCACAAAAATCGTCACCAGGTCAATGGCGGCGGCCATGAACATCATTCCCGAGGTGGCGAAAAGGATGAGAGCGTAGTACTCCGAATGCTGTTCTTTCTCGACATTCAGGTAGTTGTAGGAAATGAAGACGGCGACAAAGGCGGCCAGCAGGAAGAGCGCGCTGAAGAACAGAGAGAAGGTGTCGAGGGAGACCATGTCGAAAAAGGCCGAACCTGTTCCCGCCAGCCGCAGGACGTACAGGTGGATCGAGGACATGATCAGACCGACGACTGCGAATAACGCGGCCAACTGCTTGCCGTGGAATACGAAGCTCAAAACGCCGATTCTTCCCTTGATCCGGTAATCCGGGAACAGGAAATCGGCAAGGAGTATGCCCATGCCCCAGGCGACCAACTGAAGCTGGGGGCCGACTGCGGCCGCATTCGCCTGCAGGAACTTGAAAAAGTCTGGAACTGGCACTGTCTCGGTCATGGACCTACTCCTTCAAATCCGCCTGTTGATTGACTGGCAGAGGGGAGAACTCTCCCGGCCTGACCTTCTCTACCACCTGTTGGACTGGAGCGTGCAGATAATCCAGGAAAGTCCGGGGGTAAAGTCCGATCCAGAAAGCCAGGATGATGAGCGGCACGAAGGTGGCCAGCTCGCGCCAGTTGAGGTCCGGCAGATGCAGGTTTTCCGGCTGTTCCACCTTGCCGAACATGGTCCGCTGGTACAGCCACAGCATGTAGGCGGCGCCGAGCACTATGCCGGTCGCGCCGAAGATGGCCCACAAACGATAAGTGGAATCCGCAAAGACTCCCTGGAGGATCATGAACTCGCCGATAAACCCGTTCAGGACCGGCATGCCGATCGAGGACAGCGTCATGATCAGGAAGACCGTGGCGTAAAGCGGCATGACGTGTGAAAGCCCGCTGTAATCCGCGATCATCCTGGTGTGCCGGCGTTCGTAGATGATCCCGACAATCAAGAAGAGGGCGCCGGTCGACACCCCGTGGTTAAGCATCTGAAGGATGCCGCCTTCCAAAGCCACCGGCGTGGCGATGAAGATCCCCAGCATGCAGAAGCCGAGGTGGCTCACTGACGAGTAGGCCACCAGCTTCTTCATGTCCTTCTGCATCATGGCCACCAGGGCCCCGTAAATGATTCCGATGACCGAAAGCGCCAGCAGCCAGGGTAGGAACTGCTTAGTCGCCTCGGGAAGAATCGGGAGGCTGAAGCGCACAAAACCGTATGTCCCCATCTTCAGGAGGATACCGGCCAGAATCACCGAACCGGCCGTCGGCGCCTCGACGTGCGCGTCGGGCAACCAGGTGTGGAACGGGAACATCGGGACCTTGATCGCAAAACCTACAAAGAAAGCCAGGAACACCCAGCGCTGCAGATCGCCGGGGATCGACAGCTGCTGAAAAGCCAGAACATCGAAGGTCCAGACATTGGTTACGCTGTGGTTATAGAAGTAGAGCGCCAGGATGCCGAGCAGCAGCAGGACGGATCCCACCAGGGTGTATAGAAAGAACTTGATGGCCGCGTAAAGCTTCCGAGGGCCTCCCCAGACCCCGATGATGAAGTACATCGGCACGAGCATGACTTCCCAGAAAACGTAAAAAAGGAAGAAGTCCAGGGCCATGAAAACGCCGATCATGCCCACCTGAAGAAGCAGAAAATAGCAGTAGTATTCACGCACCCGTTCCGTAATAGCCGACCACGAAGAAAGAATCGAGATGGTGCCGAGCAGCGTGGTCAGCAGGATGAGCAGCAGACTGATCCCGTCAATGCCGAAATAGAACTGGGCGCCGATCGCCTCAATCCAGTCCGCTTTGACCACATAACGCATCCCGGTCGCCGCAATATATTGCGGATTATTGAACTGAGTGATCAGCGGAATGGAGATCAGAAAATCAATAAACGCGACCAGGTTGGCAACCCACTTGATCGCGGTGTTGTGCTGCTCGCCCCTCGGCCAGAACAGAATCAAAAGGACTCCGACCAAGGGGAAGAAACAGACCAGGAGCAGGATATGCTTCATCAAGAAGTCCATTAACTTACACTCCTATGTACAGGTAGTAACTGATCACCAGGATGATTCCAAGGACAAAGAACAGGGCGTACCTTTGAACCAGACCCGTCTGGAGTCTCCGTATGACCGCACTGAAGAAATTCATGATTTCGGCCACCAGGTTGACCAGCCGATCGACGATGTGGATATCGGCCTGGCCCGAGACCCAGGCAGTGATTTTGGTGGCAATGGCGCTGCCGTTCACCAGCCCATCCACCACGCGTTCATCGAACCGCCACAGGAAGGTACCGAAGTCTTTGGTGCGGTCGACAAAAAGCAGATCGTACGCTTCATCCACGTAGTATTTGTTGTAGAGCAGCTTGTGCACGCCCGAGAACCGCTGTTGTAACGCCGCCGGCTTTTCAGGTCGGCGTATAAAGAAGTACCAGGCCAGGAAAATGCCGATCGCGGCTATGGTCACCGACACGACGGTCAGCAGGATTTCGGTTTGATGGCTGTGATGCACCGCCGCTTCGGGCGCCGCCTGATAAGCGGTTTCCAGCGCCGGTTCCAGGAAGTGCTCAAAGAGGTTCGTCCCGAGCCAGGCCGGCAGCCCCAGGTACCCGGCAAGCACCGACCCGACGGCCAGGAACATCAGGGGAACAGTCATCACGCGCGGCGACTCGTGAACATGATGCGCCGCGTGGGGATCGACCCGCTCCTGCCCGTAAAAGGTAAGAAACATGAGCCGGAACATGTAAAACGCCGTCATCCCGGCCACCATCACGCCCGTCACCCAGATGAGCATCCGCCCCTGAGGATTGCTGAAGGCGCGCCACAGGATCTCGTCTTTGGAGAAGAACCCGGCCAGTCCCGGGACTCCCGCGATGGCGAGAGTGCCGGCCCACATGGTCAGGCAGGTCACCGGCAGATATTTCCTGAGGCCGCCCATCTTCATCATGTCCTGTTCGTGGTGCATGCCGTGGATTACGCTTCCGGCGCCCAGGAAGAGGAGAGCCTTGAAGAAGGCGTGAGTGGCCAGGTGAAAGACTCCGGCAGCCACGGCGCCCACTCCGAGCGCCGTGAACATGTACCCGAGCTGGCTCACGGTTGAATAGGCCAGCACTTTCTTGATGTCGCTTTGGAACAGCGCGATCGTGGCTGCGACCAGCGCGGTGAAGATGCCGATGGAAGCGACAATCAGCATGACGTCCGGGGTGCGGCTGTAGATGGCACTGGACCGGCCGACCATGTAGACACCGGCAGTGACCATGGTGGCGGCGTGAATAAGCGCGCTCACCGGCGTCGGCCCCTCCATGGCGTCCGGCAACCAGACGTACAACGGAACCTGGGCGCTCTTCCCGGTCGCCCCGACAAACAGCAGAAGCGCGATCCAGCTCAGGACGCCCCAGGTCACTTCCGGAGAGGGTGAAAACGCGGCGACTTTCTCGAACACTTCGGTGAAATCCAGGGTGCCGAACCAGGTGAAGATCGTCATCATGCCGATCAAAAACCCGAAGTCGCCGATCCGGTTCACCACAAAGGCTTTCTTCGCGGCGTCACCGGCGCTCTTCTTTTCCGTGTAGTAACCGATCAGGAGGTAAGAGCAGAGGCCGACTCCCTCCCAGCCAACGAACATGAGCAGGTAGTTGTTGGCCAGCACCAGGGTCAGCATCATGAACATGAAGAGATTCATGTACGCGAAGAACCGATAGAAGCCCTGCTCCTCGTACATGTAACCGATGGCGTAAACATGAATCAGGAACCCGACACCGGTCACAACCAGGATCATCACCGCGGAGAGCGGGTCGAGCTGCATCCCCCAATTGATCTGAAGCGTCGCCAGTTTCCCTAGCGCCGTCTGGAGAGTTAAGCCCGGAATCCAGGTGAACACATTCAGTTCGAACAGACGGTGCTCGGCCGGCAGGCGCAGAAGCGCGAGGAAACAGCCGATTGAGAGGATGAAGGCGGCGAACACGGCGCCGCAGGCGACCACGTAGACGAAGGGCTTCGCAGGCCTCTTTCCGGTCGACCACAGCTTTCCGATTCCGTAAATCCCGTTGATGAGAAATCCCACAAAGGGAAGCAGCGGGATCAGCCAAAGATAATTAAGCATGTGATTAATCCCAGTGGAATGGTGGTAACTGCACCTCCTTTTTTATCCACGAATTTGCACGAATTTCGCCAATTTCCACGAATGAGCTCGTGGTTCGTGGATAAAAAAGCCGTGTCGTCACCGCATTCTTCACCACTTCATCAGATCCATTTCGTCCGCATTAACGGTTTCCTTGTTACGGAACAAGGAGATAACGATGCCCAGACCCACGGCAGCTTCCGCTGCCGCCACCGTGATGACGAAGACCACGAAAACCTGACCACCGAGCTTCTGCAATTGGTCCGAGAACGCGATCAGGTTGAGATTGACGGAGTTGAGCATGAGCTCGATGGACATGAAAACGATGATGACGTTCCGCCGGGTGAGAAACCCGATAACACCGATGGTAAAAACCAAGGCGCTTAAAACCAGGTAATGAGTTGGTGTGATAGTCATTGCTGCTTGCCCGCTAGATTTGCTTCTTCGAGAGAACAACGGCGCCGACAATGGCGACCAGCAAGAGAACCGATGCGATCTCGAAGGGGAGCAGATAAGTTGTGTACAGCACGGTGCCGACCGACTCGGTATTCATCGTCTGCACGCTGGCAATCACGCCGGGGTCGGGTTCCTTGCCCTGAAACAAGCGAGCGCCGGTAGCCAGGAAAAAGACCAACTCGCCGCCCAGCACCAAGGCAATAATGATTGCTGTAGTCGCCTGCCTGTTCGCCTTCGGCTGGCCCACTGCCTCGCGCACGTTCACCAGCATGATGACAAACAGGAACAGGACCATGATTCCGCCGACATAGACCAAGACCTGAACGGCCGCTACAAATTCGGCCTCTTGAAGAAGGAACAAGCCTGCGATCCCGACCAGCGCCGAGATCAGATAAACGGCGCTGCGAACCGGATTGCGGGCAAGCACAGTCAGTGCGGCGAAGATAACAACGATGGCAGCCTGGGCGTAAAAAAGAATCGCTTCCATGGTTTCCCTGTCGGTTCAACGGAGCCAACCCGGCCGGTCGCATCCGTCGGATCGTCTAACCCTCACTTGTGATAGGTCTTATGCCCTTCTATCCGGTCCCAGCCCTTCTCCAGCCTGGCCCGATTCCAGAGCATCGTCTTGCGGTCATAGGTCGCCAGCTCGAAGTCCTGCGTGAGCTCGATCGCGTTGGTCGGGCAGACTTCCTGGCAAAGGCCGCAAAACAGGCACCGCGACGTGTCAAACGTATATTCCGTGAGGACCTTTTTGCGGCTCTCGGGATCCCGTACAGATGACACCACGATCAGATCTTCCGGGCAGGCCTCGGCACACAGATCGCAGGCGATACAGAGTGTTTCGCCGGTTTCCGGATCGTTATTCAAGCGAGGAGCGCCCCGGTAGCGCTCGGCCAGTTTCGCTTTCTCCCGCGGGTACTGCTCCGTGTAGACCTTGCTATAGGTATAACGAAGCGTGACAGCCAGTCCTTTGAAAATGTCGATTAAGAGAAACCGTCGCAGAAATCCAATCATTCCAGCACGACCATCCCTCAGGAAAATTTCAGCATGACTCCTGCCGTGACGATCAGGTTCGCGATTGCCAGAGGCAGGAAGACTTTCCAGCCGTACTTCATCAGCTGGTCGAACCGGAACCGCGGCAGCGTGCCGCGGATCCAGACGTAAATGTACATAAACAGAAAGACCTTCGCCATGAACCAGATAAACGGCGGCACGAGGTCGAGGAATCCCAGCCAGGCGACATTCGGGAAAGGCCTGAGCCACCCGCCCCAAAAGAGTGTGACAGCCACGGACGAAATCGCGATCATGCCGGCGTACTCCGCCAGGTAATAAATCGCGAACCGGAATCCGCTGTATTCCGTGTGATAACCGGCAACCAGCTCACTCTCCGCTTCCGGCAAGTCAAAAGGTAGACGGTTGGTCTCGGCGATTCCACAGATGAAATAAAGCATGAACGCCGCCGGCTGCAAAAACACGAACCAGACGCCCCACTCTTGCTGCTTCTGGACGATATCGACGAAGCTCATCGTCTGGGGGATGAGCAGGACCGAGAGGACGGCAAACCCCAGGCCGACCTCGTAGCTGACCATCTGGGCCGAAGAACGCAAAGCGCCCAACAGCGGGTACTTGCTGTTGGAAGCCCACCCGCCCAGGATGATTCCCAGAATCCCGACCGAGGAGACCGACAGGACCACCAGGACGGCGATGTTGACGTTCGTTACGAACCCGCCGCTGGTCAAGGCGGATTGAGCCACACGGTTGACCGCGGCCGGGTCAAGAAACCAGGCGAGCGCCCACCGCAAGACGCCTTCAAACATGCGCGGCGGCCCAAACGGAATGACCGAGAAGACGACCAGTGCCGGGATCATCGAGGCCATCGGGGCCAAGGCGAAGATCAGGCGGTCGGCCCGCGACGGGATAATATCTTCCTTGATGACCAGCTTTAGGCCGTCCGCGATCGGCTGGAGCAGGCCGTGCCACCCGACTCTCATCGGCCCCAGGCGAACCTGGATGCGGCCGAGCAGCTTACGTTCCAGCCAGGTCGCGTACGCCACCCCCAGCAGGACCACGAGGACAACAATGGCGATCTTGATAAAAGGGATCACCGCATAGATAAGCACGGTTTCCATCATCGGTCGATCTCTCCCAGCACGACATCGAGCGTGCCGATAATGGCAATAACATCCGCCACCAGTTGCCCCTTCACCATCCGCTTCAGCGCCTGCAGGTTTACAAATGTGGGGGGTCTGATTCTGACCCGGAACGGCACCGCGGAACCATCGCTGACGATGTAATAACCCAACTCTCCGCGGGGTCCCTCAATCGCGGAATAGTACTCGCCGACCGCCGGCTTGATGATCCGAGGCACCTTGCCGCGGATCGGTCCACCCGGAAGCCCGTCGAGCGTCTGCCGGATGATGCGGACACTCTGGCGCATCTCCTCCATGCGGACCAGGTAGCGGTCGTAAGTGTCGCCGTTTTCACCCACCGGAACATCAAACTCAAAACGGTCGTAGCCGCCGTAAGGACGGGCCCGGCGAACGTCGTAAGGCACGCCGCTGCCGCGCAGAGGTGGGCCGCTCAGACCCAGATCGATAGCCTCGTCCCCGCTGATGACACCGACGCCCTTGGTGCGGTCGACCCAGATCCGGTTGTTCGTCAGCAGTTGTTCGTACTCGTCGATCTTGTTCGGAAAATCGTCAATAAACCGACGGGCCGCCGCTTCAAACCCGGGAGGGAGGTCCATCCAGAGCCCCCCGATCCGGAAGGCGTGAGTCGTGAGCCTGGCGCCGAACAGGTCCTCGAAAAGCTTGAGAATCTCTTCACGCTCCCGAAAACAGTAAAGGAAAACGGTCAGCGCGCCAATGTCCATGGCGTGGGTGCCCAGCCAGACGAGATGGCTGGCGATCCGGTTGAACTCGGTCATCATGACCCGGACATAGACGGCCCGCTCCGGGACTTCGATTTCCATCAGCTTCTCGACGCCAAGAACGTACCCGAGAGCGTTCGAGACCGCCGCGATGTAATCAGTCCGGTCGTAGTAGGGCAAGCACTTGGTGTAGGTGCGGTTTTCGCTGATCTTCTCGACCCCCCGATGCAGGTATCCGATTACGCAATCGGCATCGAGCACGCGCTCGCCGTCGAGTCTCAGCTTGATCCTCAGCACCCCGTGAGTGGCGGGATGCTGCGGGCCCATATTGATCTCAAGTTCCTGGGCATCCAGGATGGTCGGCTCGTGCATACTACTCGGGCACCTTTCGTATCCGCAGGTGGTTTCTTATCCAGGCCTGATCCTGCAACTTGATGTCGTAGTCTTTGCGCAACGGATATCCCACCCAGTCGTCAGGCAGCAGGATGCGGCGGAGATCCGGATGGCCCGAAAACTCGACCCCAAACATGTCGTACACCTCCCTTTCAAGCCAATCGGCTGTGCGCCAGATCGGGGACATCGAGGGCACCATCTGGCCGGCAGCCGCCCGGGCTTTGATGCGGATGATCTGCCCGGACTTGTACGAATAGAGGTGATAGACCATGCAGAAGCGCTTCTCGTCGCCGAGGTAATCCAGGCAGGTCACGTCCACCAGGTAGTTGAAGGCCCACTGATCGCTTTGCCTGAGATACAGCATGACGTCGGGCAGCACCTCGAGAGTTACGGTGTAGATCGGCTGCCCCAGAAAAGACTGCCCCGAGAGAACACCGTTCGGGAATCGCTCGCGCAAATCCTTGAGCAGCAGGTCGCCCGTCAGGTCTTCGTAGGAAGGACCCTTCTTGACCGGCGGCTTCTTCGCTGCGACCGGCTTCGGCCTGGCCTCCTTCACCTCAGAGCCGCCGGCCGGAGCCGCCGGCCCTGCTGGTGCAGGTTGCCCTGGTTTGTCTTCTTCGTTCATCTTCTAACCTGAGAATGCGCCAACCGCTTTTCAGGATCAGGGTGGACAACGTTGATGAGGTAGACCAGCCACTCCGGTCCACGGTTGTCCGCGCTAACCACTCCGTCCCCCGTCTTGTCAGCCGGCTATGAATTCTTCCTGTTTACGGCTGATGCTCATCTGGTCGATCTTGTCCTGAAGCCGCATCAAGCCGTACAGAAGCGCCTCCGGCCGCGGCGGGCAGCCGGGGATATAAACATCGACCGGGACAATCTTGTCAACCCCTTGAAGCGTAGAGTACGTGTCAAAAGGCCCGCCCACACTGGCGCAAGCGCCCATTGCCACCACCCATTTCGGATCAGGCATCTGGTCGTAAAGCTTTTGTATCGCTTCCGCCATCTTCAGTGTGACTGTCCCGGACACGATGATGAGGTCGGACTGGCGCGGGGAGGGTCTGAAAAGTCCCCACCCGAACCGGTCGATATCAAAGCGGGATGCGCCTGTGGCCATCATCTCGATGGCACAACAGGCCAAGCCGAACGTCATCGGCCAGAGAGAAGATTTTCTGGCCCAGTTGAAAAGGGCATCGACCGTGGTGGTAATGATGCCCGGCCTGCTCTCCGGATCGCCTACGCCCACTCCAAGGCTCCTTTCTTCCAAACGTAGAAAAAGCCGACGATCAGGATTCCCAGGAAGATCATCATCTCGATGAAACCGAAAAGGGCCAGGCGACCGTAAATAACGGCCCAGGGGAAAAGGAAAATAGTCTCGACGTCAAAAATGACAAATAAAATGGCTATGACGTAGAAACGCACCGAGAACCGTTCCCGGGCATCGCCCGTAGGCTCGACACCGCATTCGTAAGGCGAACGCTTGTTCGGATGCGGTTGGAAAGGCCTGAATAATCGGCCCACTGCAAGAGCCAACACAGGGATCAAAGTCGCAACCACGATGAAAATCAAGATGGGAATATACCCTGCCAGCACAGCCTAAGCCTCCAAGGGAAGGTATTCTAGCAAAGCAAATACGCGGCCCGCAAACTGAACTTCAGGAATGACGGCCAGCAGATGGGGTGTTTAAAAATTAATCAGCAGTTGGCGCCCGAACCGGTAGAGTCAGCAACGGGCGGAAACGCCGTTACGTCGTGGACGTGACTGCTTTCTGCTCGCTCAGCAGCCGATCAAAGTAGTCGATGGTCAGGCGCAAGCCTTCGCGCAGTGGGACCGTCGGTTCCCAACCAAGCAACCGCCTGGCCAGCGTGATATCCGGCCGGCGGCGAACCGGATCATCCTCGGGCAGCGGCTCGTAGCGGATTTCGGAGCTCGTTCCGGTCATTTCACGGACCAGTTCCGCCAACTGGAGCATGGTGAACTCCTCGGGGTTCCCCAGATTTATCGGACCGGTGAGGCCGGGCGTTTCCATGAGCGTCTCCAGACCACGCACCAGGTCCGACACGTAGCAGAAGGACCGGGTCTGAGTGCCATCGCCGTAGATCGTCAGCGGTTTGCCGGTCAGGGCCTGGACGATGAAGTTGCTGACCACACGCCCGTCTTTCTCCCACATGCAGGGCCCGTAGGTATTGAAGATACGGGCGATCCGGACATCGACGCCGTTCTGGCGGCGATAGTCCATCATCAGCGTCTCCGCCAGGCGTTTCCCCTCGTCATAGCAGCTGCGAGGACCAATCGGATTCACGTTTCCCCAGTAATCCTCACGCTGAGGGTGAATGGTCGGATCCCCGTACACTTCCGACGTGCTTGCCTGAAGGATCCGCGCCTTCACGCGCTTCGCGATTCCGAGCATGTTGATCGTGCCCATGACGTTCGTCTTCACCGTCTTCACCGGGTTCACCTGGTAATGAACCGGAGATGCCGGGCAGGCCAGGTTATAGATCTGATCGGCCTCGATGGTGATGGGAATGGTCACATCGTGGCGGATGAACTCGAAGTGGGGATTGTTCGTAAACCGGTAAATGTTGCGTTTCGACCCTGAAAAGAGGTTGTCGAGACACATCACCTCATGGCCTTTTTCGAGAAGAAAACTGCAAAGATGGCTTCCAATAAAACCCGCTCCGCCCGTGACGAGAATCCTCATAGCCCCTCACTGCCGCCGCCCGTCCCTGGAAGCGGGCAGCCTTTTGGATGGCGACAACGCCATCGCCCCCGCGTCAGTACCTGCGGTTCAGTTCCCACTGCCAGGCCGTCCGTATTACCGTGTCCAAGTCCGAATGCTCAGGTTTCCAATTCAGCGTCCGATAGGCCTTTTGCGCGTCGGCGACGAGCGCCGGTGGATCGCCGGCCCTTCGCGGCGCCACGTTGACGCGTACTGAACAACCCGTGATCTTTCTTGCCGCCTCGATCACTTCCTTGACCGAGTACCCCTGGCCAGTGCCCAGGTTAAAGGCATCGCTGCGATCGGCTGTTGAAAGCCATTCGAGCGCCGCAACATGCGCCGTAGCCAGATCCTCCACGTGGACATAGTCCCGAATACAGCTGCCGTCCGGAGTCGGGTAGTCCTCCCCGTAAACGTCAATCGCACCGCCGTTCTTGGCCGCCTGCAAGACCCGCGGAATGAGGTGGGTCTCAGGATCGTGTGACTCACCGACCCGGTTATCGCGACTGGCCCCTGCCGCATTGAAGTACCGCAACGCCACGAAACGAAGCCCGTAAGCCCGGTCGTAATCCCGCAGGATTCTCTCAAGGAAATACTTCGTTTCGCCGTAAGGGTTGACCGGATCTTGCGGATGGGCCTCGTCAATCGGCACTCGCACCGGGTTCCCGTAGGTCGCACACGTCGAAGACAGGATGAACCTCTTGACGTCGTAACGCAGCATGACCCGCAGGAGCGTCAGGGCGTCCCCCAGATTCCGCTCGAAATAGAGGCGGGGATTGATCACGGATTCGCCCACGTAGCAGAGGCCGGCAAAATGGATAACAGCCTCGACGTGGTGCGTCTGAAAGACCTGATCCAAGCCGTTTTCGTCACCGAGATCGACAATCTCAAGGGGGACACCGACGACGGCCTCACGATGTCCTTCGCTCAGATTATCGACCACCACCGGGCGATAGCCCCGCCTGGCCAATTCCGCCACTGTGTGGCTGCCGATATAACCTGCTCCTCCGGTCACCAGACATGACTGCATGTTCTTCACCTGAAAATCGGACAATCAACGCGCGAAAACACCAGACATGAGACCGCCACCCTCGGGCGCGGACCCGCCGGGAGGCGATTCTTACAAATGTTAGTCTATTTGAGGCAGGATTTTACAGCGTTCCGATAAAGCTCTTGGCTTCGGATCTGAAACGAAAGGTGTAGGTATAGACAACGAAACTGACGGTGCGCCAGTAGTTGACGCTGATCCGCAAGTCCCCACCCTTACCGGCGCTCTTCATCACCTGTATGCTCTCGGGCGTGGTCTCGAACTGTTTGTTTCTGACCAGTTCCGCGATCTGCGACCTGACGACATCGGCGTCCAGCCCCCTGGACCCGCCTTCGCTCGCGATCCGTTCCAGCTGGTCCTCGAAATCCATTTTGTCAATCAGGACCGGGATCGAGCGGAAGCAGATGAAAAGGAACACCACCATTAAAGCAAGCGTGACGACACAACCGAGTTTGCCCTCGCCGGACTGTCTTGACATGTTGTTTCCTAATTACCGCCCAAGCCTGGATTTTTCGGTGAGCCTGCTCACCATTGTGCTAATTCGCCAAAGTGGGAGCAGGCAGAAGCGCCCCAGACGGACCGGAAACGGGTCTTCCGACCCAGCGCGGTATAATACAGGGTTGTGTCGGATGCACCCGAAAATATGACCTATCGCGGAATCCCGTACGGGGGCAGCCTGTCGTTGTCTTCCAGCTTCCGCCTGGTTTCGCAGTTCCAACCCAGCGCCGACCAGGCCAGGGCGATAGACGAGTTGACACGCGGGCTGAAAGCCGGCGGGCGCAACCAGGTGCTCCTCGGCGTCACGGGATCGGGCAAGACGTTCACCATGGCCAAGGTCATCGAGGTCATGAACCGGCCGACCCTCGTCCTGAGCCACAACAAGACCCTGGCGGCCCAGCTTTACCAGGAATTCAAAAACTTCTTTCCCGAAAACGCCGTCGAGTACTTCGTTAGCTACTACGACTATTACCAGCCGGAAGCCTACATCGCCGCCACGGACACCTATATCGAAAAGGAAGCCCTCATCAACGACGAGATTGACCGGTTGCGACATTCCGCGACGCGGTCACTTTTTGAGCGGCGCGACTGCATCATTGTTGCCAGCGTCAGTTGCATCTACGGCCTGGGGTCGCCGGAGGCCTACTACGGGATGTTGCTCATGGTGAGAGAGGGCCAGAAGATCAACCGGCGGGAAATCCTCCAGAAGCTTGTCGAAATCCAGTACGATCGGAATGATTACGACCTGGTCAGAGGCACGTTCCGGGTCCGGGGCGACGTCATCGAGGTCGTGCCGTCGTACGAGGATTACGGTATCCGGATCGAGCTGTTTGGGGACGAAATCGAAGCCATTTACCAGTTTGATCCGGTGACGGGAGAGATTCTGAAGAGGCACCAGCGCCTGCCTATCTACCCCAAATCCCACTACGTCATCCCCCGGAAGCGCTGGGAACTGGCCGTGCAAAGTATCCGGGAGGAATTGGAGCAGCACCGCAACCTGCTGCAAAAGGAAGGACGGCTGATTGAAGCCCAGCGCGTCCACCAGCGGACCATGTTCGACCTCGAGATGATCAAGAGCGTCGGATATTGCCGCGGCATCGAGAACTATTCCCGTCACCTGACCGGCCGCCAGCCGGGCGAGCCTCCTCCAACGCTTCTGGACTACCTTCCTCCCGATGCGCTGGTTTTCATCGACGAGAGCCATGTCACCGTGCCCCAACTTCACGGCATGTACGAGGGCGACCGGTCGCGCAAGCTGAACCTGGTCAAATACGGCTTCCGGCTGCCGTCAGCCCTGGACAATCGGCCGCTCAATTTCCAGGAATACGAGGCGCGGGCGCCGCAGACCGTTTTTGTGTCAGCCACTCCAGGACCGTACGAGCTGGAAAGGTCGGGCGGCGAGATCATCGAACAGATCATCCGCCCGACCGGCCTGATCGACCCGGAAATTGAGGTTCGTCCGGTCAAGGGGCAGATCGACGACCTGCTGGCCGAGATCCGCGAGCGGGCCGCCAGGAAGGAGAGGATCCTGGTCACGACCCTGACCAAGCGGATGGCTGAAGAACTAACCGAGTACTACACCGAGGTCGGGGTGGCTGTCCGGTATCTGCATTCCGAGGTGGAGACGCTCGATCGGGTCAAGATTTTGAAGGATCTGCGGCTGGGCAAATTCGACGTCCTGATCGGCATCAACCTGTTGCGGGAAGGCCTTGATCTGCCAGAAGTGTCTCTGGTCGCTATCCTGGATGCCGACAAGGAAGGCTATCTGCGAAGCGCGACCTCTCTGATCCAGACCGCGGGCAGGGCCGCACGTAACCTGAACGGCAAGGTCATCATGTACGCCGACGTGATCACCAGGTCGATGGCCAAGGCTATCGAGGAAACGCAGCGGCGGCGCGAGATCCAGATGAGGTATAACCTGGAAAACGGCATCACCCCCCAGAGCATCCTCAAGCCGATTGATGCGCAACTGCTCGAAATGGCCCGGCTGGATTACTACGAAGTGCCGATCGTCGCTGAAGAGATCGAGAAATACTCCTCCGTCGACCAGTTGGAGAAAGAGATTCAAGATCTCGAAGCCAAGATGAAAAAGGCCGCCCAGCGGTTTGAATTCGAGAAAGCGGCCGAATACCGGGACCGGATCAAGGAGCTGAAGCAGCTGGAAATCAAAATGTAGCCGCCGGACGCACCGCACTTGGAGTCACGTCACGGCGCCGCGTCCACGCGGCGGTCCGCGATCCGTTTGCAGTTCCACCTTCAGGCGGGTTTTTGCAGACGCAGGTCCTGCTGTGGCTTAGCTCCGAAAAGCCCGGTTTGGATAGATCTGAGGCGCGCGCACCATTAGGTTGAGAGTGACCATG
>JBHGBF010000012.1:0-43320 GCA_041946865.1 Acidobacteriota bacterium | reverse complement strand
GTTGTTGATTTATTGGAGCGGGAGACGGGAATCGAACCCGCGACGTCCAGCTTGGGAAGTTGGCGTTCGATTGTAAATAAAGAACATAGCGTCTATAGACTCTTCTTTCAGGCGATTTAGAACATAGAGTCAACAAGGCTTTCAAAAAACATGCCTCTTAATGGAGCAGAAATGGAGCAGAAAGACGACTCCAGAACATAGGCGAATTGGGGACAATGACCGTGCTCGTGCCCACCTGTTTTGATAGCTCCCAAAACGTCGGCGATGAACAGATCGCCGGCAGTCTTCGCCAGCGCAATCCTCCACGACCCTAACCCGATTCTCGTCAACAACCTGGTCAGCACTGATCCTGACAACTACGGGCCATCACCACCCGAGATTAACTGCAGTCCAATAACATGCTCAGCCGTCGACGGCACCATGTAGTTGAAGGACCATCCGAGTGCGTCCCCAAGAGGATCTGACGTGCGCCGATCCTGAGGTCTCGATCCCCGGGTCCATCCATCCTGCTCATGCCATCAATCGATTTCTGTGTGACCCCGATCCTTCAACCCGGAACCCTAAGGCTTCTAAGGGTCACGTCCATCTGTCCGAGATCCCCAAGGAAAGCCGACATCTAAATTCATTCTTTCCCATCGTTTTTTGGCCCCCATATAAGAGAGTGATTTTCCCAGAGCCGCACCCTCCGCACCCTACTTTCTTCTTCTATCTTCTATCTAATAGAAACATAAAGAGATAGATGGGGTGAGGAGTGGGTGCGGTTCTGGGTGCGGCTTGTAAATAGCCTGTTTGCTTCGTTTACGGTTGTCAGGCTGACGAAAGCCGCGTCACGATTGGGTTCTACTGGACCGGGTTTGGGTGCGGCTGTTTTGCCTCTTTGGATGAGCCGCACCCAGACTAAGCGCTTTTCTTGCAAAGCGTTAGCACACTGGGTGCGGCTCTCACCCGGAAAATATGTCACTAAGGCGCTCGGAACAGCTTATGCGTATTGTCGGTACTTGGCCCGACGAGTCCGGGAGGGACAGCTGGTCTCGGCTTCGATCGGCCTCTGAAGCCGAAACGTGAATGTCCCGATCTTCCAGGTGTTGTTCCTTTCGTTCAGCGCTGCGCACGAGATCTTCTTGCCGTCGATGCGGATCTTCACCAGCCCGTGAGAACAGCCGGCCGTGAGATTCCTGGCTCACGAATCAGCAGAACTGGCCAGAGGTTCAGAACTGGGAACGCCGCTTACTGGGTTGGCCACGCGGGCAAGCGTACCTCGCGCGAGAGCTCGGTAAGCGTCCAGCGCGATGGGGTGATCACGAGAATTTCCGCCAACCCGTGGGGAGGACCTGCTCGGACCACGGGCGCACTGGGCGCTCCATCGCAAATCCCAGGCACACCGTCAGCCCGAGGGCCAGCCGCTCGTTCGCGAAGACCATCAGCTCGCGCTCCTCGGCCGGCGACGCCCTTCGCTGATGAATCGGGTAACCGCGAAAACCGCCCCCATGGATCTTCTCCACGGGCCCGTTACGCCATTTACGAGGGCGTTCGCAAAAACGCGGCTCGCGTGTAACTCGATGTCGGCCCGAGCACGCGGAGACGTGAGGCGTCTGTTGCGTCGACCATGTGGACAGCGGTTTCGGGTGTCGATAGGGCCGCGAACTCGGTCACCTTCAACTTCGAGTTTTCCTTCGGCATCGGCAGATAGGCGATGGCCCGGTTCACAAGCTGCTGGTAACGACGCCCGTTTGAATCGAAACGGTACAGGTCGATCCAGTCGGCAAGGGCTGCCGATGCCTCGATGTTGATACGCGCCATCTCCTCCTCATCCTCAATGAGCCGCCCGCAGCGTTTACCCCCGCTGCCGGTTCGTTCGCCAGCCAGAACGGCCCGTTCGCCAGAATCCGATTCCCGCCTGGAGAAGAAGGCGCGATCATCTGAAGCGGACATGACCGATGCGCCTATGGAAGCCGGCCGGACTTGAAGCAGCCGGGAATCAGCCAGCGGAGCGCGCTCCGAGTCACGCGTTCCACGGCGCCGAGCGCCGCTTTACGCGGTCGGTTTCTATAGACACGTCGGTCATAACTGACTTCAAGCAGCCAATCTCAGTCAGTCGCCTTCACATGCCTGAGTGCAGGCGCAAGGGCCACCTTGCGCTTGTCTGAGCGGCTCGAAGGATAAAGGCTCCCGGCAGTGCCGCCGGAAACGTACGGGGGGAGCGCGATGCGAACAAGAAGTAACTTCACGGTCCACACAGATGCCCAACCTCAGACAGTCCCTGGGTTCCCGGCTCCTCTTGTCGCTTGGATACTGGCTTTGCTTTCTTTGTCGTGCTTCTGCGCGGCTGGCATTCCTGTAGCGGGGGTAGATGAGGTTCCGTTCGACTTGGTGAACGGCCATTTGATTGTGGTGGAGGGATCGTTGCCGGGTCTTGACCGGAGCGTCAACCTGGTTGTCGACACCGGGGCCACGGCCACGTTAGTTAGCCGAAAGCTGCTCATCGAAGCCGTCCTGCGAAAACTCCCGCCCATGGGTATCACCTCGACGGCCTTCGGTTCACCGGTGAAGGTAGAACGTGTGTTTCTGGAAAAGCTGCAGATCGGCCGTCGAACGATTACGCGTTCGTGCCTGGCCGCCGATATACCCTGGGATGGAATAGACATCATCCTCGGGCTCGACGTCCTGCGCCAGACTTCACTCACCATCGACTATGAGAATTCCAAGCTGCTTTTTGGCGCGGCGAGTTTCAAACAACCATCGGCCGGCCTGGAAGAGGAGGAGGGGCTATTCGTGGTACCAGTGACCATGAACGGCCAGACAATGCGCCTGGCTGTCGATACAGGAGCTCATCTCACCGTCATTTACCAAGCCTCATGGACAGCTGGAAACCAAAGAGGCTGGGACGAGAAGATGGTGAAAATCGCGCACACGGGCGGAACCGTGGTCGCCCGCCAGCATACCCGCTTCGATCTGCAGATCGGTCAAACGAGGGTCGGCCGTACCTCTTTGGCCGTCCTTGCAGCCGGCAGTGGCGACTCGAGCGTCGATGGCTTCCTGGGGACGGCGTGTCTTGGCCTAAAACGGGTCCACCTGGACTTCGAGCTGCAGGCTTTGTCGATCGAATCGTAGCGATGAGAACAGTAAGGGTGTCGGTCGGGCCATTGCAGTGTTAAGATCACGTGAGAGACTGGACTGTGAGCGATCTGCAAACCTTTCCTAAAACCGCTGTTCCGGCGGACGAACCCGCGAAGGAGCATGTAATCCGCTATCCCGGTTTCGGGAAAATCTTCCTGCTGTGGACTACGATCGGTGTCCTGACTTCCCTCCGGTACTACTTCTATATGCCCTTGATCCCGGGGATAAGGGAGCTTGCCCTGTTGATCGCGGGCGTTTCGTTGTACTACCCGTGGGTCTTACTTACACCGCTCGTATTCCGTCTCGAATCGAAATACCCGTTGGGAACCGGGAGGCGAAATCTCGCCCTTCTGGCGATCTGGAGCGTACCGATCTGCCTGCTCGCGTCTCCGCTGATGCTGGGGTCGTTCATCGGGGTGATGTTCGCGTTTCAAGCTCCTTTACCCAGGCCTCACCTCGAGATTCCTTGGTACAAGGAGGTCCCTGTCGCGCAGTTCATTTTTTGGGCGGTTGCGGCCGGAGGATACTTCATCCGGACTCTCTTCCAGCTGCGCGAGCAAGAGCGGACGACCGCTCGACTGGCCCTGGAAAAATCGCAGCTCGAGGCGGGCCTCAACCAGGCGCAGCTCGAGGCCCTGCGCGCCCGGCTCAACCCGCACTTCCTTTTCAACAGTCTGCAGAATATCTCCGTGATGGCCAGACAAGACGGCCAAACGACAAGCCGGATGTTGACTCGGCTGGGGGATCTGTTGCGCGCCGTGCTCCGGCAGGATTCGCAGCCGGAAAGCACATTGCGGGAAGAGGTCGAATTGACCCGGGCCTACGTAGCGCTGGAACAGATGCGGTTCGGAGATCGACTCCAGGTGGATTTCGAGATCGCGCCGGAGGTGCAACTGGCGATGGTTCCCTGTTTTCTTCTACAGCCCCTGATTGAGAATGCGATCGTCCATGGATTGCGGGGTGCCCGGAAGACCGGGATTGTTACTGTTGGTGCGGTTCATCAGGACGGGAAGCTCATCTTGAGCGTTACTGACAACGGCGTCGGCCCGCCCACCGAGAACCCGGCTTTATTGAAGACCGGGATTGGCCTGCAATCCACCTCCGAACGCCTCTCGCGGATGTACCCGAACGGTCACACTTTCTCGATGCGAAAACTGGCCGAAGGCGGAGCAGAGGTCCTTATCACAATCCCCCTTCGTTTTGCTCAGGACGATGACGGGTCCTACGACGACGATGAACAGACTGAGGTTACTGATCGTTGACGATGAGCCCTTGATCCGGTTCGGTATTCGGAACGACCTGGCCGGATTGCAATCGATCGATGTTGGCGGGGAGAGCGGCAGTGTCGCGGAAGCTGTCGACGCGATTCGATCGAACGAGTTCGACCTGGTTCTGCTCGACGTCCAACTGCCGGATGGCACGGGCTTTGACGTCGTTCGAGAAGTCGGACCGGCGCAGATGCCGGCGGTGGTTTTTGTCACGGCTTATGACAAGTACGCCATCCAGGCATTTGAGATTAACGCCGTCGATTATCTCTTGAAGCCGTTCGACGAGAGCAGGCTAAAGGCGAGCATCGAACGAGCCAGGGAGCGTCTGGCTCGGCCGTCGGTGCTGATCCGTCAACTGGAATCTCTGATCGAGGCGCGTGAGAACCAGTGGCCAAAGACCCTGGTGGTTCGAAACGGGGAGCGGTTTGATTTCGTGCCGGTCGAATCGATCGACTGGATTGAGTCGGCGAATAACTACACACTTCTGCATTGCCGGGTTGACAATTACGTTTTTGACGAAAATCTGACCGGGTTGGAGCGCCGCCTCGACCCCGGCAAGTTTCTTCGAGTGCATCGCTGCCACATGGTCAACGTCACCCGGATCACGGCTGTGCATAGCATCGCGGGCGGCGTGTTCGAGCTCGAACTGCACAGCGGCGCCCGGATCAGAACCGGCCGCCAGTACAGCGAAGGACTCCGAAGACTGCTCAAGTCTGGAAGGTGATCGAGCCGCAAAAAATCAGTCTCGAAGGGAATGGCTGGGGCTGTCGGAGCGTAAGCTGGATTCCCTGGAAGCCAAGGCGATACCTGCCCAGGTCGCAGTCGCATGGCAGCGGGCTACAAGACTGTTTCCCCCGCCACGGATGTCGTTCACCAACTCCTGGATGTCGTTCGCCAGAAAACCGCTGACGAGTCTCCACCAAAGGGACATGATCACCTGGAAATGGTTCAACGGGACTATTATGATCGGCGTGGCCGCACAGCCTCTGTCTATCCGCTGGAAAGTGTGGTGCGACCAACCCTCGTGAGGAGCTTCTTCAGATGTCTAGACTTAGACTAGCCGGACTTTGCTCTGTCCTTTTCTTGTACGTCCCTGCGCTTGGGGCTGATTGGGCCACATGGCTCGGGCCCAATCGGGACGGGAAATCGCCTGAGACGGGCCTGTTGAAGTCATGGCCGGAAGGCGGACCCAAGCTCATCTGGAAGACAAAAGGGCTCGGCGAAGGCTACTCTTCCATGGCCGTCGTAGGCAATCGCATCTACACGCAGGGGCAGGAGGACGACCAGCAGTTCGTCGTGGCTCTCGACACCGCCGACGGAAAACAGGTCTGGAAGACGCCGACCGGGAAGGCTTATAGCAGCGACCAAGGCGGCGGCCCCCGCGGCATGCCGACGGTCGACGGCAAGCGGCTCTACGCGCTTGCTGCCGATGGAACGCTGGTCTGTCTCGATACGGAAACAGGCAAGCGGCTGTGGGGATTCAACTACGTCGAGAAGTTCGGCTCAACCCTGGCACGGTGGGCTTTCAGCGAGTCACCTCTGGTCGACGGCGACCGGCTGATTATTGTTCCGGGCGGAAAAGGAGCGGGGATTGTCGCTCTTAACAAGGCGACCGGCGACGTCATCTGGCAGTCACTGGACGACCTGGCCGGCTATTCTTCCGTTCTGCCTCTGGATTTCGGCGGCCTCCACATCTACACCGTCATGACAAAGTCCGCGGCCATCGGGGTGGACGCGAAGGATGGCTCTCTACTTTGGCGCTACGAGAAAGTGGCGAACCGCGTCGCCAATATTGCCACGCCAGTCTATGCGGACGGGTATGTGTTCTACTCGACCGATTACGATACCGGCTGCGCTCTGCTTAGACTCTCGGCCGACGCCGGCAAGGTTACGGCTACAGAAGAGTACTTCAGTCGGGACATGCAGAACCACTACACCACTTCCGTCAAGGTCGGCGATTACGTTTACGGCTTCAGCGGTAACCAGCCGGGCATTCTCGTTGCTATGGAGTTCAAGACGGGTAAAGTGGTTTGGAAGGACCGCAGCGTGAACAAGGGGAACTGTATCTCGGCCGAAACTCTGCTGTACTGCCAGGGCGAGAGCGGCACGATCGGACTCATCGAGCCCTCCCCGGCGGGATATAAGGAAATATCGCGATTTCAGTTTCAGCCAGCCCAGGAAGGTGGCCCGTTCTGGGCGCCAACCGGGCACATGTGGACACTACCCGCAATTGCCAACGGCAGGCTGTATATTCGCGACCAGGACAACCTCTACGTTTACGATATCAAACGGAGAGACTGATTCTTGACAGGATTAACAGGATTAACAGGATTCCTGAAGAATGAAACACCGGATTATCTTCGCCACGGGCTTCTTGGGGCTGTCTGCTTGTCTGGTCTTGCAGGCGTCGGACCCTGCCGCTCGGGATTGGCCCATGTGGGGTGGGTCGCCGGCGAGGAATATGATTTCCCCGATGCCCGGCCTGCCCGTTTCCTGGGACGTCGGGAAGCAGGAGAACGTGAAGTGGACCGCCAAACTGGGGTCCCCCACCTACGGCACCCCCGTGGTCGCCGGCGGGCATGTCTATATAGGCACTAACAACGAGTTGGCCCGTAATCCCAACGAGGCGGGCGATCGCGGAGTCCTCATGTGCTTCCGCGAGTCGGACGGGCACTTCCTGTGGCAGCAGACGCACGAGAAACTCGCCGACGACAACATGGACTGGCCGGAGACGGGCGTCTGTTCCTCACCACTGGTGGAACGCGACAGGCTCTATTACGTCTCCAACCGTGGCGAAGTTGTGTGTCTGGACACCCGGGGTGACGGGAAAGGGGGATCCAAGATCGTCTGGATCTATGACATGCTCAAGAAGCTCGACGTCATTCCGCACAACAAGGTCAGCTCCTCGGCCGCCTCGTATGGAGACCTTCTCTACGTGAATACCTCCAACGGAACCGACGAGAGTGGGGAGAAGGTTCCAAGTCCCGATGCGCCGACCATCATTGCTCTCGAAAAAGACACGGGCAAGCTGGTTTGGAAGGCGAAAAGCATCATCGGGAGGATCTACGACGGCCAGTGGTCCTCTCCTGCTGTAGGGACCATCGCAGGCATCACGCAGGTTGTCATCGGCGAAGGAGACGGCTGGGTGCGGAGCTATGAGGCGCTCACAGGTGCCAAGCTGTGGGAATTCGATACGAATCCCAAGGGAGCTATCTGGCCACGGACGGCCGGGATCGTTCTCGCCACACCCGTCATTTGGGACAACAAGGTGTATGTCGCCAACGGACAAGATCCTGAGAGCGGCATCGCACCGGCGAATCTCTATGCCATCGACGCGACCAAGAAGGGCGACATCAGCCAATCCGGCCTGATTTGGCGTTACGCGGACATCAAGCGCTCGATCTCGAGCGTCGCTATTCATAATGGCCTCCTGTTTGCTGCCGACTTGAACGGGTTCCTGCATTGCCTGGACGTTAACACCGGAAAGGCATATTGGACTCACGACACAATGGCAGGCATCTGGGCTTCCCCCATGGTGATCGACGGCAAAGTATATTTGGGCAACGCGGATGGCGAGGTCATTGTCCTTGATGCGGCGAAAGAGAAGAAGCTCGTATTTCAGACCAATATGGGCAGTACGGTGTATTCCACATTCGTCCCGGCGAACGGCACGCTGTTTGTAGCGAGCCGAGATACCCTGTTCGCCCTGGAGACCAAGTGATTTTCATGATCTCCACCTGGCTCGTTTCGATACTCGTCCTCGCAGCTCCGGCCTTCAACGAGGCCAACGAATGGCCGCAATTCCGAGGCAATCCCCAGCTGACCGGACAGACGTCTGCGAGCTTACCCGCTAACTTGAAGCTGATCTGGACTTACAATGCCGGCGAATCGATAGAATCGTCTGCTGCGATCAGTGGCGGGGCCGTCTATGTAGGATCGCGTTCTGCGGACCTGCTGGCGATCGACCTCCAGTCGGGCAGGCTTAAATGGAAGTACCGGGCGACCGATTCCATCGGCGAATCTTCGCCTGCCGTCTCCGGCGGAACAGTCTACGTCGGGGATTACGGCGGCGTATTGCATGCCGTGGATGCCGCCAGCGGGAAAGGTCTGTGGACATTCAAGACGGAAGGCGAGATCAAGTCCTCTCCGGTTGTCTCGGGAGACCGGATCTTGATTGGCTCCTATGATGGCAGCCTGTATTGCCTCTCGACCAGTACGCGGAAACTCCTGTGGAAAGTGGCCACTGACAATTACGTGCATTCGACGCCGGCGATAGCGGACGGCATCACCTACTTCTCCGGATGCGATGAAACCGTGCATGGAATCCGGCTGACGGATGGGCGGGAAATCGTGCATTTTCCATCCGGCGGCTATACCGGCGCATCTATGGCGGTCGTTGAGAACCGCGGGTATTACGGCACGTTCGAAAACGAGGTTGTTGCGATCGATCTTCGGAAGCAATCGATTTCCTGGCGTTATGGTTCGGCATTCCCGTTCTACTCGTCGGCCGCCTTGGCTGCAGACCGCGTAGTCGTGGGCGGGCGCGACAAGTTGATTCACGCGATCGATGCTAGAAGCGGCAAGGCGATCTGGACGTTCCGCACTCGTGCGCGTGTCGACTCGTCGCCCGCCATTTCGGGCGGACGTGTCTTTGTTGGCTCGAACGACGGCCGCTTCTACGTCTTAGAGCTGTCGAGCGGGAAGAAACTCTGGGAGTATGTTACGGGCGCTCCCCTACCCGCATCCCCGGCTATTGCCGGCGATCGCATCGTGATCGGGGATCTGGCCGGCAATCTGTTCTGTTTCGGACAATGACTGGAAGTCGGATCATACGGAGCACAGCTCAGCTCATGAAACGCGCAATTCTACTTCTGATACTGTTCGGCGCCGTCCTGGGGCCGATGGCCGCTCAAGACTGGCCGATGTGGGGTGGCACACCGCATGGCAATATGACCTCTGCCATCAAAGACCTGCCGGAGTCTTGGGATGCCAAAGCCGGGAAGAACATCAAGTGGAAGGCGCAGATCGGTTCGACTTCGAATGGGAATCCAGTGGTTGCCGGCGGGAAGATCTCCCTCGGCACCAACAATGCCAATCCCAAAAACCCTGAGACTTCGGTTCCCACACTCAGCCGCCGATTCTTTATAGAGACCATTTTTACGTCCAGTACACGATCAACGAGCGAAGCGACGGACTGGTATGCATGGGTATGGACGGTCAGGTCAAGTGGAAGACTGGCGAAGACCCGCTTTTCAACAAGGGCGGCGCAATTCTCGCCGACGGCGTGCTGCTCGCCACTGACGGCAATACGATGATATATCTTATCGACCCCGATCCGTCCGGCTTCAAGCCACTGGCCAGCGCCGTCTTGCTGGAGCCGGGTGAGAACTGGGCCCCACTAGCCCTTGTGGACGGCAGGCTGCTGATACGCGACCAGAAAACTCTGAAGTGCCTGGCGGTCAGTCAACAGGTTCGGTAAGGTCTGTGAGAGCTACACGAAGTTTGAGTGCAACTATTATGGCCCGATTTCTTATCTTCCTCATCTCGTGCTTCATTTCGCTGCCGCTCCTTGGCGCAGATTGGCCGCAATTCCGCGGTCCTAACCGTGACAATATCTCCACGGAGACCGGACTGCTTCGAAGCTGGCCGGCGGCAGGGCCCAAGGTCCTCTGGAAAACCACGGTGGCACAGGGTTATGCAGGGGCGGCAATCAAGGGCGGCCGCGTCTATCTGAACGATTACAACGAAACTAAGAAAGAGCACCTCGTCCGGGCTATTTCGCTGGCTGACGGGAAGGACGTCTGGCAGTGGAGCTATCCCGTTGAAATCCGGCCCAATCATGCCATCACACGGACGGTGCCCGCTGTCGGCCAGAGCCTGGTCTTTTCGCTCGACCCTAAGTGCCGCTTTCATGCGATCGACATCAAGACGGGCAAGCTGGTGTGGCAGAAAAACCTGGTCCAAGAATACAAGACGACAATCCCGCAGTGGTATGCCGGTCAGAACCCGCTGCTGGACGGGGACCGGATCATCCTAGCCACGGGAGGTGAGGCCCTGATCGTCGCTTTGGAACAAGCCACCGGCAAGGAGATTTGGCGGTCGCCGAATCCGGCAAAGGACCTGATGTCCCACTCTTCGATCATGCCCACCACGATCGCCGGGGTAAAGCAGTACCTCTATCTCACGATGAACAAGGTGGTCGGGATTGCAGCCGCGGACGGTCAGTTGCTGTGGTCGTCCCCGTTCATCGCGAAGATGGCGGCAGTACCCACTCCCATACACGTCGGCAACGGGCGGGTATTCGTCACGAGTGGCTACGAGGCAGGGAGCACGATGTACCAGGTAGAGAAGACGGCCGCCGGATGGTCTGCTCAGAAGGTCTACTCTCTGACGAGCGCACAGTTCAACTCGGAGACGCACACGCCTATCCTCTACCAGAACCACCTGTTCGGAGTGGGCAGTAAGACGAGGGGACGGTTCGCTTGCCTGAGCTTAGACGGCAAGGTCATGTGGCAGAGCCCGGTGGTTTCGGGCGATGCGGAGGTTTCCAAGACCTTCGACCTGGGTGGGTATCTCCTGGCCGACGGAATGTTCTTCATCCTCGATGGGCGTACCGGCAAGCTGCGCCTGGTGGAGGCCAGCACCAAGGAATACAAGGAGCTGGCAAGTGCTCAGCTGCTCGAGGGAGAGGAAGTCTGGGCGCCGCTCGCACTGTCCAATGGGAAGTTGATTATCAGGGACTTGAACAAGATGCTTTGCCTGCAGGTGGGCAAGTAAGACTTTTGACAGGATTGACAGGATTAACTGCATTGACAGGATTTTTCGAGCACATGAACGGAGAATATCGACGCGCAGGTGTGATCACAGGCTTCCGCCGCTCGCTCACCGGCGTTGCAGTCGGGGCCGGAGGCGGGATCTATGTCCTGGGAGACGGCGAAGTGCGGATGTTCGAGCCGGACGGAACCTTCCTCCGGGGCTACAAGGTTGTGGAGAACGCCACCTGCCTCGCCGCCGCCGCTGAAGGGCAGGTGTTCGTCGGCGCCCCCGGTCGCGTGGAATTCTATGATGCGGACCGAAGGCACACAGGTGGTTTCGCAGCCGGCGAAAAGGACAAGCCTGCCGCGGTTACGAAAATAAGGGTCTTCGGAAAGGAAGTCCTGGTCGCTGATGCCGCCGCGCGGATCATTCGCCGCTACGACGTGAAGGGCGTCCAACTGGGCCTGATCGGAACCGGGAACAAGACCGGCAGTTTCATGCTCCCCAACAAATGGCTCGATTTCGACGTGGATGCCAAGGGCGTCGTGCGAGCAGGCGACACCGGCCGGCACCAGGTGACTGCGTGGGCGCTGGATGGCACGCTGCTCGGCGCCTTCGGAAAGTTTGGAATGCAGAATCCGGCGGACTTCGTGGGGTGCTGTAACCCAGTCAATCTCGCCATTGCGCCGGATGGCAAGGTCGTGACTGGCGAGAAGGTTGCAGCTCGGGTGAAGGTGTTTGAGCCTGAGGGAAAGCTGGTCGCCGTGATCGGGCCCGAGTACTTTGATCCGAAGTGCATCCACATTCATCTGGCAGTGGACTCGAAAGGGCGGATACTGGCCGCCGATCCCGTCCGGCGCGAAGTGACGATATTTTCGCCCGCCGCCAAAGTCGAGGTGAAGCGATGAGTGAAGGATCCACGCGACGGCAATTCATTGACCGCTCGATGCGCGTGATCGGCTTCGCGGGCATCGCGGGCGCCGCTGGACTACTCTCGAGCCGGGTCTCGGGCGACGCGGTGTACCAGATCGACCCGTTCAAGTGCACCAGCTGCGACCTGTGCCGCACCTCCTGCGTTCTGAGCCTTTCGGCCGTCAAGGCGGTCAACGACTTCGCGAAGTGCGGTTATTGCATGCTCTGTCCGGCCTACATGGACGTGACCAGCCAACCGGACGAGAAGGGGATCCCTGCTGGCAAGATTTGCCCGCAGGACGCTCTGAAAAGACGAATCGTGGGCAAGGTGGACGAGGAGGATCCCAACAACAACTATTACGAGTACTACGTGGACGAAGCCAGGTGTGACGGCTGCGGCAAGTGCGTGAAGGCCTGCCTGCCACCGGCCGGTAACGGCTCACTTCGTCTCGAGATCCGATATAGCTATTGCGTGGAATGCAACGAGTGCGCGATCCTCGTAAAGTGCCCAGACAACGCGATTGTCAGGGTGCCGGCGCCGGGGCTCACTCCCGCAGGAAGCCATGCTGGAGTCGAGAATGCCTGACTCTGGACCCGATCGCGCAATTCCAAAGCGAATATCGAATATCGAATGTCAAATGTCGAATGTCGAAGTCAGGAATCGAGATATTCACCGGTCCTTCCTTCGTTATTCGACATTCGATATTCGATATTCGATATTCGTTTTGGGGCGATTCCGGTCCTTCCGGTGGCGTCGTCTCTTGGTGCTCCTGCTCGTATTCACGGCCCTTTCGTCGAGCCAGCTCGTCGCGCAATACCAGAAAGCGCCGCCGAATTTCGGGGACAGTTACGCTTTTCCCACGCCGACCCACCCCGAGCCTCGCTCCACGCTGGTTCGCGGTCTGGACATGGCGCTACTCGCCGGTGCCCTAGCCGCCGGGGCGTGGCTCATCCTGAAGAGGCGCAGCCGCACCGGCGTCCTGATGCTCAGCATCGGCTCGCTCGCCTATTTCGGCTTCTATCGAAAAGGTTGTATCTGCCCGATCGGCGCGATCCAGAGCGTCACGCTGTCGCTGGTCGATTCCCGTTACATCGTTTCCCCGTCGCTGATTGTCTTTTTCTTTCTTCCGCTTGTGACCGCGCTCCTCGTCGGGCGCGTTTTTTGCGGCGCGGTATGCCCGCTCGGCGCGATCCAGGATTTGGTGCTCCTCCGGCCGAAGAAAGTGCCGGAAAAGCTCGATCGTGCACTTGGCTGGCTGCGTTACGTGTACCTGGCGGTGGCAGTCATCTTCGCCGGCTGGGGCCTCAACCTGGCAATCGGCCCCTGGAACGCCCAGGTAGGCCGCCGGTTTCTGATCTGCGAATGGGATCCGTTCATCGGCATCTTCCGCCTCTCCGGGCCTTTTCACATGATCGCAATCGGCGCGGGCTTCATCCTGCTCGGGATGTTCGTCGGGCGGCCCTACTGCCGATGGCTCTGCCCTTACGGAGGACTTCTTTCCCTCCTGTCGCGATTCTCGTGGAAGAACGTGCGGATCACGCCAGACAGGGAACTGGACTGCGGCCTTTGCACCGACGCCTGCCCCTACGGGGCCATCCATAACATGCGGGCCGACCGGGGCGACTGCCTGGCGTGCGCGCGTTGCTACGCGTACTGCCCGCGGTGCGAGAAGGTCAGACAGGATTGATGGATTTACAGGATTAGGATGAGGGATCGGAAACAAACGGCACTAAGATGGATCGGGCTGGGAGCGGCACTCGTTGCCGTTCTTTCGGCGGTCCTTCTGCTTTCGGTCCACATTCACGCCCGCTGGGTTACCACGAGCGACAAGGCGCGCGTCGAGGCTCTCAAAGAAGCGGCCAAGACGGACATCGACGTGCAAAAGATCCTGCAACCGGAAACAGACCGCCAGCACCAGGCGCAGGTCAGGCGACGGAAGATCTATGACTGGGGCGGCCTTCTGTTGGCAGTGTCGGCAGGAGTCTTCGTCATCTGGTATCGCTGGTCGCTGCCCGTTCAAAGACTCCCTCGCCGATTCCGGTCAAAATCGGCCGCTTTAGCCCCCGCCGCGACCTTGATCCAGATGGTCCCGTCCAGACCGAGGCCAGCACTCGATCTCGGCCCCGTGGAGGAGATCCTCCAATCGACAGGGCGCAAGCCCGAAGCGGTCATTCCGATTCTCCAGTCGATTCAGTCCAGGTATAGATACCTGCCGAATGAGGCTCTGAAAAAGGTCTGCGAGGCGACCGCCATAACCCCGGCCCGGATTGCAGGCGTCTCGACCTTCTATGGCCAGTTCCGCCACGAACCGGTGGGCGAACACATCATCAGAGTCTGTGAGGGGACGGCCTGCCACGTCACGGGCGCCGTTGAGGTGAAAAACGAATTGTGTCGCTGCCTGGGAATCAAGGACGGATCTCACACGGATCCTTCGGGTCGTTTCACCGTAGAACGTGTGGCATGCGTCGGATCCTGCAGCCTGGCGCCCGTTGTGACAATCGACGAAGAGGTTTACGGCCGGGTCAACCCCCTCATTGCCAACGAGGTGATCGGCAAGTTCACGGCAGCGGACAGCGGACAGCGGGCAGCAGGGAGCAGGCAACGGGCAGCCGGCAGCCGGCAGCTGACGGCCGGCAGTCGACCTGCAGCAGGCGAAGGGAGAGACATCGCGGCCGCTGGCGTTGAGATTCGCGTTGGACTGGGCTCGTGCGGCATAGCCAGCGGAGCTCGGCATGTGCAGTCAGCACTCCAGGAAGAAGTTATTTCGCTGGGAGGCGGCGCGGAGGTGAAAGCCGTGGGCTGCAGCGGGCTTTGCCACGCCGAGCCGCTCCTGGAAGTCGTCGAAAACGGCCGCCGCACGCTTTACGGCAACGTTTCTCCCGCGGACGTCAGGAAGATTGCCCGGCGGCACGTCAAACCGCGCGGGGTGTTGAGGACCGTTCGTAAAGGGATGGAGGAGACACGCGCGCGGGTTTTTGATGACCAGGCATGGGTACCGGCCACGGCGCGGGAAGTCGACGCCGGGCCTTACATGAAAAAACAGGTTCGCGTCGTCCTGGAAAACTGCGGGCGGATCGAGCCCCTCTCGCTCCATGACTATCGTGTACGTGAGGGCATGCAGGCACTCGAGCATTGCTTGAAGCATCTGTCGCCCGACGAGGTAATCGACAAGGTGCGCATCTCGGGCCTTCGAGGCCGAGGCGGGGCCGGATTCCCGACCGCAAGAAAATGGGGCATCGTCCGTCGCGCGCCCGGAGAGGTCAAGTACGTCATCTGCAACGGCGACGAGGGCGACCCGGGGGCCTTCATGGACCGGGCTGTGATGGAAGCCGATCCTTTCCGGGTTATCGAGGGGCTGGCGATCGCGGCCTATGCAGTGGGTGCGGCCGAGGGGTTCGTCTACGTCCGCCGGGAGTACCCGATCGCGGTCCAGCATATGAAGGAGGCGATCCGGCTGGCGGAAGAAAACGGCTTTCTGGGCGGGCGGATTTTGGGCAGCTCGTTCAGCTTCACACTGCACGTGAAGGAAGGCGCGGGGGCCTTCGTATGCGGCGAAGAAACGGCGCTCATCCAGTCGATTGAGGGAGAGAGAGGCATGCCGCGTCTGCGTCCCCCCTACCCGGCCGAGTCCGGGCTCTGGGGCAAGCCCACGCTTATCAACAACGTTGAGACCCTCGCCTGTCTACCCTGGATTCTCCGCCGGGGACCCGAAGCTTTCGCTGCGATGGGAACCGAAAGGTCGAAAGGGACCAAAGTCTTTGCGCTGGTTGGAAAGGTGAACCGCGGCGGCTTGATCGAAGTCCCGATGGGAATCACGATCCGGGAGATCGTCGAGGAGATCGGCGGCGGCATTCGGGACGGAAGGAAGTTCAAGGCGGTGCTAGCCGGCGGCCCTTCCGGGGGCTGCATCCCGGCGAGCCTGGCCGACACCCGCATCGATTACGAGGAACTGGCGTCGACCGGCTCCATCATGGGCTCGGGCGGCCTCGCCGTGCTTGACGACCGAGACTGCGCCGTGGAGATCGCCCGCTACTTCCTGGAGTTCACCCAGAACGAGTCGTGCGGAAAGTGCACCTTCTGCCGCATAGGCACCAAGCGGATGCTCGAGATTCTCGAACGAATCTGCGGCGGGAAGGGCCGCCCATCGGACCTCGAGACGCTCGAGGAGCTCAGCCGTCTCGTCAGTAAAGCCAGCCTGTGCGGACTTGGGCAGACGGCGCCCAACCCGGTGCTGACCACGTTGCGTTACTTCCGGGATGAATACGAGGCCCACATCCGCGAACGCCGATGTCCGGCCGCGCAGTGCAAGGCGTTGATCAATTACCGCGTCCTCGAGAATTGTACAGGCTGCACCCTTTGCGCGCAGGCGTGCCCCGTTGGGGCTATCGAAAATCGGCCGTACGAGCGGCACGAGGTCATCGACGACCGGTGCACACGCTGCGGCATGTGTTTGACAGCCTGCCCGGAGGGCGCGATTGAGGTAAGGTGAATCCTGTGAATCCTGCTAATCCTGTCGAAAATTGAAATGATTCGATTAACGATAGACGGCCAACCAATCTCGGTCGAGCAAGGATCGACGATCCTCGACGCCGCCAGGCGGCTCGGGATCCGCATTCCGACGCTTTGTCACGTCGCGGAATTCGAAAAGTCCGCCTCCTGCTTCGTCTGCGCCGTGCAGGTCGAGGGACAGGCGAGGCTCTCGCCCTCGTGCGCCATGCCCGCGGCCGAGGGAATGGTCGTTCACACCAACTCGGACGAGATCCGCGCCGCGAGAAAAACGGCGTTGGAGCTCCTGCTTTCGGATCATGTCGGGGACTGCATCGGACCCTGCCGCACCGGGTGCCCGGCGCGGTTCGACATCCCGGGTTTCCTCACTCCTATGGCGCGAGGCGACTTCCGGCGAGCTGCGGAGATTGCCTCGGACTTCCTAACCCTCCCTTCCGCTCTCGGCCGTGTCTGCCCCCGCCTCTGCGAGCAGCGTTGTCACCGGTGCGAAAAGGGAGAACCGCTGTCGGTCGGGAATCTTCACCGCATGGCCGGGGATCGCGACATGACCTCCAGAGCCCGCTACCTCCCGCCAAGGGCGAAAACGACAGGGAAAAAAGTGGCCATCGTCGGTGCGGGACCTGCCGGACTTGCCACCGCATACCATTTACTGAGGCGAGGCCACGGGGCGGTCATCTTTGACCGCCATCCGGAGCCGGGCGGCATGCTGCGCTGGGGAATCCCGGCGTTCCGTCTGCCGCGCAACCTGCTGGCCGAAGAGATCGAAGTCATTCGTCTGCTGGGCGGCGAGTTCCGTATGGAGAATAGCCTCGGCCGCGACTTCACCATTGACGCCCTCAGGCGCGACTTCGATGCTGTGTTCCTCGGGATCGGCGCGCAGGGAGTCCGCGGGCTGGGCTGTCCGGGCGAGGAACTGGCGCTGTCGGCCATCGAGTTCCTCGAGAAGGTCGCTCTCGGCCGGCCGCCGGAGATCGGGACGGATGTCCTCATCCTCGGCGGCGGGAATACCGCCATGGACGCCGCACGCACTGCCCTGCGGCTCGGTGCTAAGACCGCGCGCGTGCTTTACCGCAGGACTCGCCGGGAGATGCCCTGCCTGATGGCAGAAGTGGAGGCTGCGGAGGCCGAAGGGGTGCGGGTTGAAACACTGGTGGCTCCTGTGAAGCTCGATCGCGTGCCCGATGGCCGCCTGCGCCTCGTAACGCAGTGTATGGAGCTCGGGCCACCGGATGAGAGCGGACGCCCGCGTCCGGTGCCTGTGCCCGGATCTGAGGTTACTATCGAAGCAACCTGCGTCATCGCGGCCATCGGCCAGGTCGTCGAAACCAACGAACTCGAGGCAAGCGGAGTCAATCTCTCCCGACACGGCTTGAAAGTTAACCCCACGACTCTGGCCACGAACCTCGAGGGCGTTTTCGCGGGCGGGGATGCAGTCACCGGCGCGGACCTTGCCGTGCGAGCGGTCGCTGCAGGAAAGCTCGCCGCTATTTCGATCGACCAGTTCCTCGGCGGGCGGCCGGTGCAGGGCGACCCGGAGATGCTGAGTGTCGTAATGGGCAAGCTGCACGACGAGGAGTTGGCCGAGTTCTTCCGAGAGATCGAAGAGACGCCGAGGGCACCGATGCCGGAACTCCCCTTAGAGGAGCGCGTGAAGAGTTTCGCCGAGGTTGAACTTGGGCTCTCGGAGGATGCCGCGATCAAGGAGGCGTGCCGCTGCATGAACTGTGGGTGCTCCAAGGCCAGTGTGTGCGGTCTACGAGAGTATGCGACCGAATACGGCGCCGACCCACTGCGCTTCGCAGGGTCTCGCAGGAGCTTTCGCCGCGACTCCTCCCACCCCGAAATTGTGTACGAGCCGGGCAAGTGCATTCTCTGTGGCGCTTGCGTTAAAGCGGCTGCCGAAACCGGGGCAGGGCTGGGACTCGCGATCGTGGGCCGTGGGTTCGATGCAACCGTGGCTGTGCCCCTCCGTGGCTCGCTTATCGACGCTCTTCCGGAGGCCGCGCGGCGCGTGGCAGAAGTTTGCCCGACCGGCGCCTTCGCGCTGAAAGCTCCAGGATTATGCTCGCACTGAACGGATGAGGATATCCTATATCACCGCCGGCGCAGGCGGAATGTACTGCGGCAGCTGCTTGCGGGACAACACGCTCGCCGCAGCGATGAAGGACGCCGGTCACGACGTCCTCCTGATCCCCACCTACACGCCGACCCGGACAGACGAAACGAACTTCAGCCACAGGCGGGTCTTCCTGGGCGGCATCAATGTGTATCTCGAGCAGCGCTTTCGACTCTTTCGCAGACTGCCTCGGCTGCTCCACCGACTTTTGGACGTGAACTCGGTGCTGCGGCTGGCGACGAGTCGTGGCGTGAGTGTCAACCCGGCCGAGCTCGGGGAGTTAACGGTTTCCATGCTGCGCGGGGTGGAGGGTCCGCAGGACAGGGAGATACGAACACTTGTCCGTTTTCTTGCAGAGGAGGCCCGTCCGGATGTCATCAACCTCCCCAATTGCCTGCTCATCTCACTGGCGCCCGCGATAAAGCAGCAAATGAATCTGCCCGTCTGCTGCACGCTACAGGGTGAAGAGCTGTTCCTGAAGAGTCTTCCTGAACCCTATCGCGCGGAGTCTATCCGGTTGATCCGGAGTCACAGCGAGTACGTTGACGCGTTTATTGCCGTCAGCGCTTTCGGCGCCCAATGCATGTCGGGGTACCTGCAAATCGACCGCGCGCGGATCAGAGTCGCTCCGCTCGGCATCCACTTTGATGGATACGAGCGGCGAACCGGAGCAGATCCCGAGCCTTTTACGATCGGCTACCTGGCGCGCGTCGCGCCAGAGAAGGGGTTGCACCTACTGTGCGAGTCTTATCGCCGACTGCGTTCAAGAGCAGACCTGCCACCCAGCCGACTGTGTGCGGCAGGCTACCTTGCCCCCGAGCACAGCGCCTACCTGGAGAACATCAAGAGGGATTTCCATTCCGCAGGACTCGACCGACACTTTGAATACAAGGGTGAGTTCGACCGCCCCGGGAAGATCGCTTTCCTGCATAATCTGAGTTTGCTTTCGGTTCCAGCCACGTATGATGAGCCCAAGGGGCTTTCCCTGCTGGAGGCGATGGCCGCCGGGGTCCCGGTCGTTCAGCCGCGCCGGGGGGCGTTCACAGAAGTGATCGAAAGGACCGGGGGCGGCATCCTGGTCCAGCCCGATGATCCGGACGCCCTGGCCGAAGGTATCCTAGAGCTGTGGCGACATCCGGCGAAAAGGAAAGAGATGGGTGAGCGCGGTTATTGCGGGGTGCGCGAGCATCACGGCGCCGTTCAAATGGCCCGCCGAGTGCTGGCAATTTACGAGGAAATCCGTGCTGGAAGTTAAGGGACTCTCAAAGGAATATCCGACACCGGGCGGGAATCTGCGAGTGCTTTCGGACGTAGACCTCGAGTTGAAGCCGGGCGATTCGGTGTCGATCGTCGGCCCGTCGGGATCCGGGAAGAGCACCCTTCTCTACATTCTGGGCGCTCTTGAACCCCCCAGTGAGGGGACCGTGCTGCTCAACGGGAGGAACCCGTTCGAGCTGGACGAAAAAAACCTGGCCTCGTTCCGCAATGAAGAGATCGGCTTCGTGTTCCAGGATCACCACCTGCTTCCCCAGTGTTCCGTGCTGGAGAATGTTCTGATACCAACACTGGTAGCGCGTGGGATCGAGCGGCCCCGCGAGGTCGCCCAGGAGCTGCTCGAACAGGTGGGCTTGGGCCAAAGAATCCATCACCGGCCTCATGAACTGTCGGGCGGGGAGAAACAGCGGGTGGCGCTGGCTCGGGCGCTGGTGGGGCGCCCCCGGTTGGTACTGTGTGACGAGCCCACAGGGAACCTGGACCATGCCTCCACAGACGTGGTCGCGGAGCTGCTCCTGAGACTGCACCAGCAGCACCAGTCGATACTGGTCGTCGTCACCCACAACCTGGAACTTTCCCACCGCTTTAGCCTGCGCTACCAGCTGCAGGACTCGATCCTTCAGAAATTCCGATGATGAGATTTCGCAACTAATCCCGAAAGCCCCCTCGTCGGCTGGATCGTATCCGGTACAGTCGTTCGGTGAACCCGCCCTCCTAATAGGGGCGATTTGGCGGTCGAGCAGAACCGCTGATGGTACACTTCGACGCATGGAGACGCGGATGACGCTCGCCCGGCTCATCTATCGCAACATGGTCCATTACTGGCGTACCAACCTGGCGGTCGTAGTCGGTGTCGCGACCGCCGTGTCCGTTCTCTCCGGTGCGCTTTCGGTCGGGGAATCTGTCCGCACGAGCCTCCAAAATCTTGTCTATCAGCGGCTCGGCGGCGCCACTCACCTGGTCTCGGCCGACCATTTCTTCCGCGAGGACCTTGCCAGCGGATTGGAGGCGCAAGCGTCGCCGATCATCTACCTTCAGGGGGTGGTCGTCCAGGAGCAAACCGGGGTCCGGGCTCTTGACGTCAAGGTCTATGGGATAAACGAACGGTTCTGGAAGATCCACGCCAAGACCGCCCGATCCGTTCCACAGGACGGTCAAGCTCTCGTCGGCGCCCCCCTGGCGGAAAAGCTGGGGGCCAAGCGTGGAGACACGCTTTTGCTAAGCGTCGAAACGCAACACGGAATCCCGCGAGAGTCGCTTTACGGACGGCGCGAAAATGTCGGGAGGACAATACGGCTGGAGTGCAGTGAGATTCTACCTTCCGCCGAACTGGGCGAGTTCGCGCTTCGTCCAAACCAGGGGAGTGTCTACTCCGTTTTCGTGCCGTTGGCACGCCTTCAGAGAGATCTGGAGCACCCGGAGCGGGTAAATGCCATTCTGGTGTCAGCCGGCGCCGGCAAGGGGAATCTGGAGAGCATCCAGGACCTTCTGGCAACGAACGTCGACCTACAGGATCTGGGTGTGAAGCTTCGGTCGGCTACTTTACCCGGCACGATCTTCGTAGAAAGCCCCCGCATGCTCCTCGACGAACCAATCAGCCGGGCTGCGTTCGCGGCAGCAACTGCTGCGGGATTGAAAAGCTCGGGCGTTTTCACCTACCTGGCCAACGCCATCCGTGCCGGCGGGCGGGAGATTCCTTACTCTGTCATCACGGCCGCCGAACTCGGCCAAGGCGCCTTGACCTCGGTTAAGACGGTCGACGGGACGCCGTCCGGCGAGGGAGCCGTGCCCGGACCGGACCCGATTTGGCTCAATAGTTGGGCAGCGACCGACTTGGGCATAGTCCCCGGCAAGCCGTTTCCCAACGAGGCGGTGGAAATCGACTACTACGTCTGGCAGGACGAAGGACGGCTGAGGACGCGAACCGCGCGGTTCCGGCTCGCCGGCATCGTGGAGATTGGCGGTGCCGTCAACGCCGATCTCACGCCCGACTACCCCGGCATCACCGAGGCCCGGTCCATCAGCGATTGGGATCCACCGTTTCCCGTTGATCTCCGGCGCATTCGACCACAGGACGAGGAGTACTGGAATCGTCATAAAGGTACGCCCAAGGCGTTCATCACCCTGGCGTCCGGACAGGAACTATGGCGGAGCCGCTATGGGAATCTCTCCGCCGTATGTATCGCGTTCCCCTCCGACGCGGACACTAACGCCGCCGCGGCAGCCTTCGCAAGGGACCTGCGCGCCCGCATCACCCCCCGTGAAACCGGCTTCTCGATCGTCGACTTGCGGGAACGGGGACTCGCGGCTTCCCGCGGCACCACGGACTTCGGCGAGTATTTCCTCTATTTCAGCTTCTTCCTTATCGTTTCCGCGGTTCTACTAGCGGCCCTGTTCTTCCGGCTGGGCGTCGAACAGAGGGCGCGCGAGCTCGGAACCCTCCGGGCGCTGGGTTTCCCCCTCTCCGCTGTCCGCACGATCTTCCTTGTCGAAGGAGCAATACTCGCGACCGCCGGCAGTCTCCTCGGTCTGCTGGGAGCGGTCGGGTACGGAGCCCTCATGGTCTATGGCTTGCGCACCTGGTGGGTGGGCGCAGTCGGAACCAGAAGCCTGTTCCTGGCGGTTTCCTGGACCCACCTGGTAATGGGGGCGGCTGCCGGGATACTCGTATCCCTCACGACGATATTCTTAACCCTGAGGGGTCTAAGGCAATGCAGTCCCCGCGCCCTTCTCGCCGGTGTTCTGGAGCGATCCACGGTCCCGGGACGACGGGTCCGCAGCCTTCTGGTTATCTCGTCCTTGTCCTTTATCGCCGCCGGCTTTTTGCTCCTCGCCTCGGTTTTCAAGGTGATCGCGGACGCCGCTGGGTTCTTTGGCGCGGGTCTCCTTCTATTGATCTCAGTGCTGGGACTGATCGCAATATACCTCAAGCGCACCGACCGCCGCCTGCTGTCGGGGCAAGGATGGACGGCGCTGGTTCGCCTTGGCGCCCGAAACACCGCTTACAGGCCGGGCCGCAGCCTGCTGTGCGTTGCCCTGATTGCCGGCGCGACGTTCATCATCGTCTCCACCGAGGCTTTCCGGCGTGATCCACAGGATGTGTCCCTCGATCCGGCGTCCGGAACCGGTGGATTCCCCCTTCTCGCCAGTTCCTCGCTGCCGATCCTTCACAACCCAAACACGGAAGAAGGACGCGAGGCCCTCGGGATCTCAGTTTCCGAAGCTCCCGAGCTCGAGCCGGTGAAGTTCGTTCCGTTTCGCATGCGCCCCGGCGACGACACCAGCTGCCTGAACCTCTACGCCGCGCAGGACCCGAAAGTGCTCGGGGTTCCCCACTCCTTTATTCCTGAGGGGCGGTTTTCTTTCCAGGACTCCCTGGCGAAGACCGCGGACGAAAAAAGGAATCCCTGGCTGCTCCTCGAACGTGAAATGACAGACGGCGCCGTTCCCGCCATCGCGGACGCAAACACCATCCAGTACATCCTTCGCCTTTCCCTCGGCAGCGAGCTTGTTTGGCGCCACCCCGACGGAACAACCCTTCGGCTGCGCCTCGTCGCGGCCCTCAGGGACAGTGTCTTTCAGGGCGAACTGCTTGTGTCGGACGCCGCTTTCCTGCGTCTTTTTCCCGAGCAGGAGGGATTTCGTTTCTTCCTCCTCGATCTTCCGCCGCAGCTCAAGAACCGAGCGGAAAAATTCATCCCTCTTCTCGAAAAGCGACTCGCTGAGTGGAGTTTCAGCGTCGAGTCCACTCAGAAACGGCTCGCCTCCTTCAACAGGGTGGAGAACACTTATCTCTCGACATTCCAGTCGCTGGGCGCGCTCGGGCTGGTGCTCGGAACCATCGGTCTTGCGACCGTTCTGCTACGCAATGTGCTCGAGCGGCGGAAGGAGCTGGCACTGCTGCGGGCGGTTGGATACCGCAGACTGTTTCTTTCGGTGATCATCGTGTCCGAAAACGTGCTCCTGGTGGCGGCTGGCCTTGCGTGCGGCTTCGTTTGCGCCTCGCTCGCCATCCTGCCGGCCCTTGCCGGAAGAGGCGTAGCTTTCCCTGCTGCGACGGTTGGCGTACTCCTGGCTGGCGTTCTACTCGTCGGGCTCGCCGCCTCCGTGATCGCCGTCCGTGCGGCGCTACGATCCAACCTCTTGGCCGCCCTCCGCTCCCAGTAATCCTGTAAATCCTGTTAATACTGTCAAAAAATGACTTTCAAGCCGAACTGGATGCGGCGGGGGCTCCCGGCGGACGAAATCCGACCGAAGGCGGGCGTTCCCCAGAAGATGTTCGGCAGGTCGAAATTCGCCCGGTTGAAAGCGTTGAAAAACTCCGCTCGGAACTGAACGACCGTCGCCTCGCTCAACCTTGAATCCTTGGTCATCGAAAGGCTCACATCCTGGTAACCCGGCCCATCTAAAATATTCCTCCCTGAGTTTCCGAAGCTCCCGTAAGCGGCCGGGACGAACGCTGCCGTGTCGAACCACCTGTCTGGTCCCGGAATCTCCAGTTGGCCGGAACCGAGCCGATTTGGTCGGTCGTTCGCGCCGAATCCGAGGCTGGCAATACCCGTGTTGCTGTTATCCATTTCCGGCAGCAGCGCGACCGTGAACGGCCTTCCGCTTTGCAGGGTGACGATTCCATGCGTGGACCAACCGCCAAACAACATGCTCACGAACCGGCCTCCCGGCAGAGGTCCTCCCCGGCTCCCCGGAAATTCGTACGAGTAGCTGACGGCCAGGCGGTGCCGCACGTCGAAATTCGACCGTCCTCGCTCCGCACCCGGGTTTCGGCTGTCCTGAGGGAAATTTGCGTCACCTGAGCTCGAGAAAAAAGTGGAACCGTCGTCTAGCGACTTTCCGAACGTGTACGAGATCTGGGAGGCGAGACGGGTAACCAGCCGTTGCCGATAGTTGAGTTGCAGGCTGTTGTACGAGGAGTTGCCGCGCGACTCGAGGAAGACGATATCGGCAAACTGCGGAACAGGCCGCAGGTTGGGTTGGACCGGGCTGGGGGCCGGTTGGTTGATGTCTCTCGCCGCCAGGATCCGTTTCCCCGCGGAACCAGCATAGACAACCTCCGCCATGCCGTTTGCGCCGATCTGCCGTCCAAAGGCCAGATTCCAATGCTGGAAGTAGGGCGTGCGTAGAGACCGGTCAAATCCCAGCGCCGACCCGGGGATAGGTAACGGATAATTGACTGGAAACGGATCGGTCAGAGTCAGGGGCAGCCCCTGCAAGGGGAAATAGAGTCTAAAGTCGTAGTAAGGCTGGTTGAAATAGAGTCCTTCGCCTGGGGCCAGAGAGGCTTGGTCGTAGTACATGCCATACCCGGCGCGCACCACGTTGAGATTCCCTTCCCCCGGAGACCAGGCGATCCCGATTCGCGGCGCCCAGTTGTTTCGGTCCGGCTCGAAGACCGAGCGAAGGACGTCGCCCTCTCCAATCGCAACCAGCGACCGCGTCACCGGGTCATACGTGTTGGCACGATCGTACCGGTCTACCGGCGGCGAATTATACTCGTGCCTCAGGCCCAGCTGCAGTGTGACGTTCGGCCGGATGCGGTAGCTGTCCTGCACGAAGAAGTTCCAGCTTCGAGTGCGAAGGTATTGCGGGTTGTCCAGGCGCGCGCCGCCAGAATAGGTGATGAAGCCCAGCAGGAGGTCGGCCAGGCCGTTGCCCGTCACCTGCCCGTAATCGGAAAACGCCATCATTCCTCTGGACTGGATGTCCCTGAAAGCGTTTTGCTGAAGTGCGCGAAAATCGACCCCAAACCTCACTAGGTGTTGACCCGGAGAATACGTGACCGTGTCCATCAGTTGAAAGACATTCGTGACGCTGTGCTGCGGATTGTTGTACTCGTCTCCCAGAGGCGAGAAGTTCGACACCGTGATGAAGCTCAAGCCGAAGTCACGAGGGTTGGATGAAATCTCCGGCAGGCCCACCGCGCGGTTCAGACTACTCCCCATGTTCTCGTGGTAAACACCTGCGGAGACCCGGTTCAACGCGAATCGAGCCTGGTTCACGAGAGTCAGCGTCGGCCCATAGTCCCCGCCGATCACAAAATTCTGCGCCCGCCTCGCTATATCGCTCCCGAATCCCGGGATACGGGCAAAACTTGGACCTGAAAAAGGCTCGTACATCTCGCCATCGGCAAAACTGTACCGTGCGAACAGGTTGCAGTTGGCCGCGATCAAGTGATCCAGACGGATATCAAATCGGTCGTCGCTGTCGCGCAAGACCGGCGAGGAAACGTAGTTCTGGCCAGGGACGGCCCGGTTGGGGAGCGGATAAAGGGCTGCGATGGCCTTTCCGATCGCGCTTACCCGGTCCGATGGAATACGGCCGGCCGGAAAGGCGGACTGTGTGAAGGGATCCAGCGGCGCAGCAAAGATGGACTGAGAAAAATCCCCGGTCCTCTCTTGCGCGGAGGGGACGTTGGTCACCTGCGTGATGCCTTCCCGCATCCGGCGACCCTCGTAATCACCAAAGATAAATGTCTGGTTCTTGCGAATCGGACCACCGAGCGAAAAGCCAAACTGGTTTCGCTGGTAGCGAGGTGCGGCGTCCTCGGCGCGGGCGAAGAAATTGCGCGCATCCAGCACCGCGTTGCGAATGAATTCGTAAGCGGTGCCATGGATCTCGTTGGTGCCCGCCTTGGTCACGATGTTCACCTGGGCCCCGGCTGTGCGTCCGGAAGATGCGTCATAGCTCCCCGTCAGGATCTCGAACTCCCGTATCGCATCCACGGGAGGGTTGATGGCGAAACTGTTCAACTTGGGATCGTTGTTGTAAGCCCCGTCCAGAACGAAATTGTTGGAGTCCTCGCGAGCGCCGTTGACGTTGATCGCAAACGTCCCGCGGACCGAGCCTGGAGAGCCCTGGGCCGCGGGCGCGGTTCCGGGCAGGAGCAGGGTTAACTGAAGGAAATTACGCCCGTCGAGCGGTAACCCGACAATTTGCTGGTTCTCAACCACACCGCCGGTGTTGGTCCGGTCCGGTTCCACTGGCTTCCTCACTGCCGAGACGGAGACCTCATCGGAGGGCCCGCCGGGCTCCAGGCGGACATCCAACCGTACATCCCTACCGATTTGCAGCTCGATCCCCGCCTGGACGTATCGCCGAAAACCAGGCGCCTCCGTTTCGAGGCGGTATCGTCCGGGCATAAGCGATGAAAGCGCGAACTGCCCGTCAGATGCGCTCAGTGTCCTGCGCACCTCGCCGGTTTCCTGGTTGACCGCAGTCACCGGAACACTGCCCTGCGGCAACCCGGAGGTCGTGACAATTTGGCCTCGGATGGCGCCGCCCAGCGGCTGAGCCGCGGCCGAAGACAGAAAGCTCAGAAAAAGACAGCAAATGCTTGCGCAGATTCTCATAATCAATCCTCTTTTTTGACAGGATTCACAGGACTAACAGGATTCCGATTCAATCCCGTTAATCCTGCTAATCCTCTGAATCCTGTCAAATAGTAAACTGCCAGGTCGCATGATGCTCCCAGAAGTTGGCCGTCGCACCCCGTTTCTGGCAAACAGCATCCTACGGGTGGTGAACAATGCCTATTGGAAGGGGAAACGACGCTCGTCACTCGCTGTCCGCTGTTCAATGTCAAACGGCTCAGTGCTACATTACGCTCGTTCAAAGGGAGGACAAAATAAGGGTCCAAGGCAGGGCCCGCCGCGCGCCATGAGTTTGGCGTGCAATGAGTTCTGTTCCAAACCTTCGAGGATGCCGATCTCGCAACGGCCAAGCGCGCGACTTCTCGCCGGCTTTTCCACAATGGACTACTTTACGCAGATCGCGACCCGAGATCTGACTGGTGGAGTGATCATCCGCCCCTGCCCCGGTGTCGTTTGCCAGCCGGAATCACCGGTTCGCCAGTAATCGATTGTCGTCCTGCGGCAAGCGCCACATAGTGTAAAGCGGAGATGAGCAAGTTAGGAGTAACGGACATGGGCAGTGAGACAATTGTGATCGAAAATCCGAACTCGAACCCGACCGAGGCCCAATGCCCGGGCTGCGGATATTAACGAAAGCTGGAAGCCCTTCTGGCGCCCACATATAAAGCCGTTACCGTCAGGCGCCGCGGGTCATGGCGGAGGAACATCGAAAGGAACAGAAAGTACTATGAAAGCATCAATTCTGGGACTGGGTTTATTAGTTTTGAGTGTCCAATGGATCTTTGCATTACCCCAAGAAGCAAAACCCCCTGCCGGTGGCACGAATGTGGAACAAGAAATCCTCAGTTTATCCAAGCAAAAATGGCTCTGGATGGCCGAACGCAAGGAGGATTCCCTTGAAGCCCTCTTCCACGAAGAAGCGGTCTTTGTGCACATGGGCGGAACCATGTCCAGGAGCCAGGAACTCGATGTGATCAAGACCGGAAGGATTCAATACAAGCAGGCAGACATCCAGGAAGCGTCGGCGCGAATCATCGGCACAACGGCAATCGTGTTGAACAAGATCCGTCTGCTGGCGGTGGTTGGCGGGAACGAGGTGACAAATCCCTTCGTGGTCACGGAGGTGTATGTGCAGCAAGGCGGCGCCTGGAAGTTAGCCTCGCTCTCGTTCACGAGACTAATGGGCCAATAGCTGTGCGGGAAAACGCGTTGGCCGGGGGATACTCTTCCGGCCTACGCGGCAGGAGCGGTTATCGACAGGCGGGGACCTCAGGGATTAATGGAGGCATGGAAGGGAAATTCACGAAGGATGAGGCGCCGCCGGTACCCGACCATCTGGACGCGCGTATGGATTCGAAACGCAGAAACGACATCGGTCGACGCTCGCTAATCATCGCGGCAGCCATCTTTCTTCTATCCGGCTGTTCCAGAGCGCAGCGACTCCCCGCAAACGCGCAGCCGCTGCCCCCTCAAGAGAAGGTCCTGATCGTGTATCTATCCCGGACCAACAACACCAAGGCTATCGCAGAGTTTATCCACCAGAAGGTCGGCGGCACGATAGTCGCGCTCGAACTGGAAAGACCTTATCCGGCTGACTATAGGACGACCGTGCGGCAGGTCGTCCGGGAGAATGAAACCGGCTATCTGCCGCCCCTGAAAACGAAGATCGAACGCATCGAACAGTATGATTTTGTGTTCCTGGGGTTTCCGACCTGGGCGATGCGGCTGCCGCCGCCGATTAAGAGCTTTCTGCGCCAATACAGCCTCAAAGGAAAGACAGTTATCCCATTCAACACCAACGCGGGATACGGCGAGGGGAGCAGTTTTCAGACGGTTAAGGAACTCTGTCCGCAAAGCACCGTTCTGGAAGGCTTCGTAACCCGGGGCGGAGTGGAAAGAGATGGACAGTATCTGGTTATCGAAGGAGCAAGGGCGGAGCAAGCACAACAAGAAGTCGAGACGTGGTTAAAGAAGATATTCGGCTTTCAGGAGGCAACCCATGAAATGTTTCAAGACCGCGCTGTTGGCATGCGCATTATCGGCCGCCAGCGCGATTGCTATGGCGCAGAACGCCCAGGCCAAGCTCGATTCGGGCATGATTCAGGGCTCGGTGTCTGATGGCGTGATTGCGTACAAAGGCATACCCTTTGCAGCGCCACCCGTGGGACCACTGCGCTGGCGCGCGCAGCCGGTGAAGCCGTGGACGGGCGTGAAGCAGACGACGGCGTTCGCACCCGACTGTATGCAGATGGCGTCTCCCTCGGGCCCCATGGCGCTGGGCACTACGCCCGCGGAGGATTGCCTGTATGCGAACGTCTGGCTTCCTGCGGACAAGGGCGCGGGCAGGCTGCCGGTTCTTGTGTGGATTTACGGAGGCGGTTTGGTGAATGGCGGGTCGTCGCCGACTGTATACTCCGGGGAACATTTTGCGCGCAAGGGCGTGATGTTCGTGACCTTCAACTACCGCCTGGGCCGTTTTGGCTTCTTTGGGCACCCGGCGCTGACGGCGGAGAATGCGGACGGCCTGTTGGGCAATTATGGCTTCATGGACGAGATTGCCGCGCTGAAGTGGGTGCAGCGCAATGCCGCTGCCTTTGGTGGGGATGCCGGGAATGTGACGGTTCTGGGAGAGTCTGCGGGTGGCCGTTCGATACATATGTTGCTGGGAACGTCGCTGGCGAATGGATTGTATCAGCGGGTGATTATCAACTCGGGTGGTGGGCGCAACCCGGCGCCACCGTCGTTGTCGGGCACGATGCCGATGGGACAGCCGTCGGCGGAGGAAACGGGGCTTCTGTTTGCGAAGTCGGTAGGTGTGGACGGCAGGGGCACGGAGGCGCTGGCGAAGTTGCGCGCGCTACCGGCGGAGACGATTCGCGGCAATTTGAGCATGGCTACGACCCGCACGAACTACTTCAGCTTGAACATGATTGACGGCAAGATCAATGTGGCCTCGCAAAACGAGCAGTATCTTGCAGGAGCCACGGCGAAGGTTCCGATGATTATTGGCACGACCAGCGCCGATCTGGGTAGCGCGACACCAGACACTCTGGACGCACTGTTTGAGCAGTTCGGACCGTATGCTGAGGAAGCGAAGGCGGCATACCTGGGAAATGGCAACAAGGACCTTGCTCAGTTGCGTGGGGAAATCGGCCGTGACCGCGCGATGCTTGAGCCTGCCCGGCATGTTGCGACGACATATGCGCTGCGCGGGATTCCTACCTATGTATTCCGCTTCTCGTACGTTGCGGCTTCGATGCGCGACCAATGGAAGACGGGCGTGCCGCATGCAATGGAGCTACCGTTTGTGTTCAATACGGTTCGTGCCCGATATGGCGCGGCAACCACGCCGGCGGATGAGAGGACTGCAGATCAGATACTGACCTACTACGCAAACTTCGCGAAGACGGGCGATCCGAATGGCGCGGGACTCCCGGAATGGCCGAAGTACGATCCGGCGAAGGATGTGCTGATGAACTTCACCAGGATGATGGGCCGGTGGCAATTGAAGATCCCTTCCGCAAGCGGCTGGATGTGACCCAGAAGTACAACACCGAGATTCCGCTGCCGCCGGTGGTTGCGCCGGTTGTGCCGCCTGCGGCTTCAGGGCATTGATGCCTGCTGATTTCGAAGATCAAGGTTCAAGGCGCGCGACGGCCTGAAGCGGCGCCGCAATTTTGAAACCGCTGACCTGGATCATTGTCGTTAAGGAACTAGCAAAAGGAGAGGCACGTTGACGACGAAGAAAAACAATCAAATACCCGACGCCAATCCAGACATCCAAGTCTATCGCCGCGGCGGGCCGGATCCTTTCAACGGCATCGGCTCCGCTCTTTCAGTGCGAGGCTGAGCGGCATGCCCAAACTGCCAACCATATCGGAGGCTCAATGAGTAATCGATTTCGTGTTCTGGTGATGGCCGCCACGGTCGGCCTGGGGCAGCAGCCGGCGTTCGGACAAACCCCGCCGGCTCCGGGCGCGCCACGACCTGGCGCTGCCGGCGCACCTCCCCCCGGCCTGCTGGCTCGGGGTCCGGCCCTGGTTTCGCCCGAGGTGGGACCCGATCGTCGGGTGACCTTCCGCTTCGCGGCGCCAAACGCCTCACAGGTCAGCGTCGCCGGCTTTGGCATGCCGACGATCGCAATGCAGAAGGACGCACAGGGCGTCTGGACGGGAACGTCGGAACCGCTGGCGCCGGAGATCTATCAATACAACTTCATGGTCGATGGCGCGCGCGTCACCGATCCATCGAACTCCAGGCTCATGGCCTCCTATCACCGCAAGGACCGCAGCGGCCTCCTGATACCCGGCGACAACCCGTGGACGCCGGTCCCCGGAACGCCCCACGGCGCGGTGGCGCAACACCTCTACTACTCCGCCGTCACCAATGAAGAGCGGGAGTTCTACGTCTACACGCCACCGGGCTATGATCCGAAGCGTCGCAAGCCCTATCCGGTCATCTTCCTGCAGCACGGCCTGGGCGGAGACGCCAACGACTGGATTCAGCAAGGCGGGAACACCATACTCGACAACCTTATCAACCAGGGCAAGGCCGTGCCGATGATCATGGTCGCCAGCCTGGGATACGGCACGCCGAACGGGCCGGCTGACATCGACCATCCGGAGATGCAACGCAACTTCATGCGTACCCTGACCGAAGAGGTGATGCCGGCCGTCTACAACCAGTACAACGCTTCGACCAATCCAGCCGATCACGCGATTGCCGGCCTGTCGATGGGCGGTGCCCAGGCCGTCTTCGGCGGACTGAACGAGCTCGACAACTTCGCCTGGTTCGGCGGTTTTAGCGCCGCTTTGGTCAACTGGGCGCACACCATCCCGTTCGCTCAGCCTCCCGCCCCGCCGGAGGTGGTGGCGGCGGCTGAGGCGGCTCAGGCCAAGGCCGCAGCGGCAGAGGCGGCAGCTAGCGCCGCAGCGCCTCACGCCCCCGCTACTCCCCCTGCGCCGCCAGGCGCTCCGGGAGGTCCAATAGTGCGCAACTTTGGCGCTGGACCTGTGTTCGAAGCCCGGCTCCCGCTCCTGTTGCCCAATCTGGACGCCCGGGCGAACAATCGGATCAAGTTGTTGTGGATGGGCATCGGCGGCGACGACCCGAGCATCGAGACGCACAAGCAGCTCAGGGCCTACTTGGACTCCAGGGGCGTCAAGTACACCTACGTCGAGGTCCCGAACCAGCGTCACTGGTGGCCGCTGTGGCATCGGCACTTCGCGGAGTTCGCCCAGCTCATCTTCAAATAGACGCCCGAACGGTAAATATACTCGGCCGAACAGTAATTCGTTCCGGGGTGACGCTGGAATAGGGCGGGGTAGAGACCGTGCGCTTGCCGCCGCGGTCCCCTTGGCAACCGGCTGATAGAGCCGGGGAGAGAAGGGGGGAATTTGGGGACCGACACCTCTTTCCCCCGCTTTTCGCCATGCTTCACGTATCGTTCACAACCCGCACGATGCTGTTTGCCAAGAATCGGATGCCGCGAAGCGACTGGAGGTCTACAACAATAGACCATGAGGTTCGATTATGTGCCACCTTTGACTCTGCGGAGCAGTCGTTGCCAATCGGCTGCCGTTCGATGGCCGTGGCGAGCCGAACGTGGAATAAAACGAGCCCGTATATGAACGTTTCTGCGGTGCTGGTGCTCGCCGGTGTGGCGGTGTTCCCCCTGGCCTCTCAGGACTGGCCGATGTGGGGGGGCGCGCCGCAACGCAACCTGACGTCCGCGATGAAGAACCTCCCGGAGTTCTGGGACGTCAAGAGTGGCAAAAACATCAAATGGAAGGCGCAGATCGGTTCGACGTCGTACGGAAACCCGGTCGTGGCGGACGCAAAGATCTTCCTCGGCACCAACAATGGAAACCCCAGGAATCCCAATATCCAGGGCGACAGGGGCGTACTCATGTGCCTCCGGGAGTCCGATGGAAAGTTCCTGTGGCAGGCAGTTACGGACAAGCTGGCGTCCGGGCCTGAGAACGACTTTCCCGATCAGGGCGTCTGCTCCTCCCCCGCCGTGGAAGGAAAGCGGCTCTTCTACGTGAGCAACCGCGGAGAGTTGGTTTGCCTGGACACTGAAGGGTTCCTGGACGGCAAGAACGACGGGCCCTTCCAGGACGAAATCTACAAGGGACCCACCGACGCCGACATCATCTGGAAACTCGACATGATGAAGGAACTCGGCGTTTATCAACGCAATATGGCCAATTCGTCGCCGGTCATCTGGGAAGACCTGGTCTTTGTGGAGACGTCCAACGGCCGGAGTGACGAGAAGCTCCCCTCTCCGGGGGCGCCCAGCTTTCTCGCCGTCAACAAGAACACCGGGAAGGTCGTGTGGCAGGACAACTCTCCGGGTGATGGCATCCTGCAAGGCCAGTGGTCCTCGCCGACGCTTGGACTGGTGGACGGAACGCTGCAGGCGTTCTTCGCGGGAGGAGACGGATGGCTGTACGGCTTCAATGCCCGGACGGGAGAGAAGCTCTGGAAATTCGACTTGAACCCCAAGAACACCGTTCCCGAGGAGCGCAATTACGGAGTCTCCACGCCTGTGTTCAGCGAAGGCAGAGTGCTCATGAGCGTGGGCCAGGATCCCGACAAGGGCAACGGCCCGGGATGCGCGTATAGCATCGATCCCGCAAAACGGGGCGATATCACGGAATCCGGCAAAGTCTGGCAGTACGAAAAGATCAACCGTTCCATTTCGACAGCGGCGGTTGCCAGCGGGTTGGCATTCCTGTCCGATCTTCAAGGCATTTTGCACTGCCTGGACGTCAAAACCGGGAAGCCATATTGGACTTTCGACCTCCTATCTCCGGTCTGGGGATCTCCGCTGGTGGCGGATGGCAAGGTCTACCTGGGCAATGCCGATGGGGACATAGTAGTTTTCAAAGCAACTTCGAAGATGGAAAAGCCCTCCGTGATCGCCATGGCGGACTCAATTTACAGCACGCCGGTGCCGGCCAACGGCGTGTTGTATGTGATGACGAGAACCCAGTTGTTTGCCATCACCGCGCCTGACAGTGAGCCCGGCAAGTAGCGAAGTCAGACGCCTTTCTGTCAACTGCTTTCTTTTAAAAGGACGGCCACTATGAAGACCGAAACAAGACTCATAACGATGATCCTCGCGCCGCTTATTGTGACCTGCGCGTTTTCCGGGGATTGGCCACAGTACTATGGGCCCCACCGTGACGGCACATCCGCCGAGAAGGGGATACTGCGCACCTGGCCCGCGGAGGGTCCTAAGGTGCTCTGGACGGCCCCTCTCGGCATCGGCTTCGGCGGCCCCGCCGTCAGCGCCGGCAAGGTTTATGTGCTGGATCGCGACGACCAGGTCGGTGACACTTTGAGAGTCTACGATCTTTCCAGCGGCAAGGAACTCTGGACTTTCGCGTACGCCGCTCCGGGCAAGGTGGAGTTTCCGGGATCCCGGTCCACGCCGACAGTGGATGGCGATCGTGTCTACACTGCGGGTTTGCGGGGAGATTTGTACTGCGTCAGCACCACGACCCAGAAGCCTATATGGCATAAGAATATCTGGACGGATTTCGGCGGTGGTGGCGCCGTCCCCCCCGGGCCCTTCGCCCCCCCCGCCGAAGGCGGCCAATTGCCTATATGGGGAATCGTCCAGAACCCGCTGATTTACCGCGATCTTCTCATCGTGGCCTCGCAGGCGCCGGAGGCGGGCATAGTCGCATATGACAAAGTGACCGGTGATCTCAAATGGAAAACAGATCCGCTCACCCCCGGCGTGACCTCGCAAACATCTCCGCTCAGCCGCGGGACCTCGTACGTCACTCCCTCCCTGGTTAAAGTCGCCGCGGAAGATCAACTCGTCATGATAACTGCTGCACAGGGATTCGGCCGCGCCGCCAGCGGTGGAAGCGTCAAAGGGATTGACCCGTTGACCGGGAAAATCCTGTGGACCTACTCCAACTGGCAGTGCGTGATACCTGTCGCTCACGCGGTGGACGCCGGCGACGGACGGATGCTCCTGGCCGGCGGGTATAACGCAGGGTCCGCCATGATTCAGGTAGCAAAGAAGGCAGACGGGACCTATGAAGTCACCGAGTTGTTCAAGAACCTGGACTTCGGGTCTCATACCCAACCGCCGATTCTGTATAAGGACCATTTCTATGTTCAGTACACGACCAACGAACGAAGGGACGGGCTGGTGAGCATGAGTCTGAGCGGCGAGGTCAAGTGGAAGACCGGACAGAATCCGGCGTTCGTCAGAGGCGGGGCAATCCTCGCCGACGGTCTGATCCTTGCCACCGACGGCAGAACGAAGCTGTATCTCATCGAACCCGATCCGGCGGGCTTCAAGGCGCTGGCCAGCGCGGAGCTGATGGAGGCCGGTAACAATTGGGCCCCCTTGGCGCTGTCAGACGGCAAACTGCTGATTCGCGACCAAAAGAAGTTGATCGTCGTTCAGGTGGCTCAATAAGGGAAGTAAGGAGTCCACGGTTTGGGGCGGCGCGCGACCCCGCCAGAAAGCGACGCCCCTCTGGAAGCCGGCCGCGACGCCCGAAGAACCCCGGCAACGTAAGAACTGAGTCGCCTGGGCGATGAGAGAAAACCCGTGGGTGTCTTCCGACGCTCCGTTGGTTCACCGATCCGGCGGCATGGTTAACCACCGGAATGATCCGTTTGGGAAGTCGTTTTGGCCCACGAGAAGTAGGACCAATGCGCTTCCCTCGAAAGCTGTCTTCGTGGGTTTCGGAAACACGAATCGGAGAATTCAAATGAAGCGAAAAGCGATAAAGGCCACCGTTCTGGCGGCAATGATCTCGGCTCAGGCAGGCGAAGTCGGGGCCGAGGACTACAAAAGGAATCCGTTCACGTTGACCTACGCCGGTGCGATTACAAAGAACGAGCCGGGCAATGTCAATATTCACCCGGTCACGTACAAGCTCAACGGGTTGGATATTTCCGCCAATGTGTATACCCCGGCGAACCACGATGCGAAGAAGAAATATCCCGCAATTGTCGTCGCACACCCCAACGGCGGGGTGAAGGAACAGGTCGCGGGCTTGTATGCGCAACGCCTGGCGGAAAAGGGCTACATCACCATTACCGCGGATGCCGCGTATCAGGGCGCTAGCGGCGGCACGCCGCGCAACGTGGACAAACCCAAGTACCGCATCGAGGACATCCACGGCATGGCGGACTTCATCACCCGTTATCCGGGCGTCGATGTCGCCCGCCTGGGCCTGCTCGGTATCTGCGGGGGCGGCGGGTACTCGCTGGCTGCGGCGCAAACCGACAAGCGATTCAAGTCGATTGCGACGGTGAGCATGTTCAACTCCGGACGAGTTCGTCGCAATGGCTATATGGATTCGCAACTGGACACGATCCAGGCACGCCTCCGGCAGGCTTCGGCTGCCCGCGCCCAAGAGGTGACCGGCGGGGATATTCTCTACGCGGGAGATGCGAACCTGACGGACGAGCAGATCGCCAAATTGCCGTTTGATCTTTATCGGCAGGGTTACCACTACTATTGGAAGACCCACGCGCACCCCGGCTCGACCTTCAAATACACAATGAGCAGCTTGCTGGACCTGATGCGTTGGGATGCCACCGACCAGATCGAACTGATCGACCAGCCACTGCTGATGATTGCAGGTAGCAAGGCCGACAGCCTCTACATGACCGAGGATGCGTTCGCCAAGGCTACCGGCACGAAGGACAAGGAACTGTTCAAGATCGACGGGGCGACGCATATCGAAACCTACTGGGTTCCGAAGTATGTGGACGCCGCAATGGACAAACTGACAGCGTTCTACGCCAGGACGCTCTAGCTGCGCACATACGTTTTTTGACAGGATTTACGGGATTAACAGGATTGAATTGGGAATCCTGTTAATCCTGTGAATCCTGTCCGCCGGCTCGTTTCGCAGATCAGTCGAGCTTCTTCTTCGACAGGAACTTCGACATCTCATCCGCAATTTGAAGGTTGTTGGTATCCGACATCGGAAAGTGGGTGTTGCCGCGGATCCCTATTTGCGGCAGGTGCACGACGGTGACGTCACCGCCGCAGCGGTTCACAGCATCCCTCCACAGCCTTGCCATTGCTAGACGAACACGCCAACCATCCTGGCCCGGATTGGCCACCGGTTCGGCCGGAATGTTGTCGCCGTAGAAGATGATGATCGGAATCTTCGTCAGCGCCATGAACTGCGACATCGTCACGCTCATCGCCTGCAGTTCTCCGCCGGCGCTCGGCATCGGGGCAGGCACTTCGCCTTCCGGGAAGATGAAGCCGCTCCCGGGCTCATAGGAGACGATGGCGCGGACGTTCGAGCTCTTCGCCGCGACGCGCCAGCCCATGCCCCCGCTGTGTGAATGGGTCACGAGAATCCCCGGGCCGATCTTCTTGAAGAGCGCGGCGACCGCTTCCGCGTTCAGAGCGGGATCAAGCGGGCCCGTGTCGGGTGTGATCTGGCGGAAGTACTGCTCGAGCGCTTCCGGGTCGCGTGAGAACTGCACGCCCGGGAAGAAGTCCGGCCAGATGCCGAGGCGGAACGTGCCGAACCAGTCCTGCTCGTCGGGCGTCGGCGTGATCGCCGCCGCCAGCGTGCTGCGACCTGCGCGGCCGCGCCGCGGCTGATCGATCAGGTAGACCGGGAAGCGGCGGCGCAAGAAGATGTTTTGGAAGCCCTCGCGGCCATCCGGAGTGGTTTCCCAGGTCTTCGAGAACTGCCCGATGCCGTGCCAGAACACGAGCGGCAGCTTCCGAGCGCGCACCGGGACCTGGTAGAAGACGTAGGCATGATCGCCGTGCAGCGTCTGCCCGGCAGGGCTTCGGTTGATCGCGTCGTACGCGCCGGGGCTGGTCTTCACGGTCCCGCCGACCGCGAAGCTCCCCTGCTCCTGGATCGCCAGCGGCTCCGGCTTTCGTCGTTGTGCACCGGCAGGATTGATGACCGCAGCCGCCAAAAGGGCGAGTGCCACGGTCCTGATTCTTCTCATCGTAACTTGATCCTTTTTCATACCTGTTTATTTGAGGTTCTTTTCGAAGAACGCCTTGAGCGTCGCGACGACCGGCTCACAAATTGCAGCGTGTGGTACATGTCAATCTGGGTGGCGCCCACGGAACGATGAAAAGCTCCCTTAGATCTCCTGCCTTGTCGTCAGCGATTTGGCTGCAGAAGCGAGTGCGTGAACGCTTCCGGGAGGTGCCGCCTGGACTAGTGTGGCATCATAATCTTGACGGCCTGCTCAATCACGTCGAGTCGCGCCTTTTTGGGATCGGGTTTGCCGACCGGCGCGCCATCGGGCTGGAACTCGAGGATCTCTTCATTCTTGGGAGTGTAGACGGGCCATCTCGGCAGTCCCGGACCATTAGGATCACCAGTCTTGGCGAAGTTAGCCCAATAGGTGTTCATCATTCTGGCGACCTCCTGGTCTTTGGGGGCCACGGTAGCTCCAGTGGGGACACGAAGGTTATTGAACACATAGGGGATTTCGGAGGCGTGCGCCGCGCCATACCGCATTCTCCCCTGCATTGAGGGGGAGACGTACGAGAAGAGATAGATGTAGGCGGGCGCCCCCTTGGCGACAAAGGCCCTCGCAGTGAAGCGGGCGGGCTCCGCCCATACCTTGTCAGTGTTCACCAGCGTGAGCATCTTGGCGAATTCAGCTGTTCCATCAGGATCGTAAACCGCAATTGCCCTGTCCCGCAGGTTCCCGAACAGAGACAGCAGTTCTTCTTTCGACCTGGCGTTGACGAAGCCGGCCGGCACTTCCGCGCTATTCGACCCGATTATGAGCGGAACGCGAGGCTGCTTGCCGGCGTTGTATGCGCTCTCAGCAGTTTCCACAACCAGTTTGCCGTCGAGAATCGGACCGGCATAGATAGGCGGACCGTTGGGGCCATCGCTTTCCTGACCTCCATCGACAATCTCGGCAACGCTCAAGGCACGCAGCTTGGCAAGTGCGGCCGCATCCGTGCCCTCGATCCCATGCTTGCGCGCAAAGTTTATTCCGATCGTTTCCGCTGAAACGGGGTAGAACGGATTGGCATTTTCTTCACGAATCGGTCTACCGGTCAGAACACCATCCCGGCCACCACCGGACTCGATGATCGCTTTGTGAAAAAGGCCGTGCGCAAGCGGTATGGTCAGGAGTGAATGTACCGAGACGCCCCCGGCGGATTCGCCGAAGATCGTGACGTTCTTCGGATCGCCTCCGAACGCGGCGATGTTCGCCTGCACCCACTTGAGTGCGGCAATCTGGTCCATGTAGGCGTAACTGCCCTTGGGCTCTTCCGGATGCTCGCGGCTGAGCGCGGGGAAGGCAAAGAAGCCGAGGCGTCCCAGACGGTAGTTGAGGGTAACCAGGATGACCCCCTGCTTGGCAAACTGGTCACCCGAAGAGCCGGGAAAGGAGCCGCTGCCGAACACAAAAGCGCCGCCGTGAATCCATACCATGACCGGCAGCTTTGCCCCCGGCGCGGCCGCGACGGGTCGCCACACATTGACAAACAGGCAGTCTTCCGACGACGTCGGCGAGGTCTGCCCGGAGCCGCGTGGAAAACCTGCCTGCGCGCAATCCGCGCCGAACTTGCTCGCATCACGCTCCCCCTGCCACGCGGGCAAGGGTTGCGGCGGGCGCCAGCGATTGGCGCCAACCGGCGGAGCAGCATAGGGAATTCCCTTGAAGCTGGAGACGTCCCCTTCGGTCACGCCGCGCACGATTCCGGAGGCGGTACGAACCGTCGGGCCCGCGGCCGGAACAGCAGCCGTTTTCGATACCTCGGTCGTGGGAGAGGCCGCCTGCTCTGGCTGGCTCTTCGGGGTTTCTTGTGCGCTTGCTGAAGTGAAAAGGGTGGCTGCGAGCAGCCAGAACGCGACCAAAGACCTCCGATGCTTCCTGACCATAGATTGCTCTCCTGACGCTATCTACTTGGATATAACCTATTTCTTCTCGAAAACTTCCCTGGCGACGCCTATGGCGGTTACGGCGTTGGGCCAGCCGGCGTAAAACGCCAGGTGAGTGATCGTCTCAACCAACTCCTCCTGCGTCACCCCATTTTCGCGGGCGCGGACGAAGTGAGACCGGAGCTGGTCGGGGCGGTTCAAGGCAATCAGCGCGGCCACGGTCACCAGGCTTCTGTCGCGCTTCGACAGCTCCGGACGCTCCCAGACGTCCCCGTACAGCACCTCGTCGGTGATCTCTGCCAGCTTGGGCGCAAAGTTGCCCATCGCTCTTTGGGACGGTCGAGGCGGCGCGGCGCCGGTCTCGGTGCCCGCTCCTTGAGCGCGGAGCTGCGCACCGTACTGGGCATCGCTGACCTTCTCCATCCAGTCGACGGACTTGCCCTCGAGCTGTTCCCCGATAGCGATGTGCGCCATCGAAGCGTTCGGCCCGGCCCCGTGCCAGTGCTTCTGACCGGGCGGTATCCAGACCACGTCCCCCTGGCGTATTTCGTCTACGGGGTCCCCCCAGCGCTGCACCCGGCCCGTACCCGATGCGACGACCAGGACCTGGCCGAGCGGGTGGGTGTGCCACGCGGTCCGGGCGCCGGGCTCGAAGGTGACCAGGGCGCCGTAGGCGCGTGCCGGAGCCCTCGCTTGGAACAGCGGGTCGACGCGTGCGGCGCCGGTGAGGTTCTCGGCCGGTCCCTGCCGGGAGGGCTGCGAGCCTCTCCGAGTGATTTTGATCATCTGTGAATCCTCGGCCGGCGGCGACGGTGCGGCGCCGGGACCCGAGACGCCACCCCTCTGATTGGACTGGCCGAACGCCGACGAAAGCAAGAAGAGCGAGAAGGCTGTCGCGGCAAGCAGTTTCATTTCGTCCTTTCGATTCGCTGATAAAGGTAGAACCTCCCACGGCAAACCAGGGTGGCTACAGCTCCTGGCGCGTGGGCCGGAACAGGATCTCGTTGACGTCGACGTCCTGCGGCTGGCTGATGGAGAACGCGACCATGCGCGCGAACGTCACGGCCGGCAGCGCCATCTCGTCGGTCATCTTGCGGACCGCGTCCCTAATATCCGGCTCGGTCATCCTGTCGACGAGCTCGGTGTCGAGCGCCCCGGGCGAGATCACCGTCGTCCGGATGTTGTAGGCCTTCACTTCCATGCGCAGCCCTTCCGAGATGACGCGCACGGCGTGTTTGGTCGCCGCGTACACTGCAGCGCCGGGCCGGACCTTGTGGCCAGCGACGGAAGAAACGTTGATGAATTGCCCGGACTTCTGCTCCTTCATATAGGGCAGCGCTGCGGCTATGCCGTATAGAACGCCCTTGACGTTCACGTCGATCATCCGCTCCCAGTCCTCGACCTTGAGGCGTTCGAGCGGCGAGTGGGGCATCAGCCCGGCGTTGTTAAGCATGACGTCAATACGTCCGTAGGTCTGCACGGCGGCGTCAACCAACCTTTTGACCTGGTCGAACCGGGTAACGTCTGTCGTTATAGCGAGCACCTGGGCGCCGCTGCGGTTCAGCTCGTCGGCCAGCGACCGGATACGGTCGGCGCGCCTCGCGCCCAGCACGACGCTCGCCCCCTCCGCGGACAGCAATCGGGCCGTTGCCTCGCCCAGCCCGCTGCTCGCCCCCGTGATGACAACCACTTTCCCCGCGATATTCTCGCTCATGACCTTCGCCCCTGTTTGTAAGGGAGGCCGCCTCAGCGACGTACCCTTTTTGCGCAAGGAGACCGTGCGCTTACGATGCTGCCGTTTCCTCTGCAGGACAATTGAATTTTGGCGAACCGGTCGTTCCGGCTGGCGAACCATAGTTCAGGGTTGGTGAACGACTGTCGCTCGACATTCTCCGTTTGAGCTGTTTATAGGGTTCTGACGCCGAATTCTGCGTCATTTGGCGTCATGGCGAACATTGTTTCGTTCTTTGGACGGATGTGTAATTTCGTGGATGAAGGAACAATGGCTCAAGGACCCGCTGGCGGGGTACGAGGAAAACGCACCGCATCTGTTCAGCTACCCGCACAGCACCATGCACGAGTATGGACTCGATCTGCGGAAGTTCATCGGGTGGCTAAAGGAACGACAGGCCGAGGGTGCCCAGGACGGAAAGACGGCCGTGCTGCTCAGCTGCACCAGGGAGCGAGTTGAGGATTACATCGCCTGCCTTTAGTGAAGGCCTTCGCGCCACGACCATCAATCGGAAGATCTACTCGCTTAATTCCTTCTACGTCTGGGCTGTCCACCATCAGCTCATGCCGGCGTCGCCGCTGGTTGGTGTCCGCAAGCTCAAGATCGCCAGGCGCATTCCCAAGTTCCTCACCTTTGACGACATCGAAAAGCTGCTCGCCTACACCGGGTCGATCAAGCAGACGTCGACGATACGCGGGAAGCAGATCCACGCGATGATTTCGATCCTCTACTACCTGGGGATCCGGCGGGAGGAACTCGTCAATATCACTTACGACCATATCGAGAGGGCGAGATTTATCTGCATGTCTTCGGGAAGGGCGATAAGCAGAGGATGATTCCGTTTCCACCACCGGCGTTTGACGCTTACCAGGCGTACAACCGCTTCCGGCCGGAGTGCTCGACCCCCAAAATCTTCATCAATTTGAAGACCCGGCAACCTATGTCGAAGTTCGCCGTGAACTCGGTTTGCGACCATTTGCACAAAAGGTTGAAACTCTCGAAAAAACTGTCTCCCCATGTCTTGAGGCACTCCTTTGCAACTCACCTTCATCTGAGGGGTCAGCCGATCGAACACATCAACGCGCTCCTGGGTCACGAGTCCTTAAATACGACCAAGATTTACGTGGCGATAGACGCCGGGAAGTTGCGGGCTTCGGTCGAGCATCTCTACAAACAGCAATAAGTTAGCGAGGAAGAGCTCGGAGATGATTTGCGATTTCATCACGTCTGCACACAGCCAGGAAACGTCGTACCTCGCGAACGGATAGCTCTATTTGACGGTTTCGAAATCGGGCGGGGAGGGGCATTTTTCAGGGTCGGAAATTGGTTATCAAATGTCCATTTTGTGGAGTCGATTTTTAACGCCGAACC
>JBHGBF010000119.1:0-15758 GCA_041946865.1 Acidobacteriota bacterium | reverse complement strand
GCATGATGAACTCCAAAAGCGCCTGCCGCTTCGCTCGCAGAAAACTGAGCGGTTACGGCCACCCAGAGATTCTTCTTGACACTTCACCTTTTCTTCACCTACACTGCCGAAAGGGAGGGAAACAGATGTCGATGACCAGGCGGCAGCAACAGATACTGGCGTTTGTGAAGGATTTTCTTACCCAGAACGGATACTCGCCCACCCTGGAGGAGATCGCCCATCATTTTGGAATCAACTCATTGAATGGGGTCTACAAGCATTTGAAGGCGCTCGAGCAGAGGGGCCTGATTCGCAGGCTGAGCAATCAGGCGCGTTCCATCCAAGTCATCGAGAAGACCAAAAGCCCCGCCACGCTTCCCCTGCTCGGCCGGGTCGCCGCCGGCAGGCCTGTGGAAGCAGTCAGCGCACCCGAAGAGATCTGCGTCCCGGAAAGTTTTCTGACCGGCAAGAGCAACTATGTTTTGCGGGTCAACGGGGATTCCATGATCGATGAGCAGATCCGGCATGGGGACTACGTGGTCATGGAGCAGCGCGAGCAGGCCAACAACGGAGAAATCGTCATCGCCCTGGTGGACGGCGAGAACGTGACTCTGAAGAAGTACTATCGCGAAGGCAGCCAGATCCGGCTGCAGCCTGCCAACGAAACCCTCGATCCCATTGTTCTCGACGAAAGCCGGGTTCGGGTTCAGGGAGTCGTTGTCGGTCTCATGCGGAAGTATTAGGAGGAGGAGTTATGGTGTACAGAGTCGAGGTGGGTGACCGCATTTTCCAGGGGACCGATCCCCGCGCCCTGATCAGGCTTGCCGTCCAGTTCAGCCGAAAGATGCGAAAAAACGGGCAGCCATCCCTTGAAGATTCCGCGCGTTACCCGCAAGGGGCTGATAAGAAGCCGCTTAGATTGCTATACAATTCCTGCACAAAACGAATGCAAACCGCTGCAAACACAGATTTCATGGCGCGTTAGGAATCGGTAGCGGCACTTTTCCACGGGGTTTTCCACAAAAGCGTGGATGGCGGCGGCACGCCGGCGTGCGAGGAAAGGAGCTGGGGATAGAGCCCTTTTGAGGCGAGACCCCCGGAAAGAGTGCAGAGAGTTCCTCGCACTCTAAGGAGTGGGAGGAAAGCCTTCGCCCCTGCCAGGAAGCGGTCCTACTTCCCTCTGATTCCGGGGTGTCGCCTCGAAAACGGCCTGAAAAACGGCTCCACGCTAATTCTTCTATGCACGCCGGTCTACGGCGGGTCTTGGAAGTCCATAGAACCGCTCTTACAGCCTCTTTGGCGCTTCGTCACCCCCGGTGCGCTCTCGCCTCGGGTTGGAAATCGTCACCTGGACGCTTTGCTTCTTCTTATCGCGGACGATGTCAAGCTGAACGGTTCCTTCATCCAGCCGCGAGGACAGTTCGGACAGGCTGTCGACCGCCTTCCCATCCACGGCAGTGATGACGTCACCGGCCTTCAATCCGGCTTTTTCTGCGGGACTGTCCTTTTGAACCTCGAGGACCAGGACTCCTTCTTTTCCGGGAACCGCCAGGAAATCTGCCATCTGGTCAGTCAGGTTGATTCCGTTGATCCCCAGGCGCGCGCGCCGCGGTCCGATTATGATACCTCGGCCACGGCCTTCACCCAGGAAATCAGGCATTTCGAACCGGAAGTCTTCCAGTCCGCGGCGGGGCATCCGAAAGCCGTACGAAGGCCCGACCCTCCCGGCCTCACGTTCGCCGATCCGGGCGGTCTTCGTGATCGTCTGTCCGTTACGGACCAGGGCGAGAGCGACTTCCCGATCAGGCGGCGTCTCCAGGATCAGGCGACGGAATTGCCGGGAGCTCAGGACAGGCGTGCCGGCGTACTCGGTAATCACGTCCTTGGCGGCCAGGCCGGCTTTCTCTGCAGGACTGCCCTCGTCGACGTCCCGGACGTAGACCCCGGCTTCTTTCGGAAGCTTCAGTTCCTTCACGTCATCCGCCGTCACGTCACGGATCGTGACCCCGAGATACCCTCCCTCGTCATCTCCTAAAATCGTGATCTGCGGAGCTGCGAGCGCAAAGGGAAAGGCGAGAATCGAGCCAACTACCAGCATGAGCAGCTTTTGTTTTATCATCTTCTTGACTCCTTCTATCGAGAATTACACGTCGAGCAGTTCCAGCAGTTCCCAAAAAAGGAAAACGAGGCAGTTCTCACTAACGATTCCATTTCTGATATCCTAGGGTTCTTTGAAGTGGAGGATATCTTTCAGGATGAATAAGTTGGTCTGTCTTTTCAGTATCTTACTCGGATTACCCGCCGTCCTGGGCCAGGAAGCGCCTGCCGCAACACCACCGTCGCCCCCTGCCCCACTGGCGGAGATGAACGGATATCAGTTGACCGATCACAGCTTTGAGTTGCTGCTTCAGATGATCCCAAGTGTCAACAAGCAAACCATTACGCCTCAACAGAAGCAGCAGATCATAAAGAACTGGATGCAGGTCGTCACCTTTTCAAAAGAAGCGCTCGCAATCGGATTAGACCGGGATCCGGCAGTAGCGGAGCAGATGGAAATGCTCAAGACTCGGCTGCTTTTCGAGCGGTACCAAAAGGACCTGGTGAGCCAGGTCAAGGTTTCGGAAGAGGAAGCGCGCAAGTACTTCGAGCAGAACAAGGACCAGTTCCAGACGCCCGGCCAATCAAGGGTCAGCCGGATTCTCCTGCCCACCAAAGAAAAGGCGGATGAAGTCAGGCGGGAACTGACCCAGGGGGCAGCTTTCGAGCAGCTGGCCAAGGAGCGTTCGACCGACGGCTTAAGCAAGCAACAGGGCGGTGATATCGGCTGGATAAAACCCGGACATCCGGAAGCTGACCTTGTACGTGTGGTTCAGGCGCTCCAGCCGAATGAGATCAGCGGACCCTTCTCGAGCCCGATCGGCTGGCAGATCGTCAAAGTGACCGAAAAACGCCCGGCGGTGCAGAAGGAGTTCACCGAAGTCGAGAAGACGATCACTCAGCAGCTGCTCGTGAAAAAACAACGGGAAGCCGTGGAAGCCAAGGCCAAGGAATTATCCGAGAAGTACGCGGTGAAGATCAACGAAGCCCCCAAATAGGCTTTGAAGTGACGGCTGCAAGACTTCTAATTCGTGCAGATCCGTCAAATTTACCAGCTTTCTGTGCAGCCGGACTTGCAACTTTTCCGGCTGCCTCCAATCACTAGTGAAAGAAAAGGAACATAAGGCGGCCAGTGACCGAAGGGCTTCATCCGGTCCCAGTCCGGAACGGCTCGATTCCCTGGTGAACTCCGCAAAGAAGGGGGATATTGCGGCCTTTTCGGAACTCTATAGTCTGTACGGGAAGAAGATTCTTAACTACATATTCCGACTGACGGGTTCACGAGAAGAGGCTGAGGACTTGATGCAGGATACTTTCGTTTTGGCGTTTAAGAACCTCGATTCTTTGAAGGTGAATGCCAAATTCCAGAGCTGGCTGTTTCGAATTGCTCAGAACAACGTGTTTCAAAAGTATCGTGGAAAGGCCCCGCAGATCGAGTCGATCGATGTGCATGAGTCGATCGGCGAGTCGACATCAGGGGTCGCCGAGTTGCCCACCCCCACCAAAGGGCCCGAAGACCGCGTCCTCTCCGCAGAACTGGAAAAGATCGTCCAGAGAGCAATTAACGAATTGCCTGAGAAGTACCGACAGGTCTTTGTACTTTCGGCGGTTCAACGCCTGTCTTACCAGGAGATCGCCGAAATCGTGGGACGTTCTCTGGCCTCTGTTAAATCCGACATTCACCGGGCCCGCGTGGAAGTGAGGGACAAGATCAAGGAGTATCTCGGAGATAACTATGGAATGTCGAATCTATACTGAGTCCTTGACCGCCCTCATGGACGGTGAACTGCCGGGCGAGGAAGCCGGCGCTATTCGCGCTCATCTGCTCGTCTGTCCCAGCTGTGACGCCGAGTATCGCTCCCTCCTTTTCTCCTACGAGCTGGTCAGTAAGACCCGCCTGATCGAATCCCGACCCGCCGCCTGGACGGTGATCGAAAGCCGGATCCGGGCTCCGCAGGAAAGCCGAACTGTCCTCCGTTCTCTTTTCTTTCCGAACATCTGGCTCCCTATTGCGGCGATAGCCGGCTTGATCCTTTTCACCTCTTTTGTGTTCCTGTTCGTTCCATCCGACAGTCACTCGGTCGCAATGCGACAGGTCCTCGAGAACTACATCCAGGAAAGGGACAGGGATTTAGTCAGCAAGGGCGTGCTGACTTCTGGGGTTGGTTCGGTGCGGACCGTCCACTATAATCCGTTTCGGGACGCGAAGTCGAAACCGAAAAGCAACCCTTTCAGGGCGGAGTAGTCTACATGGCTAAATCCTTCACCGCTACGTTGTTGATGATGTCGTTCTCGCTCTCGTGGCTGATGGCGCAGGATGATTGGGAGAAGACCCGAAGCATAGCCGAGGCTCAACATGAGATCGTGATGCTGCTGATCAAAAACAAGCAGTATGACAAGGTGCTCGCGGCATCGAAGAAGATCTTCGCTTTGAATTTTCCACCCTCGCGCGAATACCAACTGGTCGACCATGCCCGGCTGGCCAGCGCCTCACTGATTGAGCAGAAAAACTACACGCTCGCTCACCAGCTGCTGGACGAGGCGCTAAAGTCCGTCCACACCAAAAAGTCGAAAGCCACCCTGTACAAGGAAAAGGCGCTGATCTGCAGCAAGACGGGCCAGGACGGTCAGGCCATGAAGTTCCTCGAAGAGGCGGTGCGGCTCGAAGAAAATCCGTAAGCCGGCTGCCCGTTGCCGGTTACCCGTTACCAGTTGCCGGTTACCCGTTACCGGTTGCCGGTTAGCCGTTACCGGTTGCCGGTTACCCGTTACCGGTTGCCGGTCCCCGCGGGTCCCCTTCCGCCCTTATCCGGTACAATAAGAGCAGGAAACCAGGTATGAAACTGACCGAAAAAGGCGTCGGCCAGGCGTTTGCTCGCAAGAAAGAATTCAAGACCGTCTCCGGAAAAACCGTGCGTGAGCTCTACCGTCCCGAGGACCTCGAGGGCTTCAGCTACCAGGAAAAGCTGGCCGACCCAGGCCACTTCCCGTTCACGCGGGGGATTTATCCCACGATGTACCGCGGGCGCCTCTGGACCATGAGGCAATTCTCGGGCTTCGGAACCCCGGAAGAAACCAACCGGCGCTTCAAGTTTCTTCTCAGCCAGGGACAGACGGGGCTTTCGGTGGCCTTCGATCTTCCCACCCTGATGGGGATTGACTCCGACGATCCCCTTTCCGCAGGAGAGGTCGGCAAGTGCGGGGTGGCGGTCGACACGCTCGAAGACATGCAGGTCCTGTTCGACGGCATCCGCCTGGATGAAGTCAGCACGTCCATGACCATCAATGCGCCTGCTGCGATCTTGCTCGCCATGTATGTGGCTGTAGCCGAGACCCAGGGCGTGCGCCCCGCCCAGCTTCGCGGCACGCTTCAGAACGACATTCTCAAAGAGTACATCGCGCAGAAAGAGTGGATTTATCCGCCTGAGCCCTCCATGCGGCTGGTCGTCGACACGATCCAGTTCTGCACCGAGCAACTGCCCCATTTCAACAGCATCTCGATCAGCGGATACCACATCCGGGAGGCGGGGGCCACGGCTGTGCAAGAGCTGGCGTTCACCTTGAGAGACGGGATCGAGTACGCGGAGTGGTGCCGGCAGCGCGGTATGGCCGTCGACAGCTTCGCTCCCCGGCTGTCATTCTTCTTTAACTGCCATAACGATTTCTTCGAAGAGATCGCCAAATTCAGGGCCGCCCGCAGGCTTTGGGCGCATATCATGCGGGAGCGGTTTTCGGCCGCCGACCCGAGATCCCTGATGTGCCGGTTTCACACTCAGACCGCCGGCTGCAGCCTGACGGCCCAGCAGCCCTTCAATAACGTCATCCGAACCACCATCCAGGCTCTGGCGGCCGTCTTGGGCGGGACCAATTCCCTGCATACCAATTCGCTCGACGAGGCGCTGGCTCTTCCCACTGAACAGGCCGCGCAGATCGCTCTGCGCACCCAGCAGATCATCGCTCACGAAAGCGGCGTCACGAACACGGTCGATCCGCTCGCCGGTTCGTATTTCGTAGAGAGCTTCACCAATGAGATGGAACACGCGGCCCTTGGGTATTTCGAGGAGATCGACCGGATGGGCGGAATGATTTCCGCGATTCAAATAGGCTTTCCCCAAAAGGAAATACAAGAGGCGGCTTATCGGTTCCAGAAAGCAGTCGAGTCCAAGGACCAGATTGTGGTTGGCGTCAATGAGTTCTCTACATCGGAAGAAGAGCCGATTGCACTGCTGAAAATAGGTCCGGAGGCTGAACGGCGTCAGAAGGAACGGCTCGCCCAGGTCAGGGCGCGGCGCGACCGCCGCGCGGTCAGCCAGGCGCTCACAGCCCTGCGGAAAGCCGCCGCCACGGAGCAGAACTTGATGCCTTTTTTGATCGGTGCTGTGCGCGAATACGCGACTTTGGGGGAGATTTGTTCATCCTTAAAAGACGTCTTCGGAGTGTACGTCGAGCCGGAGTATTGAAGGCAGTCGTCATTATGCACAACAGCGTTCGCATCCTTATCGCTAAACCGGGGCTGGACGGTCACGACCGCGGCGCCAAGGTAGTGGCGCGTGCTTTGCGCGACGCAGGCTTCGAGGTCATCTACTCCGGACTGCGGCAGACTCCCGAGCAGATCGTGAATGCCGCCATCCAGGAAGACGTGGAGGCGGTCGGCCTCTCCATCCTGTCCGGAGCTCACTTGAATCTATTCGAGCGGGTGGTCAAGCTGCTTCAATCGCGCGGTGCGTCGGACATCCTGGTGTTCGGCGGAGGCATCATTCCTGAACAGGACATTCCCCAGTTGAAGGAGATGGGAGTGGCGCAGGTTTTTCTCCCGGGAAGCGACACCCGGGAAATCGTCAGGTTCCTGTCTGAGAGGTTCCACGGTGAGTGATTGTCGCCACCTGGAGCTTCAACGGGCCTTCGTTGATTGCTATCTCAGGATCAAAGGGAGCGAGGTTCCCGCCTTCACGGTCGAGTTTTACCCTTACTCAAGCCTGCGTCACACCATACGGCTCAGAGCCGGCCGGGTGCTGATCCGCATCAGTGACATCCTCTCGGAAGCGCCCGAACCGGTGCTGCGCGCCCTGGTCTCCATCCTGGTGCACCGGCTGTATCGCCGCCGGTCGCCCAGTGAGCAGGATGCCGTCTATAGCCATTACGCCAACAGTCCGGAAGTCCGCCAGAAAGCCCGCCAGGTGCGGGGGAAGCGCGGCAGGAAACAGATAGAATCCCCGCGCGGCAAGACTTTCGACCTCGAGGCGCTCTTCAGCAAACTCAATTTCGAGTACTTCGATGATTGTATAAAAGTCAGCCGGATCGGCTGGAGCCCGAACCGGAGCAAGAGGCTCTTGGGGCATTATGACCCGGCCCACCGCACCATCGTCGTCAGCCGATCGCTCGACCACCCGTTGGTTCCCCAGTACGTCGTCGAATACGTTCTTTATCACGAAATGCTGCACGTGGTGTTTGACGACGGGACCGGTAACGGCCTGAAAAGAGTCCACCACAAAGGTTTTCGCGAGGCCGAAAAACGCTTTCGCCGGTACGCGGCCGCTCAAGCTTTCATTCGGACCGAACTGTGATCATAGGCGTCATTTCGGATACCCACAACCTGCTGCGACCTCGAGTCTTCGACGTCTTCGCCGGAGTGGACCGTATCATCCATGCGGGAGACATCGGTTCCGGCGATATTCTGGTTGAGCTCGAAACCATTGCACCCGTCCATGCGGTCTATGGCAACACCGACCACTTTCCCTTGATCGAAAGGCTGAAGGACCGGGAAGAGCTGAATCTCGGCGAGATCCGCGTTTTTGTCACTCACATCGGCGGAAAACCCAAGGAGATGCGGCGTTTCTACCCGGAGGTGGCGCACGCGAACCTGGTCATCTTCGGTCACAGCCACCGTCCTCTGAACGTCGTCGACGAGGGCGTGGTCTTCTTCAACCCCGGTTCTGCCGGCCCCCGCCGATTCTCACTGCCGGTCACGGTAGGCAAAATCGAAATCGAGAATGGCCGAATCGAGGCCAGTATCCTCGAGCTGAAGGTGTAAGGATCATCCTTGCTTGAGTTAGCCTCCGTGATTTTCGAGGCTGGCCCGCAGTTCTTCCGCTGTCGCTGCGGCAGTGCCCACCTTGCCCACCACGATCCCGGCCGCGTGGTTAGCCAGGTGAGCCGCCTCGCGCACGGTGGCCCCGGCGGCGACCGCCAGGGTCAAGGTGGCGATGACTGTGTCCCCGGCGCCGGTCACGTCAAAGACTTCCCGTGCCAGCGTGGGCAAATGGAAATGGTGCCCTTTTTCGATCAGCGTCATGCCCTCTTCGCCGCGCGTGATCAGGATATGCGCGGCCCCCGTTCTCTCCAGAAGTCTGTTCCCTGCGCTGACGAGCGACTGGTCGTCGGAGATGCTCAGTCCCGAGGCTCGTTCGGCTTCGCGCTTGTTGGGGGTGATAATCGATGCTCCCCGATAGATGCAGAAGTCGTCTGCTTTCGGATCAACGGCCAGAAACATGTTGCGCCGGCGCGAGCTTTCGACGAGGCAATCCACCAGAGGTGCAACCAGGAGTCCTTTCAAGTAGTCTGAAAGGATCACTGCTGAACAGCGCGGGACGATGTCCGCACCGATCGCCAGGAGTTCCTTGAGTGTTTCTCCGACGACCGGCGTCCGGGTTTCCCGGTCGGCTCTGCAAACCTGTTGATGATGGGCGATGATCCGCGTCTTCACCGTCGTCACGCGCGATTCCTGGCTGATCACCCCTTGAGCGTCAATTCCGAGGCGCGCAAACTCGTCCTGCAGGGCTCGTCCCGCTTCGTCCGTGCCGATGACTCCGAGCGGGACGGGCCGGGCGCCCAGCGACACCAGGTTGCTTGCGACGTTCGCCGCGCCGCCGAGGTGAACGGTCTCCTTCGTGATTTCGATGACCGGAACGGGCGCCTCCGGGGAGATTCGCTCGACGCGGCCCCAGATGAACCGATCGAGGATCATGTCGCCGGCCACGGCGATCGGCAGACCCTTGAAGTTGGAGATGATTTCAATCAATCGCGACTTGCTGGTTGGCGTCATAAAGGGACCTCGCGGCCTCGATCACCGCCTTGGGTGAAACCGACCGAATGCACAGCGGTTTTTCATAGTAAAGGCACCGGTAACCAGGACACGGCACGCAAGGAAGATCGTGTCTGATCAGCTGGTGCTCGCTTCGCCAGGGATACCAGACACGATAGTCCGAGGAGCCGAAAACCACCACGATACGCCGGCCGAGCGCCGCTGCAACATGCGTCGCTCCGGTGTCGTTTCCGACGTACAGGCGGCATAAAGAGGTCACGGCGGCAAACAATCGCAGCGGCAAGGGAGGCAAAAAGAGCGCGTCTCCCGGGCCATGCGATCGGACCCTCTCCAAAACGGACTCTTCACCCGGTCCTGCGGTCACGATGACCTTCAGAGCGTCCCGGGTCAGTTCGCGGCATAGCTCTGCAAAGTTCTCGGCCGGCCATTGCTTCGTCGCGAAGGCGGCGGCGGGATGAACGAGGATGAATGATTCGTCCACTCCGAGCTCCCGCAGCCGCCGGCGAGCCTGCGTGACCTCCCCGGCAGTCAGCCGGATTTCCGGATCCGGGAGAGGCTCAACCGGAAAGCCGAGGTGCTTCAGGAAAGCAAGCTGGTGTTCAACCGTGTGCAGCTCCTGCTTTTGCCAGACCCGGCGCGAATCCGGAACCTTCAGGTTATAAAGGTAAGAATTACGGCTGGAGGCGTACCCGACACGCTGCGGCGCGCTGGAGAAGCGAGCCATCCAGGAACTGGTCGTCCCCCCGTGCAGGTCAATGGCCAGATGCGGAGCGAAAGCCCGGATCTCCCTTAGAGCCCGCCAGCGGGCCAGCAGCTTGTTTTGTCGCCGCTCCACGACGATCAGGCGATCCAGGTTCGGATTATTCAGGAGGATCTCATGGTAAGGAGCTTCAACCGCGGCCGCGACTACGCAGTGGGGCCGCCTTTTGGCGACCGCGAGCAACGGCGTCATCAGCACCGTGTCTCCCAGAGACCGGAGCCTCAGAAACACCATCCGAAGTGGTTTGTGGTCGTCAATCACAGCTGAAGTCTCTGTCCCTGGGGGCACGGGCGCAGACATCCGGCCTGGCTGCGGCGCCTGCGCGGCCAGCGTCCTACTTCTCCGCCTTTTCCCCGGGCGGTTCGATTTTGGCCTCTTCTATTAGCATAACCGGGATATCGTCACGGATCGGATAGACCCGATGGCAACTGACGCACTTCAGCCCGGCTCCGTCCGGGGTCAGTTTCACGTCTGCTTTGCAGGCCGGACAAGCGAGAATGTCGAGAAGTTCCTGACTGATAGCCATCTGCTGATCTCCTTTGAACCTAAGGTATTCCTGCCAGGCGGGCCGAGCGCAGCCTGGTGTATCGGGCGCCGTCAGGCCTCAAGTCGCTCCTGAACAAGGCGATCTCATCGACCGGGACCGTGCCCGCAGCTGCCGAAGGCCCGACCTCTCGAAGGTAGGCTTGGAGGGCTTTCAAGTTGTCCTTCGATTTCAAGCGAGCCAGCGTCAGGTGGGGTCGAAAAGGTCTATCCTCTCGCGGAAACTCCAGGCTTTCCAGCCCCTGTTCGACTCGCTCCTGGAGCAAGGCAAGCGGCTCGCTCTGCTCCACGCCGATCCAGACCACCCGGGCACTGGATGGATTCGGGAACACACCCAGCCCTCGAACCTGGAGCTGAAACGGCGCTATCCCAACCACGGCGCGTTCCAGGGCAGCGCCAACCGGATCCACTTTCTGCTCGGGGATATTCCCCAGGAACTTCAGCGTCAAGTGGAACGAGTCGGCTTTCGGATAGGTGCCGTACAGACCCAGCGATTTAAGCTCTTTCCCGTACTCCTCGAGCCTGGCGCGCACTTCCGGCGGCAAACTCACGGCAACAAAGCTTCGAATCATAGGAGTCTTCTCCTCAGCCAGTCAATCGCCATCCTGGCGCTGCGCAACCGCACGATTTCACGGTCGCCGGGCAGCTGCAACCTCCTGGCTTCGCTGCCGCCGGCGTCGGCGATACCAATATAAATCAACCCGACCGGTTTCTCGGCAGTCCCTCCTGTGGGTCCGGCTATTCCGGTGGTAGAGAGGCCGAAATCAGCGCCGGCCAGGGTTCGAACCCGTGCCGCCATGGCCTCGGCCACTTCGGGGCTTACGGCGCCGTGCCTCTCGATCAACCCGCCGTCGATTCCGAGCCACTCGCACTTGGCCCGGTTGCCGTAGGTGATCATCCCGCCCAGGTAATAATCGGAGCTGCCCGATACGTCCGTGATCATTTTGCCGAGAAAGCCGCCGGTGCAGGATTCGGCGGTCGCCAGAGTCTTGCCCTGTTCACGAAGCAGGCGGCCCGTCACCGCCTCCAGGCTCTGTTCGCCTTCAGCGTAGACAGAGGCACCCAGGACTTCCTTGACGCGACGGGTCAGCTCCTCCAGGACCGATCCTGAGCGGTCAGGAGCTCCCGGCTGGGTCCAGTGGAAGAAAAGATCAACGATTCCTGCCGAAGCGAGGATTGTCGTCTCCACCTCGTCGTAGCTCTGGTAGATCGGAGAGACCAAATGATCGACGCGCGATTCGCCTTCCGAAGCGATCTTGAGATGCCTGTAAATCAGGGGCGAGGCACGGTGGTACCGGGCGATCACGCCGAGGACCTGATCCACAACCATGGCCTTCAGCTCATGCGGGGGACCCGGCAGCAGAAAGATCAGACGGTTGTCGTCCCTGATGAACAGTCCCGGCGCGGTTCCATTCGGGTTCGGCATGACTTCGCCGCCCTCGGGAACCATGGCCTGCTGAAGATTGTTGGGGGTCATCGCGACGCCGATCCGGGCGTAGCGTTTCTCAAGCTGGCGCAAAGCCTGGTCGTTCACCTCGAGCTTCCGGCCGAGGACCGCCGCCACGACCTCCCTGGTGATGTCATCCTTGGTCGGCCCCAGCCCACCGATGCAAAATACCACGTCGGCCTGCGAAAGGGCGGCGGAGAAGGCCTCCTTCAGGTCCTCGAAACGGTCGCCTATAACGGTCTTTCGCCAAACGCGGATGCCGGCGCGGTTCAAATGCTCGGTAATAAAAAGGGAGTTGGTGTCCAGGCGCCAGGGCGACAGCAGTTCAGACCCGATGGCAATAATCTCTGCCCGCATGTCAGTTCCTCTTCATTTTTGGAGCGGGGGATGCGCAGCGCTTCCCACAGTCACTCTTCGCTGCTAAACCTGCTGGACCAGGTAAGCACTCGCTATTCTGAGGATCACGCCCGCGTAAACGCCGGCAACCAGGTCATCGGCAATAATCCCCAGGCCGCCGGGAAGATGTTCAGCGCGTCCGGCCGGAAAGGGCTTGCTGATGTCGAACAACCGGAACAGCACAAAACCGCCGATCAGCGTCCAGCTCGAAACGGGGACCCAGAGAAAACAACTCATCTGGCCGACGATCTCATCGGCGACCACCTGCTGGGGATCCGGCGTACGCAGAGACCGGGCCACGCGGTCTGACGTCCAGATGGCGAGACCTCCCAGGACCAGGCACAGGCCGGCCAGCAGCAGCTTGGAATGGGAAGGGAGATAGTGATGGATGAGGAACACCAAGGCCAGCCCTTCCAGCGCGCCCCACGTGCCAGGCGCCAGCGGCATCCGTCCCGCACCAAATCCAACCGCGAAGGCCCGAACCAGGAAATCACTCGTCCCTTTCCTCGTCTCCATGTCGTTCCTGTTCTTCGCGCGATTCCTGTTTATCGTCAACCTTCTGGCCTGCAATATGGTAATCTCCGTCCAGCCAGCGCCCGAGGTCCAAAAGGCGGCAGCGCTCGCTGCAAAACGGCAAGAACGGGTTATCTCTGGAGACTTCAGTCTGACAGTTGGGGCAACGAGGAATTCTTTTCATCCCACGACGGACCCGACCAGGTCGTAATCAAAAGCTTCGGTAATGAGCACCTCCCGTATGTCGCCGGGCCGAACGGTCTCATCGATACCGTCGTTAAGATAAACAACACCGTCGATTTCCGGCGCCTGGGTCGGCAACCGGCCGGCCCACAGCAGATCGCTCTCCCGCGACGGACCTTCAACCAGCACCCGCCGCTTCTGGCCCACCAGCTCGGCGTTACGACGGCGGGAAATGCGTTTTTGAAGCTGCATCAGGCGCTGCTTCCGTCGCTGCTTGACCGCTTCGGTGACCTTCCCCGGAAGATCATAAGCCGGTGTCTGCTCTTCGTCCGAGTAGGCAAAGACCCCCAGCCGGTCAAACTCCGCTGCCTTCACAAAGTCACACAGGTCGCGGAAATCGGCTTCCGTCTCCCCCGGAAAACCGACGATCATAGTAGTACGAATGGCGGCGCCAGGTACAGCTTTTCGTATCCTCTCGAGCAGCTTCAATAACGAGTGGCGGTTGCCGCCTCTCTTCATACGCTTGAGAACCTGTGCTGAGGCATGCTGCAACGGCAGGTCGATGTACTTGCAGGCCTTTTCTGTTTCGGCAACGGCTTTGAGCAACTCGGGGTAGATGTTGTTCGGATAAGCGTAAAGAAACCTGATCCAGTACAGGTCTTCGATCTTCGCCAGCTCCCGGATCAGATCCGCCAGACCGGTTTTGCAGCCCCAGTCCCAGCCATACATCGTCGTGTCCTGCCCGACCAGGTTGATTTCCCTGACGCCCCGGGAGGCTAGATTGCGCGCCTCGGCAAGGACCGAATCCAGACGCCGGCTGCGGAACATCCCTCTCATCTTGGGGATCGCGCAAAATGAGCAGGGGTGGTCACAGCCTTCGGCGATCTTCACATAAGCCGTATATCGGGGCGTGGTCAGAATCCGCGGATCGGTGTCTGTGTAAAGAAAGGCGGGCAAGCCGGGAGCAGGCGGTGGGCAGACCGGCTGATCGCCGTTCGCACAGGCTTGCAGAATCCTGGGGATTTCGTTGGTGCCCACGACCGCATCCACTTCGGGGATCTGGCTCTGTATTTCTTTTCGATAGCGCTCGACCAGACAGCCGGCGACGATCAGGCGCCGGCACTTGCCTTTCCACTTCTGCTCGGCCATTTCCAGAATCGTGTCAATGGATTCCTGCTTGGCGCTTTCTATAAAGGCGCAGGTGTTGACCACGATGATTTCAGCCTGCCCCTGATCGGGAGTGATTTCATACCCTTCCCGCGACAACAGGCCGAGCATGACCTCACTGTCGATCAGATTCTTGGGACATCCCAGGCTGACAAAACCCACTTTGGCCATAAGCAACAATTATCCGACATCCCTGCCCTCAGGTGTAAGGTGCAAGTGTTTTGCAGACGGGCAATTGCTGGATTCTCAACGACTTCTACGGAGCACGGTGATTGTGAATAAATGTGAAGCAAGGTGAACATTAGGTGAAAAACGTCGGTGAAAATGGTCCACTGACGTCAATGAAAAAGGGCGCGTTTTGGGCGTGAAACCTTCTCTCGTTTGGTAGTATGAGGTCGACAGAAGGAACGGGGTTCTATCCGGGGGTGACGTACCTGACCACAGGCCGTAGTGTCACCCGACCTGGGCAGTCGGGCGAGAATTGGCTGGCGTATGGGTGGTCGCAACTACTTCACGCGGCTGAATTACATCAGGCGCAAGCGACTTGGATATGGTGGGCCTTTGTCCCCGCAGTCCTGGCCGCTTGGTGTTTTTCAGGCCTGATTTATCGTTACCAGCGGGAAGCTATACGAAGACTAGCCATCGCGCACAAGGTAGCCTTCAGTTTAATGGAGTTTGAGGGAGTAATCGTCGTCGCGACGACGAACAACCTGCGCAGGCCAATGTTACGAACGTTCACGACGGAAATGAGTCTCTCCCCCTCTTCAGGAAGGTGGCTAGAAGAACTTCACGTCAACCACCTTGCCGTCCATGAACTCAAGGGTCATGTCTTCGTACTTGTACAGCACTTTGGCGCCCAGATCGGCTTTGGCTTCCGGCAATCCTAACAGCTGCTCCACTTCGGCCACCGTCATTCCCAGTCTTATTTCCTTCGGTGGCGGGTGCCCGACGGATTCAACCAGTCCCGCTGCATCAGCCAATCGTTCTCCAGCAAAAGAAAGCAGGCGCGCGTCCCAGCCTGCAGCGACGTACACATACGTTCCTTTGTAGAACTCTGTGTCGAATGTGCGCTTCTCGGTCGCCAGCTGGTACTTCTTGACAATCGCTTCGAGTCGCTGCAACACCGGGTTCTTGTCGCCCGGGTTTTCCTCATGTCTCAATCCGATCAGTCCAACGGCCATTGGCGACTGATCGAATAGCTTGGGGTTGAGCGCCCTCGTCGACTTGGAATACGCTCGAAGCTCTTCGGCACGGTCCCGCATAAAATCGTAGTCGAGCATCACTTCAAGAGCAGCCCCGTAAAGCTTCAGAACTCTTTGCGCCTGATCGTCGTTGTTAACCTTTCCTCTAGCGATTTCAAGCTCTGTCTTCAGGGCTTTTTGAAGCTCTCGGAACTCGCTTTGATTCATCCCTACAAGTGCCGACGATTGGATTCTCTTTCCAACCCGGTAAATCGGTTCTAGCACGGTCGGCTCCTTGTCCGATTGGGCCAGGGAGTAGCCCAAAGAAGAAGGCAGGACCAAAAGAACAACCATGAATAGGATTGTGATACGCTGCATCGACTTCCGACTTCTAGCTACCTAATTTTTGTACAAAATGGTGCCACTTTCGAAAACTCGGGCTTATTCCGA